>WBXI01000232.1 GCA_008933025.1 Verrucomicrobiota bacterium
CTTGGTGGCGAAGCGTTCGCGGAGACGGTTCTCGACGTCGAGGACGTGGGGGTCGCGGGTGGCGGGGGCGCGGTGGGTGGCGGTGGAACCGGCGGGGGCGGGCGCGAGGAGTTGGGCGACGAGTTCCTCGGTCTGGCGGACGCTGAGACCGCGGGCGAGGACCTGTTCGCCGGCGGAGGACTGCAGGGGAAGCGACTCGATGCCGAGCAGGACCTTGGCGTGTCCGGCGGAGAGCCGGCCCTGGCGGACGGCATCCTGCAGATCGGGGGCGAGCTTCAGGAGGCGGAGGGCATTGGTGACGGCGACGCGGCTGCGGCCGACCCGTTGGGCGACCTGTTCCTGGGTGAGGCCGAACTGCGACTGGAGCTGCGAATAGCCGATGGCTTCCTCGACCGGGTTGAGGTTCTCGCGCTGGAGATTCTCGATCAGCGCGAGTTCGAGGACCTCGCGGTCGGTGGCGGTCCGCTCGATGATGGGAACGTGGGCGAGCCCGGCCAGTTTGGCGGCGCGCCAACGGCGTTCGCCGGCGATCAGTTCGAGCCGGTCGCCGACGGCGCGGACGACGAGCGGTTGGACGATGCCCTGTTCGCGGATGGAGTCGGCGAGTTCCCGGAGGGATTCCTCGGTGAAATCCTTCCGCGGTTGGAGGGGGCTGGGAACGATGCGGTCGATGGCGACGCCAAGGGGTGCCGCGGGGCCGGCGGCCGGGGCGACGGGCCCGGCGATGGGGGTGGGCGTGGCGGGACCGGGCGGTTTGCCACCGCCGAGCAGAGCGCCAAGCCCTCGTCCGAGTGCCGGTTTCGACATGGGGCGGACTGTAGGAATTGCAACGGTGCGGAAGCAAAGGCGAATTTGGAATCCGGCGACCGGCGGGCCTCTCGGCGGGTTGGTGGCCGTCGGTGGCGTCCGGAACCGGCATGGGGCACCACGGAGATGCCGTCCGGTTCCCGGTCGTGCCCGGCGGCCTTGGAATCGACGCTCGGAACCGTCGCGGCCGCGTGGCATGAAGCGGCCCGCGATGAATGCCGAACCGTGGATCGTGGTGGACCAATTCCTGGGCGAGTGCCTCCTCCCCGTGGATGCCGGGTTGGAAGGCGCCTTGGCGACCAATGCGCGGGAGCAGTTGCCGGCGATCGACGTGTCGCCGTTGCAGGGCAGGTTCCTGAACCTGCTGGCCACCTTGCTCGGGGCCCGCCGCATCCTCGAGTTCGGGACGCTCGGCGGCTACAGCACGATCTGTCTGGCGCGGGCGCTCCCATCGGACGGGCTGCTGGTCACGCTCGAGGCGGAGCCGCGGCACGCTCGGGTCGCGCGCGGGAACATCGACCGGGCCGGGGTGGGCGACCGGGTGGTGATCCGCGAGGGGAAGGCCTTGGAATCGTTGGCGTGGGTGCGGGCGGAACACCCGGCCCCGTTCGACCTCGTGTTCATCGACGCGGACAAACCCAACACCACCGAGTATTTCCGCGGCGCGCTCGAGATGTCGCATCCCGGGACCGTGATCGTCGCGGACAACGTGGTGCGGAAGGGCGAGGTCGCGAACGCGGCCAGCACCGACGCCAGCGTGCTCGGGATGCGGCGGTTTCTGGAAGCGGTGTCGCGCGAGCCCCGGGTGCAGGCGACGGCGCTCCAGACCGTGGGGGCGAAAGGCCACGATGGGTTCCTGATCGCGCGCGTCCGCTGAACCGGACCCACGCGGTCGGCATGCCGAACCGCGGTCCCCGCCTTCCCCACCGCGGAATCCGCGTCGTCCGCGGAAAGGAATCGGGCTTGCCCCGTTCCCTCATCCCAGGCGGACCAGCGGGGTGCCATCGAGACGCAGGGACATGTCGACGGGATCGCCGACGGAGACCTTCCGCGGGTCGACCTGGTAGGCCCAGACCTCGAAGTGGGTCAGCGTGGCCTCGCCGAAGATCGTCGCGAACGCCCCGTCCACGGCGTCCGATCCATGGGCGACCTTAACCCGGCCGATGCGCGGGACGTTGAAGCGGGGATCGAAGGTCAGCCAGTCCTGCCCGAGGTAAACCTCGCAATACGCGTGGAAATCCATCGGCGTGCCGGGATCCAGAAAGCCGATGTCCGGCAAATGTCCGGTCACGTAGCGCGCGGGCAGGTTGAACGCGCGGCAGAGGGCGATCGCGGCATGGGCAAAATCGCGGCACACGCCGAAGCGCCGCGCGATGACCTCGGACGCGGAGAGATCGGCCCGTCCGGATCCGAAGCGGTACTCGATGTTTTCGTGGACCCAATCGCAGATCGCCTGCACGCGTTGGAGGCCGTGCGGGATGTGCCCGAAATGTTTCCACGCGAAGTCCATGAGCTTGTCGGAATCGCAATAGCGGCTGGGCAGGGTGTAGCGCAGCAGGTCGGAATGGAGCATGCCCACCGGCAGGACGGCGCCCTGGATCTGCCGGGTGTCCGGCAGCGAGGAAACGGCCACGAGCGCGTCGTGCCGGATTTCGTTCCGGCCGGGCATGAGCGTCGAGCGGTAGGTGATGTTGCCGTGCGAATCCTGGAATTCGTAGGAGGGCAAGCCGATGCCGAAGGAGAGCTTTTCCTGGATCACGAGGACCTTTCCCTCGAGGCGCGGCCGGAGAACGAACAGGGCCGGCGTCGGCACGGGGGTGTCGTAGGCGAGGCTGCAACCGACGCGGACGGTGATGTTGAGCGGGGTCCAGTCCATGCCGCACCGTGCATCCCCGAGGCTGGGGACGCGCGCGGAAAATCGGGGAACTTGGCGGCGGAACCTGCCAGTCTGGGTCCTCCAATCCCGGATTGGTTCGCATGAAAACGGTCCTGCTCACCCTCTGCTGCCTGTTGCTGGCCCCGCTGGCGGCACTGCATGGCGCCGACGCGCCCAAGCCCGAGATCCCGGCGACGACGCTCTTCGAGGGCGAGGCTTCGCCGCCCGGGTCGTCCCTCGCGTTGTGGTACCGGCGTCCCGCCGCCCGGTGGCTCGAGGCGTTGCCGATCGGCAACGGACGACTCGGGGCGATGGTGTTCGGCGGGGTGGCCGGGGAAAGACTGGCCCTGAACGAATCCACGTTCTGGTCCGGCGCGCCCAGCGCCGAGCACGAGAACCCCGGGGCGGCCGCGGCCTTCGACCGCATCCGGGAATTGTTCCGGGCGGGCAAACACGCGGAGGCGGGTCCGCTCGTCCGGACCATGCTGGGCCGCGAACTCAACTACGGCACGAGCCTGCCCGCCGGGGACTTGCTGCTGGCCCAGTCCGGCATCGACGGCGCGATCGCGGATTACCGGCGCGAGCTCGATCTCGACGAGGCGGTGGCGCGGGTCGGGTTCGCCGCCCACGGGGTTCGATTCCTTCGCGAGGTCTGGGCGAGCCATCCGGACGGCGTGGTCGTGATGCGGTGCACGGCGGATCGACCGGGCTCCATCGGTTTCACGCTGGGTTACGACGGGGGGAAAGTCCCGTGGGAATCGGCGGTCCGGGGCGACGACACCCTGGTGGTTTCGGCGCGGGCATTGGAAAAGAAGCACAGCGACGGCAAGTGCGGCACGGCGCTCGGGGCCGTGATCCGCGTGGTGACCGAGGGCGGCACGGTGACGGCGGAAGGGCGGATGCTGCGGGTGAAGGGGGCCGACGCGGCGACGGTGTTGGTCGCGTTGAACACCGATCTCCGCGGGGGCGACCCGGCGGCGGCGAGCGAGCGGCAGATCGCGGCGGCGCTGCGGAAGACGCCGGCGCGGCTGAGGGCCGCCCACGTGGCGGACCACCGGCGCCTGTTCCGGCGCGTGGCGTTGGACTTGGGCGGCGGCGAGGCGTCGCGACGGCCGACGGACACCCGGTTGGCGGCGTCGCGCGGGGGACAGGCGGATCCGCAATTGGCGGCGCTGTTCTTCCAGTACGGTCGCTACCTGACCATTGCCGGGTCGCGGGAGGACTCGCCGTTGCCACTGCACCTGCAGGGCATCTGGAACGATGGGTTGGCGGCCGGCATGGGCTGGACCTGCGACTATCATTTGGACATCAACACCGAGCAGAACTACTGGGCGAGCGAGGTGGGCAACCTTGGCGAATGCGGGGCGCCCTTGTTCCGTTTGGTGGAGGGACTGCAGGTGCCGGGGCGGCGCACGGCGCGGACGGTGTACGGGATCGATCGCGGCTGGGTGTGCCACGTGTTCACCAATCCGTGGGGATTCACCGCGCCGGGTTGGTGGACCGGTTGGGGGCTGCACGTGACCGGCGGGGTCTGGATTTCCGGCCATCTGTGGGAGCATTACCTGTACACCGGCGACCGCGACTTCCTGAAGCGGAGCGCGTACCCGGTGCTCAAGGGCGCCGCCGAATTCTTCCTGGAATACCTCTATCCCGATCCGGTCACGGGCCATCTTTCCACGGGCCCCTCGGTTTCCCCGGAGCGCGGCGGCGAGACCGGGCCGGGTCCGGTGCATGACCGCGCCTTGGTCCACGAATTGTTCGGCCAATGCATCGAGGCCAGCCGCACGCTGGGAGTGGACGCGGACTTCCGCGCGCGACTGGAGGCGGCGCGGGCGAATCTCCCGCCCTACAAGATCGGCGCCAACGGGCAGTTGCAGGAATGGTTCCACACCGACGACGGCGGCAAGACCGAGCATCGCCACACCAGCCATCTGGTCGGGCTCTTCCCGTTGGCGCAGATCACGCCTCGGGGCACCCCGGATCTGGCGCGGGCGGCTGCGAAGTCGCTCGAGTTGCGGATGCAGCATCCCGGATGGGAGGACGTGGAATGGAGCGCGGGCAACGCGGTCTGCTACCAGGCGCGGCTCGGCGACGGCGAGACGGCCCACCGCGCGTTGCTCAACCTGCTGAACGCCGACACCGACACGGATCTCCTGACCTTCTCGCGGGGCGGCATCGCCGGCGCCAGCCAGAACATCTTCTGCATCGACGGCAACACCTCGGGTGCGGCCGGCATCGCCGAGATGCTGCTGCAGTCGCACGCCGGCGAGATCGAATTGCTGCCCGCGTTGCCCAAGGCGTGGCCGACCGGAAGTGTCCGGGGATTGCGCGCCCGCGGCGGGTTCACGGTGGCTTTCGACTGGAAGGACGGCAGGGTGACCCGCTACCAGATCCATTCCGCGCGTCCCGCCGACGCGAAAATCCGCGTCAACGGCGAGGTCAAATCGATCCGTTCGCGCGCCCTCCGAGCCGAATCCACCCGATGAAACATCCGATCCTCGTCCTTGCGGTCCTGTTGCCGTGGCTGACCGCCGCGATGCACGCCGCCACCCTCACCGTGTCCTCGCCGCTGGACTACCAAGTCGTCCAACGCGCATCGAGGGACCGCGGGGTGGTGCGCATCGCGGGCGAATTTGCCGATCCCGTCGCCGGGGCCGAAACCATCGAGGCGCGCCTGGTGACGGACGGGAAGGGGGGCAAGTGGCGGCGGATCGCGCGCAAGCCGGCCGGGGCGCGATTCGAGGCGCGATGGGAGGCGCCGGCCGGGGGGTGGCATCGGCTCGAGGTGCGGGCGATGGGCGGCGGCAAGGTGCTTGCCGAGACGGCGGTGGCGCACGTGGGCGTGGGCGAGGTGTTCGTGGTGGCGGGACAGTCGAATTCCGCGAACCACGGCGAGGAACGGCAGCAGCCCAAGACCGGAATGGTCGCGGCCTTCGACGGCAAGCGCTGGCAGGTTGCCAACGACCCGCAACCGGGGGCCGGCGGAGGCGGGGGAAGTTTCATGCCGCCGTTCGGCGACGCCATCGCGGCGCGGTTCCGCGTGCCGGTCGGGATCGTGGCGTGCGGCGAGGGGGGGACGAGCGTCCGCGAATGGTTGCCGAAGGGCGCGCGCTTCCCGAACCCGCCGACGGTGCTCTCCCACGTGTCGAAGCTGCTGGAGGGCGACTGGACCTGCGACGGCGTCCTGTACGCCAAGCTCGTGGCGCGAATGCAATCGATGGGCGCGCGCGGATTCCGGGCCGTGCTTTGGCACCAGGGCGAGAGCGACGCGAACCAGCGGGACACCACGCGCACGTTGGCGGGGCCGCTCTACCGCGACTACCTGGCCCGGATCGTCCGGGATTCCAGACGGGAGGCGGGATGGGAAGTGCCGTGGTTCGTCGCGCAGGCGAGTTACCATGTGCCGGGCGACGAGTCGTCGCCGGAGATCCGGGCCGCGCAGGCGGCGCTTTGGAAGGACGGCGTCGCGCTCGAGGGACCGGATACCGACGCCCTCAAGGGAGCGCTCCGCGACGGTGGGGGGCAAGGCGTCCATTTCAGCGGGCCGGGACTGCGCGAGCACGGGGTGCGTTGGGCCGAAAAAGTCGGGCCGTGGATCGAGCGATCCACCAAGCGGGGACTTTGGAAGTAGCCTCCCACGGCGCTTGGCGACAAGGCCCACCGTCCATCGCGGTCGGCTCCGGTTTCGAAAGCGGTGTCGCGGCCTTCCGAAGGCCTTGCCACCGCAGTCCGAAGGCGCGGCGCGCGGAAGACAGGCCGAGCGGCTTCCCCGCGCGGAGCGCCGTGGAGTGCGGAGGGTAGGAGCGTCAGCGACGCCCACTCCGCTTTGCGACAAGGCCCACCGTCCATCGCGGTCGCGGCCGGTTTCGAAAGCGGTGTCGCGGCC
>WBXI01000233.1 GCA_008933025.1 Verrucomicrobiota bacterium
CAGCTTCGAGGACGGCATGGGAGCGTGAGCCCCGTGAATGGACGGGCATCCATGCGGCTCGGCGTCCTGGGCTCTGGCAAGGGATCCAACTTCGTGGCCATCGCGGATGGCATCGTGGCCGGCCGCGTGCCCGCGGAAGTGGTGCTGGTGGCGAGCGATGTTCCGGACGCGGGGATCCTGGCGCACGCACGCGAACGGGGAATTCCGGCGGTGTACCTTCCGCCCGGCAAGTTTCGCACCAAACTGGACGAGGAAGCCGAGGTGGCCTTGATCGCCGCCCTCGAAACCGCCCGGGTCGACCTGGTGGTGCTGGCCGGCTACATGCGCATCCTGAAAGGGGAATTGCTTCGGCGGTTCGAAGGACGGGTGGTCAACATCCACCCCTCGTTGCTGCCCTCGTTTCCCGGATTGGCCGCGTGGAAGCAGGCCTTGGATTACGGGGTGAAAATCACCGGATGCACGGTGCATCTCGTCGACCAAGGCATCGACACCGGCCCCATCATCGCCCAGCGGGCGGTGCCGGTCTTGGACGGCGACACGCCGGCAACACTCCACGAACGCGTCCAGTCGGCCGAGCGGGAGCTGTATCCCGCGGTCGTCGCGGCATGGGCCCGCGGAGAGATCCGGGTCCGCGGGCGCGCCACCGTTGGGTTCGCGGGCTGAGCCCCGGCGACCGGTCCCGCCGGTCCGTCACGGCGGCGTGGCCGATCCGGTCCGGTTCAGGCGGAAATAGAGGGTCGTGTCGGCCGCCGGCAACTCGACCCGCCACTGTCCCTTGGACAGCACCGGGATCAAGTCGACGGGCTGCCAGTCGGGCGGCGACAGCGATTCGCAGGATTCCAGGACGTAGCCGTTGCCTTGGCCCGACCACGAGAATCGATGGGACGCGGGACCCGGAACCACTTGGATGGTGGGTGCCGCGGACGGCACGACGGCCGCCAGATGGGTATCCGCGAGCACGGTCGCGAGGAGTTCCTTGACCATGCCGTTGGCACGCACGCGGACCAGATACTCGCCCTTGAATCCGCGGATGGCGGCCGATCCGGTCAGCGAGGCGCGCGCGTTGGTGCGGGTCATCCAGGCACGCTGGGTCAGGTTGCTCCAGACGAGGGCCGATGGTTTTGGCTGCCCATCCGCACGGAACATGGCGGCCTTCGGTTGGACACGGTCGCTTTCCCAAAAGCCGCCGGCCAAGACCCCGTTCACCGCCGGATGCGCGAATGCGGCGGTCAGGAAATCCCGCGTGTAGTCGGCCTGCAACGCCTCGTCGTCGGTCGCGACTTCGAAATCGGTGATGCGGACCGCGAACGAGGCTCCGAACGGACGGATGCCCGCGAGCCTGTCGAGGCGGCGCGAGATTTCGTCGGGCGGGGTGAGATGGCCGGCGAAGCGCGACGGGAGTCCGAGGGTGTGGAACGGTGCCTCGCGGGACCGGAGATCGTCGGCCAATGCGCGCAATCGCGCCGTGCCATCGGGGCCGGTGTCCTCGAGATTCCCGTGGTCGACCAGCAGCAGGGTCGCGGCGGGATCGACGGCGTGGGCGATGGCAAACCAGTCCGCGAGTGTTTGCCTTCCCAACACGCCCTCGATCGCGGTGTCGTGGAGCGGTTGGTCGACCACGTCCCAGTCCGCCAACTTTCCGGCGAATCGCGCGGCAACATTGGTCAGGTGGGTGACGATCCGTGTCCGCAGTGCGGCGGGATCCGAGAACAGGCCGGCGACGTCCGGCGGCAGGTGGGATGTCTCGTTGGTACCCGGCCCGACCAACGAGTGGCCGCGGATGCCGATGCGATGGGAGCCCAGCCAGTCGATGGCATGGGCGGCGGGGGCGGGGTCCTTCTCGAGACGCGACCATTCCAGATCGGACCCGAGCGTCACGGTCCCGAACCAATTGGTGACGACGCTTTGGTAGCGGCCGTTGGCGGCGTTGGTGGACAGGAGGCGGGAGGCCTCGACGGTGGCGCCGAAGGCGAATGCCGGGCGGGTCTCGATGAACTCCACCTCGGCGCCGGGCACGGCGAAGCCGGCCTCGTCCTGCACCCGGACGGTGATGGCGACCCGGCGGTGTTTGTCGATGGCGGCGCCCGCGGCGGCACGCCAAGGCGCGTCGGGTTCGCGTCCTTCGTAGCCGCCCCGGGCCGGGGGAGGGGTGCCGGGGGAGGAAGTCGGGGTGTCGGTGGCGCCGCCCATTAATCCGGGAAGCGCGGCAAGGACGCACAGGACGATGGCACGCGGGGACGAACGCATGCGGCGATGGTATCCGAACACCGTCGGCTTCCAATCCGTTTGGCGTGCGTTTCGCCACCTATTCCCGGCCATTCGCCCCGCCCCTCTTTCCTCCGGCCCGGGCATTTTCATCTCTAGGCGCCGTCCATCATGATCGAGTCCGATCCAACGAAACCGGCCGCGGCGGGGCCACGACGTAAATACGTCCGGGCCATCGGGCCGCGGTTGCGGATCGTGCTCAACGTCGTCTGGGGTTTTCTGGCGCTGCTCGGCGCCAACTCGGCGTACCTGCTGTCGGTGACGGCGCTCGACTGGTTCGAGCGCGCGAAGGGGGTCAGCTACCAGAATTATTTCTACCAGATCCAGTTCCTCGCCCATCTGGTCGTCGGACTGGTGTTCGTGGTCCCGTTCGTGGGCTTCAACGTCGTCCACATCCTGAACACCTGGAACCGACCGAACCGAAAGGCGGTCTGGGTGGGCTACCTCCTGTTCGCCGCCAGCCTGGTGGTGTTGGTGTCGGGCGTCGTGCTGGTGCGGTTCGACGGTCTGGAATTCATCCGGGTGAGCTCCGAGCGCGGCCGCGGCACGGCCTACTGGGCCCACGTGCTGGTGCCGTTCGCGTGCGTGTGGCTCTACGTGCTGCACCGGTTGGCGGGACCGCGGATCCGCTGGAAGGTGGGCGTGGGCTGGGCGCTGGCCGTGGGGGCGGCGGTGGTCGGGATGATGGCATTGCACCGCCATGACCCGCGGGTCTGGAACGCGAAGGGACCCAAGGAAGGGGAGAAGTATTTCCAGCCGAGTTCGACCCGGACGTCGAACGGCAAATTCGTCCGCGCCGAGACGCTGATGAACAACGCGTACTGCCTCGAGTGCCACAAGGAGGCGTACGACACGTGGATCCACTCGGCGCACCGTTTCAGTTCGTTCAACAACCCGTTCTACCTCTTCACGATCAAGCAGACGCGGGCGCTGGCGATGAAGCGGGACGGCAACGTGAAGATGTCCCGGTGGTGCGCGGGCTGCCACGATCCGGTGCCGTTCCTGAGCGGTGCCTTCGACGACCCCAACTTCGATTTCGAAAAGCACCCGACGGCGATGGCGGGCCTGACCTGCGTGGCGTGCCACTCGATCACGTCGCTCGAGGGATCGCACAAGGGGGCGATCGGGAACGGCAACTACACGATCGAGGAGCCGATCCACTACCCGTTCGCGTTCGCGCCGACGAACTCGCTGGCATTCTTCGTGAACAAGCAGTTGGTGAAGGGCAAGCCGCAGTTCCACAAGCAGACCTTCCTGAAGCCGTTCCACAAGACGGCGGAGTTCTGCTCGGTGTGCCACAAGGTGGGGATTCCCTACGAGGTCAACCACTACAAGGAATTCCTGCGCGGCCAGAACCACTACGACGGATTCCTGCTCAGCGGCGTTTCCGGGGTCAACGCGCGGAGTTTCTACTATCCCGAGAAAGCCCAGCAGAATTGCAGCGGCTGCCACATGCCGTTGCAGCGCTCGGAGGACCTCGCCGCGCGCCGCCATGGCACCAACGAGTTTCGCTCCGTCCACGACCACCTCTTCCCGTCCGCCAACACCGGCGTCGCCGCGCGGCGCGACGAGCCCGAGGCGGTGCGCGCGTCGATCATCCGGCGGCACCAGGATTTCATGCGGGATTCGGTGCGCGTCGACCTGTTCGGGTTGCGCGAGGGCGGCGGGATCGACGGCCGTTTGGTCGCGCCGCTGCGACCCCAGGTGCCGCGGGTGCGGCCGGGAGCCACCTATCTGCTCGAGGCGGTGGTCCGCACGGTGAAGTTGGGCCATCCGCTCACCCAGGGAACGGTCGACTCCAACGAGCTTTGGGCGGACGTGACGGTGAGCGACGCGGACGGGCGGGTGGTGGGCCGAAGCGGCGGATTGGGTCGGTTCAACGAAGTCGACCCGTGGTCCCATTTCCTGAACGTGTACATGCTGGACCGGGACGGGAACCGGATCGATCACCGGAACGCCCAGGATATTTTCGTGCCGCTGTACAACAACCAGATTCCGCCGGGGGCGGCGGCCGTGCTGCACTACCGGTTGGAAGTGCCGCCGGGAACCCGGGGACCGCTGACCGTCCGGGCGAACGTGAATTACCGGAAATTCGACACCATTTACCTGAACTACGTGTTCGGGACGAACTACACCCGCGGCGGGTCGTTCCAGATCACCAACGACCTGCCGATCACCGTGATGGCGTCCGACCTGCTGACGCTGCCGGTCGAGGGCGGGCCCGGGTTGGCAACGGCGAACCCCGATTCGAAGATCCCGGTGTGGCAACGCTGGAATGACTACGGGATCGGGTTGTTCCTCAAGGGCGACAAGGGGAGCGAGAAGGGCGAGCTGGTCCAGGCCGCCGAGGCTTTCGCGCAGGTCGAGAAGGCCGGCCGCGCCGACGGTCCGCTGAATCTGGCCCGCGTGTACTTCAAGGAGGGCCGCCTGGACGACGCGGTCGGGGCGTTGGGCCGGGCGAACGACACGAACCGGTTCAAACCCGCGGGCAATCGATGGACGATCGCCTGGCTGAACGGGTTGGTGAACAAACAGAATGGCTACCTCGACCGTGCGATCCAGGATTTCAAGAGCATCCTCGAGGATCGGTATCCGGAACTGGAAGAACGGGGCTTCGATTTCAGCCGCGATTACGAGGTCATCAACGAACTGGGGCAGACGTTGTTCGAGCGGGCAAAGGCCGAACGCGGCGATCCCGTCCGGCAACGGGAGTTCCTCGAGGCTGCCGCCAAGCGTTTCCGCGACACGCTGGCCATCGATTCCGAGAACGTCACCGCGCATTACAACCTGGCGCTGATCCACGGGCAATTGGGCGAGCGCGAGAAGGCTTCCGAACACCGGGCGTTTCACGAGCGGTACCGTCCCGACGACAATGCCCGCGACCGCGCCGTGTCGATTGCCCGGCGGGCCAATCCGGCGGCGGACCGCGCGGCGCAGGCCACGGTGATCTACGATCTGAGGCGCCCCGGTGCTTTCGGCGCCGGGCGACCGGCCCCCGCCGCCGAGACGGCCGGGCGCTGAGCCGCGAACGCGGGGCGTGTCCGGCATGGGAAAGCGACGACGAAACACATTGCGATGAGCGACGATTCGAAACCGGGCATTCCGCCCGACAACAACGAGGAGTTTGTGCAGGGGGACGACGGCGCCATCGGGCGTGCGGCGAGGAAATCCCTGGTGGTGCTGGCCGTCCTCGCCCTGGGGGCGTGCGGCATATGGCTGGCCCGGAGCCTGATGTCGGGGCGCAGGGAAACGCGGGTCACCCCGTTGGCGGCACCGCGGACGGCGGCGAGTCCCGCACGCGCCGAGGTGCCCGCCGTGGTCTTCACCGACATCACCGAGGCATCGGGCGTCGTGTTCCGCCGCGAGAACGGCGCGTATGGCGGCAAATTGCTGCCGGAGACCATGGGCGGCGGCGTCGCGTTTTTGGATTTCGATGGCGACGGCGATCCGGACCTCCTGCTGGTGAACGGGTCCCATTGGCCGTGGCAAAAGCCCGCGGGCAAGTCCACGCCACCGCCGGGCGTCGCCCTGTTCCGGAACGACAGCAGTGCCGGCCAGGTGCGGTTCGCCGACGTGACCGCGGGTTCCGGTCTCGAGGCGCCGGCCTACGGCATGGGCGTGGCGGTGGGCGACTACGACAACGACGGCCGTCCCGACGTGCTGCTCACCGGCGTGGGGGGCGCGCGGCTTTTCCACAACCAGGGCGGGGGACATTTCCTCGACGTCACGGCCACCGCGGGCGTGGGCGGCGACCCGCGTGATTGGTCCACCGCGGCGGCATGGATCGACATCGACAACGACGGCGACCTCGACCTGTACGTGGCGAATTACGTCCGTTGGTCCCCGGAGATCGACGCGGCGGTGGGCTACAAGATCGACGGGCAGACGCGGGCGTACGGCCCGCCGATGAATTTCCAGGGCGCCTTCCCGCACCTGTACCGCAACGAGGGAGGCGGCAAGTTCACCGAGATCTCGGAAGCGGCCGGTGTCCGCGTGAAGAATCCCGCGACGGGCGTGCCGGCGGCGAAGACGCTCGGCGTCGCCGCGGTCGACCTCAACGGGGATGGGTGGGTCGATTTGGTGGTGGCGAACGACACGGTGCAGAACTTCGTGTTCCTGAACCGGCACGACGGGACCTTCCGCGAGGTGGGGGCCGCGTGCGCGATCGCGTTCGACAGCTACGGGAACACGCGCGGCGCCATGGGAATCGACGCGGCCCGCTTCACGCCGGACGGCAAGCTGGGGTTTGCGATCGGCAATTTCGCGAACG
>WBXI01000234.1 GCA_008933025.1 Verrucomicrobiota bacterium
CAAGGAGTTGAAGTCGGACGGAGGCGTGATCGCCGGCGACCTGACGGAGGAGGGCGCCAAGGAATTGGCGACGATGGGGCGTGGCAGGGGCGGCCAACCGCCCGACGTCAAGAACGCCAAGGGTTCGGTGAAATATTGGGTCAAGGACGGACAGATCGCCCGGATGCAGCTCAAGGTTTCCGGCACGGTCACCGTAAACGGCGAGGACCGCGACGTGTCCCGCACCACGACCCAGGAAATCAAGAATGTGGGCTCGACCTCGGTGGAGGTTCCCGAGGAAGCCAAGAAGGCTTTGGGAACCTGATCCACGGACCCTACGAATTTGCCCCGGTGATTTGGGGCTTAACGCGCGGAAGTCACGGCAAAGGCGGGCCATCGGGGCCCGCCTTTTTCGTGCCCGGATCCATTCCGGACCGTCACCACGCGCGCTCGATGCTCCGGCGCTTCCACAGGAATTCGAACATGTTGCCCTCGTGCGGTTGGTCCCACGAGATCTTCATGGTCGAGACCGGTCCGATGTTCAGGCGCTCGATCTCCGGGAACGCCTCGAGACGGGCGATGAATTCGGGATCCTTCGTGATCGCGCTGCACGCAAGCGTGTAGCCGATGCGGTCGAGAACCTCCGATTGCGGCACCGTCACGACGCTCGCGTACGGGCACAGGAATTCACGGTTCGCCAGGGGATGCGAGAAGCTGTCGCACCGCACGATGGTCGGACGCATGTAGGTGCCGCCGTCGAGCACCGCTTTGCGGGGTCCGCCGCGATAACGCGCCGTCACGTCCTCGGCGCCGGGAATCTTGAGGCCATCCTCGATCTGGCCATTGATGAAGTCCGCCATCTTCGGATTGGCAAACCCGGACAGACGCGCGTTTTCGTCGTCGGGTGCCGTCGGGACGATGGGTCCGAGTTTCTTGGCCAAGGCATCGGCGATCTCCTCGGCATGCCGGGGCACGACCACCGCGGAGGCATTGATGCAGGACCGGCCGCCGTTGTCCGAAATGGCGCCGGCGATCACGTCGATGAACTCGGGCCAGCGGTCGATGCAATCCTCGCCGATGACGAACTTGGACCAACCGGGGCCGTGGATCTGGATGGCGGGATTGGCGGCGTACTGCTGGGTGGTGGACTTGTCGCCGAAAATGAGGGCGCGGCCGCAGGTATTGAGGATGGTGGCAGCTCCCTCGTGGTCGGTGGCATAGAAGCCGAAAGCCTCGGCGGGCACGCCGGCGGCAACGAAAGCCTGGATGAGGCGGTACGGCGTCCAGGGCTCTTCCTTGCCGGGTTTGATGACCACCGGCGTCTTGAGGGCGATGGCCGGGAGCCAAAGCGAGTTCACCGCGGGCGAATTGCTCGGCATCACCAGACCGAGGGCGACCGAGGTCGGGCAGAAGGCGAGCTTGGTGCCGAATTGCTCGCCGAATCCACGGTCGAGGATCGAAAAGTCGAGTCCGCGGGAAAGGCCGTTGAGGATCTCGTCGAGGTGAGTGAGCGCATAATGGATCTTCGCCATGTTGCGCCGGACCATCACGTGCGGAAGGCCGCTGGTGCGGCTGAGGGTCGAGACGTAGTCGGCGGGCGACTGGGTGTGGCCACGATCGCCGAACGGGAGGGTTCCGTTCAGGAACAGCTCGCCCGCCTTGGCAGAGAGGGCCACAAGCTGCGCCACGGTGAAACGGTTGAGTGCGGCGCGGCTGGCGGCGATTCGGGCGAGGTCGCGTTTGAGGATGCCTCCATTGACCGTGGAAACGACGGCAAGAACCTCGCCGGATCGATGGTCGCGAACCTCGGATTTCTCGAGGGATTCGTAGGACCGGCCGAGGCGGAGAACGGGAAGATGCGGGATGGCGTCAGGCATGGCGCGAAGCGGTTGGCGGACAAGTGATACGCCTGCGTACCAAAATGCCAAACGAAAGTTTCCGTCTCCCGCGCGGGAGCACCGCCCATCGGGATCCCGTCCGCGCTTCCCTTCGGCGAACGCGCCGCGAGATCGATTCTCGACCCCATCGGATCGAACGACCCGCGCCCGAGAGCCGTCGCTTGGTTCGTCGCCCACACAAGGTCTGCCCCTTTGCCCATTCGTACCGCGGTCGACCTCGAACCAAAGACCTGTCCCCATGTCGCGCCCTGTCTTGGAAAGTGGTCGCCGGTACAAACCGTGGCAGAGACCAGGGGTCTGTCCCTCTGTCGGCGGCTTCCTCTGTCGGCGTCTCTCCCGGCCCAGCCAAACCGGCAAGGCCCGACGAAAACACAAGGTCCGTCCCTTGGTTGGGAGGGCATCCCCGATACCGGCGCAAAAGTCGTTTGATTACGGCGCGCCGCCTGTCGTCAACTTGGCCGATGAAGTTCCCCCTGCCCGCCGCCTGTGCGGCCCTGCTCGCTTGCCAAGCCGCGCTTGCCCAGCAGACCCAATCACCCACCACCGGCACCGCCGGCAAGGCATCCTCCGACGCTTGGTTCCCGCCGGAATCCGAGTTCCAGAAGGTCGTCCTCGACCAAGACGAGGTCGTGAACGGCGAAGCCAAAGACACCATCGTGGACCCCATGGAACTCGCCGTCGCCAAGGACGGTCGGGTCCTCTGGGCCGAACGCGCCGGCGTCGTCAAACTCTGGAAGCCGGCCACCAAGAAGACCGTGGTGATCGCCACGATCCCCGTTTTCACCGGACTCGAGGAAGGCATGCTCGGCATCACCCTCGACCCCAAGTTCACCGAAAACGGCTGGGTCTACCTGAATCGCTCCCTCACCGACACCTACAGCGACGGCAAGGGCAAAGCCGGCAAGATCCGCGTCGCCCGCTTCACGCTCAAAGGCGACCAACTCGACCTCGCCAGCGAGAAAACGATCATCGAGATGGAAGTGCAGCGCGAACAATGCTGCCACGTCGGCGGGTCGCTGGCCTTCGACAAGAACGGCAACCTCTTCGTGTCCATCGGCGACAACACCAATCCCTTCGATTCCGACGGTTTCAGCCCGAGCGACGAACGGTCGGGCCGCTATCCTTGGGACGCGCAGCGTTCCGCCGCCAACCCGAATTCACTGGTGGGGAAAATCCTCCGCATCAAGCCCAAGGCCGACGGCGGTTACACGATCCCGAAGGGCAACCTGTTCCCCGTGGGAACCGCAAACACCCGCCCGGAGGTCTACGTGATGGGCAACCGCAACCCGTTCCGCATCTCGGTCGACCAGCGCAACGGCATCCTTTACTGGGGTGAAGTGGGTCCCGACGCCGGCGGGCCGGATCCGAAGCGGGGGCCCTCGGGATTCGACGAGGTCAATCAGGCGCGCAAGCCGGGCTTTTTCGGTTGGCCGCTGTTCGTGGCCGACAACAAGCCGTACCGGCGGGTGAACTTCGATGCGCGCGCCGCGGCGCAGGCGGCGGGGAATGCCTACAACGAGGCCAAGAAGAAGCGCGAAGCGCTCGTGAAGAAAGGCGAGACGAACCTTCCGGAACTCCCCCCCAAGCCCCCTGGCTTCGACCCTTCCGGCGACTTCTGGGATCCCGCCCACCCGGTGAACCGCTCCCCGAACAACACCGGCCTGCAGAACCTGCCGCCCGCGCAACCGGCCTTCATCTACTACCCCCCGTCCCCGTCCACCCGTTTCCCGGAAGTTGGGTCCGGCGGACGGACCGCCATGGCCGGACCGGTCTATTACTTCGACCCGAAGAACCCGTCGCCGACGAAACTCCCGAAGGAGTTCGACCACACGCTGTTCATCTACGAGTGGTCCCGGAACTGGATCATCGCGGTCAAACTCGACGAGCACGAGGACATCGCCAAGTCGCCGGACGGAAAACTAATGATGAAACGCTTCATGCCGCACACCGAGATCAAGCGCCCGATGGACATGGAATTGGGTCCGGACGGCTGTCTCTACGTGATCGAGTACGGCAAGGAGTGGGGGAACAACAAGGACACCAAGATCCTTCGCCTCGAGCATCGGGCCACCGCGAACTGATCGCTGGGACACGCGAACAAACAGCCCCACCCGCGGGTTTTCCCCGGGGTGGGGCTTCTTGCTGCCATCCGGCCCTACTCGGACAACCGGACCAGGCGTTCCTGGATCTGCGCGGACCAACGCGCGACGTAGCTCATCGCGCGATAGACGGTCTCGAGATGCTCGAGGGGCAGTGCCGCGGCCCGTCCCGGGTCGCCCGGCGGCGGCGCGGATTCCCATGCGGCATTCATGGACTTCAACTCGCCGTCGAGTTCCGACCTCCGTGCGTTCACGCGTCCCTGCAGCGTCTGGAAACGGTCCATCCACTCCAGGCCGGCCTGCAGCAAACGCAGCTTCAGCATGGGCGACACCGCCGTCGCCTTTTCCGCCAGATACTCGTCCCCCGCCTTGCACGCCTGAGCGACCTCCACGAACAGATCCATGGTGCCCGGCGGGATCTTCTGGATGTCGCGCGGCTTGGCGCCCGTCTCCAACTCGATCAGGTGCAGCAACCGGTCCCGGGTCTCGCGCAACGTCTGGTACGCGGTGTTCAACGCCATGTACTCGCGCGACGTGGTCGCCCGCGTGGCCTCGTCGTCGCCGTGAAACCGGTCCGGATGCAGCGCGGTCGACCGCGCGAGGAACCGCTGCTTCAGCGCGTCCACGTCGATCCACGGCCGGCGCGGTATCTCGAGCAACTCGAAGAAATCGGCTGCGGGCATGGGGGAATCGCTCACGGACAATCGGGAATCGTCGTGCCCGGCAAGGCACCGGGACGCCGGCGGCTCAGGCGCTGAAGCTCTCCCCGCACGAGCAACTGGTGGCAGCGTTCGGATTCTTCACCTTGAAACCGCCTTCCTGCAACGCGTCGACGTAGTCCAATTCGGAACCCGTGACGTACAACGCGCTCTTCGGGTCGACCACCACCCGCACCCCGCAGGTTTCCACGAGGATGTCCCGGTTTTGCGGGGCGTCCTGAAGGTCCATCTTGTATTGCAGACCCGAGCATCCACCGCCGACGATCGCGACGCGCAACACGCCGGCCGGTCGTCCTTGCTTCTGCAACAGTCCGGAAACCTTGCGCCCCGCGGCATCGGTCAACCGGATCAATCGTTCGTCGCCGACGCGGAACGTCGGCTGGGTGGGCGTACTCGCACCGATTTTCCCGGCAATCATGGCCCGCCCACACTATGGGCGCTCCGGACGACCGTCAACGGGCTCTCAACGGAAGAACACCCGGGCAAGACCGAAGAGGACCACCAGCAGCAGGACGAACAGCCCGATGAACCGGTTCCGCGCCACGCGCTTCTCGTATCGCAGCGGGCGGAGACCGTGGACGCTGCCGGCCGCGAGGAACTGGACCATGCGCGGGTTGCTGGCGGTGGGTCCCCGGAAATGCTTTTGGACGCGCAGCCAGAGAGCCTGTACGTCGAATTTGCGCACGCCCTGCGCGTTGTAACGGGCATCCTCCGCATCCACCGGCACGGTCACCGGACCCGGCACGGCCCTTGGCGCCGCGCCCGCGGGATCGGAAGCCATCCCGACCGGCGCCGAAGGCGGCGGGGCGGACGGGGATTTTGGAGCGGCCGATGTCTTCGACGGCCGCGGCGGCTGCGTGCTAAGGCGGGCAATTTCCTTCTCCAGACGCGCGATCTCGGCGTCGAGACTCCGTGCGTGCGAGGCGATCGGATCCGATTTCTTGCCGGGCCAGCGCATCGGGACATCCCGCGTCAACGACGCACCAGGACCACGACGACGGCGGCAACCCCCGCGATGCCGATCAGAACGAGCGGCCAGGAGAAGGCGAGACCGATGCGGCATAATTGTCCGAACGGCAGGGAACCGAGCGGCGCGTGGACGGGGCTGCCGGCGGTGCCGTCGGGGGCTGGGGCGGCGCCAAGCACGGTCCATTTGAGCCGGGCGGAATTCCATTCCATCCGGGCATTCTCGACGACGGCAAGC
The DNA here is from genome assembly GCA_008933025.1 of Verrucomicrobiota bacterium. Lineage (GTDB taxonomy): Bacteria > Verrucomicrobiota > Verrucomicrobiia > Limisphaerales > UBA9464 > UBA6176. The sequence continues at coordinate 5,900 of WBXI01000234.1, forward strand.
GCCTTGCCGAGTTCCTGGTTCCAATTGCCCTCGGTCCAGGTCTCGTCGCGGACCGACTCGACGTTGCCCAGCGCGGAGCGGAGCCCCTCGAGGGAGCGCGCCATCTGTTCGGCATCGCGCCGCGCGTCGAACTCCGCCTTCTCGAGCAGGGCAATGCCACGGGTCAATTCGTCGCGCATTTCCCCGCGGCCCGTCTGGAACTCCGCGCGCCGTCGGCGCATCTCCTCCAACTCGGACTTGGCTCGCTCGAGTTGCTCGTGCACCTCGCGCAACTTGGCAAGCTGCTGCTGGGTGGCGGTCAATTGCGAATCGAGTTCCTCCCGCGTCGGGGCACGCCCGGCAGTGCCGGCGCCGGGGCGCACCGGATTTCCGGGCGTTCCGGCATGGGGGGATGGAAACTCGTGGTCCACGAACTCGGTGTCGTCGTACGGCATGGTCTGCGCCCTTGAATCGGCACCAAACCTAGGCACACCGCCCGCCCTTGGCGAGAAGGCAGTGTTCCGCCGTCGGCATTGGGTGCACGACGGAATCGTTGGAATGTGGATTTAGGCGGCCAAGGCAAGGGAGTCGTTGCGGGCCGAGGCGGCATTGGCGCGGTCGACCCAGAAAGCATCGAGCCGGCGGCTCAGCAGGAGC
>WBXI01000235.1 GCA_008933025.1 Verrucomicrobiota bacterium
GGCATGGTCGCCCCGTAACCCCCGACCCAGGAATTCATCGACATGCTGCGGATGCGATGCACGCGTTGGCCGAGGTTGTTGATCCCATAGGATTTGTCGGAGGGACACATCCAGACGCCCACGCTGTTCCCGCAATAGCTCCAGAGCGGGCTCTTCTTGGTGAAGCGCTCGTGGTCCCAATTGTTGGGGTCCCGGGGATTGTTCAGGGTCAGCCAGCTGCCGGCCGTCCAATTCGGCGACACACGCCCGCGGAAGGGAACGTCGCCGTTGCCGACGACGATGTCGTTGTGGTCCTCGGCGTAGACGCGCCACGCGAGCATCAACTGGCGGCCGTTGGCCATGCACAGGATGCCCTGCGCCTTGGTCTTTGCCTTGCCGAGCGCGGGCAAGAGCATCCCGGCGAGGATCGCGATGATGGCGATGACCACCAAGAGTTCGATCAGGGTGAATCCGCGGGAATCCATCCTTCGCGGATGGATCGGGATTCCCGTTCGTCCGGCGGACGGCTGCGGTCGGGGGAACGGGTGCATCCCCGATGGTCTTCCGCGCGCCATCGGCGGAGTCAACCGGGTATTCGGATCACACGACCTTTGCCCGGAGCAGATCCTGCAGGTGGACGACGCCCACGAGGGCGCCCGCCCCGTCCATCACGAGGAGATGCTGGATACTGAACCTTTCCAGGGTCTCCCGGGCCTCGACGGCGAGCGCGTCCGGCGCGATGCGCTTTGGGTCGCGGGTCATGAGGTCCCGGGCATGCGCGCCGCGGTCCGCGGGTGCCCGCTGGAAGAAGCGCCGGAGATCGCCGTCCGTGACGATGCCCGCGACGACGGTTCCCACCATGACGACGGCGAGCCCGAGGCGTTTGCGGGTCATCTCGACGAGGAGAAGCTCGAGGGAATCGTCGGGCGCCACGACCGGGATTTGCGATCCCGAGTGCATGAGTTCCGAAACGCGCAGCCAGAGGCGGCGGCCGAGCGAGCCCCCGGGATGGAGCCGCGCGAAGTCGCGCTCCGTGAAACCGCGCAGTTTCATGAGGGCCGACGCGAGGGCATCGCCGATGGCCATCATGAGGGTGGTGGAGGTGGTGGGCGCCAGGCCCAGCGGGCAGGCTTCGGGAGCGGGCGACACGCAGAGCAGCACCTCGGTCTGGCGCGCCAGCGAACTGGACCGGTTCCCGGTCACCCCGACGGCCCGGACGCCGGTTTCCCGCGCGTGGCGGAGGACCACGCCCAGTTCCTCGGTTTCCCCGCTCATGCTGAGGGCCACCAAGACGTCGTCGGGATGGAGGAGTCCCAGGTCCCCGTGCGATGCCTCGGCGGGATCGAGGAAATACGCCTTGGTCCCGGTGCTGGCGAAAGTGGAAGCCCACTTCCTGGCGACGAGCCCGGACTTGCCCATGCCGGTGAGGATGACGGTTCCCTTGCAGCCGAAGAGCAATTCGGCGGCGCGGGCGAAGGACGCGTCGATGGTGTCGACCAGGGCGGCCAGGGCCTGGGCTTCCCGGCGGATCGTCTCGCGTCCTATGGCGATCAGGTCATTTTCCATGGGCGCATTCGGCGATTCGTTTCACGGAGGCCATCAGGGACTCCATTTGGTCCAACGGCCAGGCGTTGGCGGCGTCGGACCTGGCCTGGGAAGGATCGGGATGGGTTTCGGCGAAAATGCCGTGGACTCCGACGGCGGCTGCTGCGCGGGCGAGGTAGGGGATGGCTTCCCGGATGCCGCCGGTGACGTCGCCTCCCGCGCCCGGCAACTGGACCGCGTGGGTGACGTCCATGATCAGGTGGGCGCCGGCCCGCTCCATTTCGGGGAACCCGGCGAAGTCCACGACAAGACGTTGGTATCCGAAGGAAACGCCGCGTTCCGTGATCCACGCGCCGGTGGCGCCGAACCCGGCGAGTTTGGCCAGGAGGGGTTTCACCGCGGTGGGATCCATGAACTGTCCCTTCTTCACGTTCACGCACCGCCCGGTCCGGCAGGCGGCCTCGATCAGGTCGGTCTGGCGGGAAAGAAACGCGGGGATCTGGAGGATGTCGGCGACCTCGGCGACCGCCGCCACCTGGGAGGGGTCGTGGACATCGGTCAGGATGGGCAATTCGAACTGGCGTTTCACCCAAAGCAATTCCTCGAGCCCCTTTTCCAGACCCACGCCCCGGAAGCTGCCGGAGGAAGTGCGGTTGGCTTTGTCGAAGGAGGCTTTGAAAACCAAGGGGATCCCGAGCCGCTCGGCACTCGTTTTCAGGGTCTCGGCGATCCGCTGGTTCGTGTCGCGGCTTTCGACGGCGCAGGGGCCCGCGATCCAGAAGGGACAGCCTTTGCCGCCGCGCTCGAGGGCGGCTTGTAGAGGACTCACGCGACCACGTTAGGAGTGTCGGCGGTTGCTTGGCAACTTCACGCCGCGGCGATCGGGGGTGCCCGCTGCCGCAATGGTCGCCGCCGATGGACCCCGGAGGACGGAAGCGACGCGGCCAAGACACCGGGCCATGGATTCCGGGGCCGAGTCGCGGCGGTTGCCGGGGCCGGAAGCCCCCGTGCGTCTCCGCGGTCCCGCATGTCCGGCGGTGTTCCGGCCGGGGCAGGGTCGATCGCCACCGCGGCGGGATGAACCCGGCGGACCGGGGACGCCGGTTTGACACCCGGGGTCAACGCGGCTAACCGTTGGCCTTCGTTCGGCAACAAAACCTTCATCTCGGAACGCACCATGCCCATCGCAGTCGGAACCAAAGCCCCGGATTTCACCCTCAAGCAGAAGACCGCGACCGGTCTCAACGACATCAAGCTCTCGGCCAATTTCGGGCAGAAGAACACGGTCATCCTGTTCTTCCCGCTCGCTTTCACCGGGGTCTGCACCCAGGAGATGTGCGACATCACCGCCGGACTCGGCGCCTATTCCGGCCTGAACGCCGAGGTCATCGCCATCAGCGTCGACAGCCCGTTCGCCCAGGAAGCCTGGGCCCTCCAGAACAAGATCGGCATCAAGATCGCCAGCGACCTCAACAAGAAGACCGCCGCGGATTACGGCGTGCTCCTGCCCGACCTGATCGGTCTCGGCGCGGTGAGCGCCCGCGCGGCGTTCGTCGTCGACAAGGACGGCGTGGTCCGATACGCGGAGCAGACGCCGACGCCCAAGGAACTTCCGAATTTCGAGGCCGTGAAGGCCGTGCTCGCCGGTTTGAAGTGAACCGCCGCCGGCCCGGCGCGCCGGTCCGGCCATGAACGCGAGGGCGGGGTTTCTCCCCGCCCTCTTTTCTTTTCCCAGGCTACTTCTCCACCACGCACCCGGCCGCGTCCGGCGCGAGGATCCGCACCTCGCTGTCCTTCAGCCTCGATTGCATCGCCCGGGCCACCGCCGCGGCGTTTTCGGTCGCGAGGCAGATGATGGTGGATCCGGAGCCGCTGAGCCATCCGCCGACCGCGCCGGCCTTCACGCCGGCGCGGATGACCCGGTCGAGCCCGGGGACCAGCGGCGCGCGATAGGGTTGGTGGACGCGGTCGTCGAAGAGGCCGCGCAGGGCCCCGAGGTCGCCCGCGGCGAACGCGGCCGTCACCAAGGCGACGCGGTTGAGGCTGTGGACCAGGTCGGCCTTGGAATACTGGGCGGGCAGGAGTCGCCGGGCATCGCTGGTCTTGACCTCGAAGCGGGGAATCAGCGTCACGAAGCGGGCCGCGGCCGGCACCTTGAAGCGCAGCACCCGGGCGCCTTTGCCGACGGGGCCGGCGACCGCAAAACCCCCGAACGTCGCCGGCGCGGCGTTGTCCGGGTGTCCCTCGAGTTCGTGCACCAAATCGAACAAGGCCTCGCGTGCGAGTCCCGCGCCGCCGATCGCGTTGAGCGCGGCGACGCATCCCAACTGGACCGTGGTGGACGATCCCAGCCCGCGCGCCACGGGGACATCGCCCGCGACGTGGAGATCGAATCCGAACGGCGTCGACCGGGTGCGCCGGAAGAAGAGGCGGGCGGACTCGGCGACCATGCGGGTGGCGCCCTCGATGGCGTCGGGCGCGAGCGGCGAGGTGATCGCGATGCCGCGGCGGCCGGTGGGCGTGACGCGGACGCGGTTGTGGAGCCCGAGGGCGATGCCGAGGGTGTCGAATCCGGAACCGAGGTTGGCGGTGGTTCCGGGAACGCGGACGGTGACGGGACGGAGGGCCATGGGGGGAGGAAAGGGTTGTCGGTCGACGGGCGGGATCAGTCCTCGGCCTTGGAATCGCGGCCGAGAAGGTCCTGGACGGCGCGGCGCACGTCCTTGTTTTCGTAGAGCATGGCGTGGACCTCGCCGGTAATGGGGGCGGGAATGCCGCGTTGCGCGGCGAGTTCGTTGGCCGAGAGCGCGGTGTGGTAACCCTCGATGGCCGAGTGGGTGGAGGCGAGGATGGCCGCGATCGGTTCGCCGCCGCCGAGCCGTTCGCCGAGCCGACGGTTGCGGCTGAGCTTGGAGAAGCAGGTGACGACGAGGTCGCCGAGGCCGCTGAGGCCCGAGAAGGTCTCGGCGCGGGCGCCGCAGGCCACGCCCAGACGGCGCATCTCCGCCTGGCCGCGCGTGACCAGGGCGGCCTTGGCGTTGTCGCCGTATCCAAGTCCGTCGCAAACGCCGGCGGCGATCGCCACCACGTTCTTCAGGGCGCCCCCGAGCTCGACGCCGGCGACGTCGGTGCTGGTGTACACGCGGAAGGTCGGGCGGTGGAACAGGTCCTGGACGCGGCGCGCGAGCGCGGGGTCGAGGGCGGCGGCGACGACGGCGGTGGGAATGCCGCGGGCGACCTCGAGAGCGAGGGAAGGGCCGGAGAGCGCCGCCACGGCGGCGCCGGGCATCGCCTCGGCGAGGATGCCGCACATGGTGAGGCCGGTGTGGCGCTCGATGCCTTTGGTGACCGAGACGACGGGCCCCGCGAACGCTGCGAGGCGGGAGGCGATCCCGCGGAACGCGCGCGAGGGAACGGCCAGGACCACGAGATCGGCCCGGGCCGCGGCACGGTCGAGGTCGGGTTCCGGGCGCCAGTCGCGGGGCAGGGGGATTCCGGGGAGATAGCGTTCGTTGGCGCCGGCCGCGGAGAGTTCGGCGAGGTGCGCGGGATCGTGGCCCCAGAGGGTGATGGCGTGGCCGTTCTGGTGGGCGAGCAGGGCGAGCGCCGTGCCCCACGCGCCGGCGCCGACGACGGTGACGTTCACGGCGCGTCCTCCGTCTTCTTTTCGCCGAGACGGCGCTCGGTGCCGGCGATGAGACGGCGGATGTTGCCGTGGTGACGGGCGATCGCGAGGACGGAGAGCAGGGTGGTGAGGATCACGAGGCGCCGGTCGCGGGGCGGTGTGAAGGCGACGGCGAGGGGCAGGGCGACGGCCGCGAGGATGCTGGCCAGCGAGACGATGCGGCCGAGGGCGAGCGCGGCGACGAACACGCCCAGGGTGACGAGGAAGCCCCACGGGACGAGCGCGGCGAGGACCCCGGCTGAGGTGGCGATGCCCTTGCCGCCCTTGAAGCGCAGCCAGCAGGTGAAGTTGTGGCCCAGAACGGCGCAGAGCGCGGCCGTGATCTGGAACGGCACGCCGTCGTTCCCGGCGAGCAGGCGGGGCAGGAGCAGGACCGCCAGGGCTCCCTTGGCGGCATCGGCCAGCAGGACGAAGGTCCCGGGACCGCGGCCGAGAATGCGGAAGGCATTCGTCGCGCCGATGTTGCCGCTGCCCACCTTGCGGATGTCGATGCCCTTCGCACGACCGACGAGAAACCCGGTCGGGATGGACCCGAGCAGGTAGGCGGCGACGGCGACGAGGCTATGGGCCAGGAACGGCACGCGGGGGTTTTAGGGCGGCGCGGGTGGCGGGGCCAAGGGGTTTTTGGCCGAAGGCGCGCGCGGCCGCGGTTGCCCGGTGTGGCGGGCACGCCGTCCCGTTGCCGTCGTCGTGCCCGGCGGCGGATCCTGCGGGGGCCCGTCGCGTCCGCCGTGGGGCCTCGCGCCGCAAGTCGCGTCGCCGTCGTCGCAACGTGTCGAACCCGCGGCAAAAAGATGCGTCCCGCGCGCGCTTGCGTTGGTTTCGGCCCGTCCCGTAGGCTCGCCGGAACTGTTCAAAATGAAGGTCTGGATCGACGGTCAACTGGTGGATGAGGCGGATGCGAAGGTCAGCGTGTTCGACCATGGGTTGCTTTACGGCGACGGCGTGTTCGAGGGCATCCGCATGTACCACAACCGCATTTTCAAGCTCCGCGAGCACATCGAGCGACTCTATTGGTCGGCGAAGGCGATCCTGCTCGAGATCCCGATGACGCCCGACGAAATGATCCGTGCCTGCGTCGAGACGTGCCGGGCGAACGGGTTGCGCGACGGCTACATCCGGCTGTTGGTCACCCGCGGCAAGGGCACGCTGGGCCTGGATCCGCGCCGTTGCCCGCGGCCCTCGGTCATCGTCATCGCCAGCACCATCCAGTTGTACCCGGAGAAGTACTACGAGGAGGGCCTGACCATCGTGACGGTGCCGACGACGCGCAATCTGGTGAACTCGGTGAACCCGGCGATCAAGTCGTTGAAC
>WBXI01000236.1 GCA_008933025.1 Verrucomicrobiota bacterium
AAATCACCCGGCTTCAGGCCCGTGACCTGCGCCACCATCAGCGTCAGCAACGCGTAGCTGGCCACGTTGAAGGGAACGCCCAGGAAAATGTCCGCGCTGCGCTGGTACAACTGGCAGCTCAATTCGCCGTTGCTCACGTAGAACTGGAACAGCGTGTGGCACGGCGGCAGCGCCATCTGGTCGAGTTCGCCCGGGTTCCACGCGCTCACGATCAACCGCCGACTGTCCGGATTGCGCCGGATCTCGTCGACGACCCAACGGATCTGGTCGATCGAACGACCGTCCGACGTCCTCCAATCCGTCCACTGCGCCCCGTAAACGCGCCCGAGACTGCCGTCGGCCTTGGCCCACTCGTTCCAGATCGTCACCCCGCGCTCCTGGAGCCAGCGCACGTTGGTCTCGCCCCGCAGGAACCAGAGGAGTTCGTAGACGAGCGACTTGACGTGGACCTTCTTGGTGGTGACCAGGGGGAACCCGTCGCCCAGGCGAAACCGCACCTGCGCGCCGAACTCGCTGTAGGTGCCGGTGCCGGTCCGGTCCGTCTTGAACCGGCCGTGCTCCATCACGCGGCGCAGGAGATCGAGATAGGGGCGCATTCGGCGGACAACCTAGACTTGGAACAGTGTCGGTTCGAGGGCGATCCGCGTGCCTTTCCGCACCGCCTCGGCCGCCTTGATCGCCAGCACCGACGACTCGAATCCCGCCTTCCAATCCGCATCCACCCGGCTGCCGTCGTCCGCGTGCTCGATGAATTTCTCGAGGGCGTACCGCAGGGGCGGTTCGGTCTGCGACGCGGCTTCCGCCGGCTTTTTGCCCTGCGCCAGGATCTTCGTGGCGTTCGCCACCAGCGCGATCCCCGAATCGCTCAGGAAATCGTCCTTCCGCGCGTACACTTCCCAGCCCAGCAAGGGCGCGTCCGTCTCCTTGAACATCCACGCCCGGTTGTCGCGGATCAGCACCGCTGCATCCGACCCGAAGTACACGTCGTTCTCCCCCTCGAACGAGTTGGCCAACGTCGCCGAAAACAGGTGCCGCACCCCGCCCTTGAATTCCAGCACCACGGTGAGCGTGTCCGCCACTTCCCGGTCGTCCTGCCACTGCACGATCCCCCCGAACCCGTGCACCGCGACCGGCAGTTGGTCGTGGTACCACCGCGCCAGATCGAGGCTGTGGACGCCGATCTCGCCCGCCAACCCCAGCGAGGTCTCGTGGAAAAGGCGCCAGTTCAATGCGCGCTCGCGGTCCGGATTCGGCGAACTCCGGCGCCAGCTCTGCTTCTTGTTCCATTGGCCCCGCGACATCGCCAGCCTGCCGGTCGCCGCCGTCCGCACGAATTTCAGCACGTGGTGGTTCTGCGGGTTCTCGCGCAGTTGCAATCCCACCTGGAACACCTGCTTCGCCGGCAATGCCTTCGCCGCCCGCGCGATTTCCAACGCATCGGCCATCGACCGTGCCATCGGCGCCTCGAGATACACGTGTTTGCCGGACTGCATCGCGGCCAGCGCGATCTCCCGGTGCAGGTGCGTCGGCGTCGCGATCACGATGCCCTGGACCTCCGGATCCGCGATCAGCGCCCGGTAGTCCGCGTGCTGCGTCGCCTTGGGCGCCGCCTCGGCCGCCCGGCGGAATGCCGCCTTGTAGGTGTCGCACAGGGCCGTCACCGGCGCGTTCGGCAGTTTGTTCAACGTCGCCAGGATGTCCCGTCCATGGTTCCCGAGACCGATCACCCCGATCTTGAGCGGCTTGGCCGGCGGCTTCTCCTTGTAGTTCGGATCGGCTTTCGGGGGGGGAAGCACCTTGCCTTCGGCCGCCGCCGCGGCCCGCTCCGCCTTCCCCGCTTCCTGCGCGTCCAACGGCACCCCGCCCATCGCGGCCATCAACGCCGCGAACGAACCGGCCTTCACGAAGCCACGACGATTCAGGTCCGGATTCGAACTTTCGGGAGTCATACGGAGATCGGGGCGACTCTATCGACGCGCCGTGCCCTGCCAAGCGGCCATTCCACCGTCCCCGTCGCCGGGGGGCATCACGGCATTCCTCCGGGGACCATTGCCGGCGACGATTCCACGAAGGGGCACTCCCTATCAGGCGCGCGGACCGCACAGGGAAGCAAATCGTTCCCGCGCTTCCGCCCAGCGTCCGGCAGCGTCGTGACGGGGTTCGAAACGCACGACCTCCGAGGAGGACCGCACCACCTCCCGGGCACCGACGAGCGAATCGAGCTCGCCGAGGGCCCGCGCCTGCCAGACCAGATTCCCGAGGGCCGTCGCCTCGGTGGGACCCGCCAGCACCGGCCGCCCGGTGGCGTCCGCCGTCGCTTGGTTGAGCAGGCCGTTGCGCGCGCCACCCCCGACGATGTGCACCACCACGAAGCGGGTGCCGGCCAATTCCTCGAGTTGCCCGAGCACCGACGCGTATTTCAACGCGAGGCTGTCCAGCGCGCACCGCACCAACTCGGCCTCGGTCGCGGGCACCGGCTGGCGCGTCTCCACGCAGTAGTCCCGGATGGCCGACGGCATGTCCGGCGGATTGAGAAAGCGCTCGTCGTCAGGATCCACCAGGCTCCGGAGGCCCGGCGACCCCTCGGCCATCGCCACCAACGCCCCGTAGTCCGAGGTGCCGCCGTGCGAAGCGAACGAGGCCCGGCACCGTTGCACCAGCCAGAGGCCCATCACGTTCTTCAATACCCGCCAGGTCCCGTCCACGCCGCCTTCGTTCGTGGCGTTCAAGGCCAGAGCGCGGGCCGAAAGTTCCGGCGCGGCCGCTTCGTAACCCACCAGCGACCAAGTGCCCGAACTGATGTAGGCCCAGTCGCGGTGCCCCGTCCTCTCCGAGGGGACACCCACCACGGCGGACCCGGTGTCGTGCGTCGCCGGCGCCACCACCGGGACCCGCCCGAGTCCGGTGGAGCCAGCGACCTCCGCGCGCAGCGGACCCAACCGAGTCCCCGGCTCGACCAATCCCGGCAACAGATGCGTCGGCAGTCCGAACCGTTCCAGGAGTTCGGTCGACCAGCGGCGGGCGACCGGATCGAGGAACTGGGTCGTCGTCGCGTTCGTGAACTCGACCGTGTCCGAACCGCACAGGCACCAGTTCAACCAATCCGGCATCATCAGGAACCGCTCGGCCGCGGCGAACACCTCCGGACTGCGCCCGTGCCGGGCGATCCATTGGTACAGCGTGTTGATGGGCATGAACTGCACGCCGCTCCGCCCGAACACCTCCGCGCGGGGCACCCGCGCCGACGCGGCATGGAACGCCGCCCGATGGGACGGATCGCGGTAACAGAACGGAAGCCCCAGCATTTCGCCCGAACGCGACATCAGCACGTAGTCCAGGGCCCAGGTGTCCACGCCGACCGAGACCACCGCCGACCCGAACCGCGAGGAGGCCTGGGCCAAACCGGCCCGGATCTCGGCCCACAATCGCAAGGGATCCCACCGCAGCGTGCCGCCGATTTCCACGGGCCCGTTCGCGAACCGCGCGACCTCCGCGAGGTCCATCCGCCGCCCATCCCAGAGTCCGGCCATCACCCGTCCGCTCTCGGCCCCGACATCGACGCCCAAGTAGACCTGCCTTTCCATGGATTCAACGGTCGTGGGTTGGCACGCGGAGGAATCGCCACAGCGACATCCCGGTAAACAGGCAGACCGCGACGCCGTAGGCAAAGATGCCGAGGCCGATCCCGAACGGGACCAACGCGGAAGGCCCGAAGAGCATGAGCGCCCCGCCGACGGCACCGGTCAACCCGCCCTCGCCGAGGAAGCACAGCCACACCAGACGGGGCGGACTAGCCGCGATCCGGTCCGCGAACCACAGGCGGTATCCCACCTCGCCGAGCGAGCGCATCAGCCATGCCTGCTGGAGGTTCCGGGCAGCCACGAGGAAGCTGGTCGTGGCCAGCGAGACCGCCAGCATGGGCCAGAGCGCGGTGCCCAGGATCATCGCGACGTTCACCGGGATTCCCCAGCGCCAGCCCAGACGGCGGGCCAGCGGGTTCGCCTCGAGTTCCAGCCCCGGCGTCGCGAGCCACGTCGAGAACAGGTCCGCTCCCCGGCCCATCGCCACGATCCCCAGGAAAATCCACCACGTGCCCGAACCGAACCCGACGAGATCATCCAGACGCGGCATGCTCATCCGCGCCTCCGCGGGTCATTTGCGACCATAGATCGCCTCGGGGGTTTCGAGCTGAGCCTCGGACACCCGCACCGTCTCGCCCGATCCCTCGATGCTCCGGAAAAAACAGGACCGGTAGCCCTCGTGGCATGCCGCGCCCGTTTGCTCCACCTGGATCAGCAGCGTGTCGCCATCGCAGTCGAAGGCAATGTCGTGGACCACCTGCACGTGGCCGCTCGATTCGCCCTTCATCCAGAACTTCCCGCGCGAGCGACTCCAGAACCAGGTCCGGCGGGTCTCGACGGTCTTCTCCAGCGATGCGCGGTTCATCCAGGCCATCATCAGCACGCGGCCGGTGCGATGGTCCTGCACGATGGCGGGTATAAGGCCTTCGGACGTCCATTTCAGTTGGTCGATGAAACTCATGGGATTGGGAATGGGTGGGATGGGGAAAGCCGCGTCAGTGGGCACGGATGGGAATCATGGTGAAGACGACGGCGGCCAGGATGCAGGCGAAGGCCGCCAGATGGTTCCATTGGGGCCGGGTGCCGAAATAGAGGAGGGCAAAGCCAACGAACACGCCGATGCTGATGACTTCCTGCAGGATCTTGAGTTGGTAGGGCGCATAGGAATGGCTGCCCCAACGATTCGCCGGCACCATGATGCAATACTCCATGAACGCCACGCCCCAACTCAGGAGTATGGCCTTCCACAGCGGCGCGTCCGGACGCTTCAAATGCCCATACCAGGCATAGGTCATGAACACATTGCTCGCGGCGAGCATCAGGATGGGCAACCACCAGGAACGGATCATGGCATCGAGACCCGACGTTCGCCGTTCATGGCAGCCGCACGGGAATTCCCCGCGACGCAAGGTGTTCCTTCACCTGCCGGACCGTATACGAGCCGAAATGAAAGATGCTGGCGGCCAACACCGCGTCGGCCCGCCCCTCGAGCAATACCTCCGCCATGTGCTCGAGGCTGCCGGCCCCGCCGCTCGCCACCACCGGAACCCCCACCGACTCGCCCACCCGGCGCGTGATCTCCAGATCGAAGCCCTGGCGCGTCCCGTCCGCATCGATCGAATTCAGGACGATTTCCCCGGCGCCCAAAGCGACGGCCTCGCGGGCCCATGCCACGGCCTCCCGCCCCGTCGCCTTGCGGCCGCCGGCCAGGAATACTTCCCACCGGTCCGGAGCGACGCGCTTGCAGTCGATCGACACCACGATGCATTGGCTGCCGTATTTCTCGGCGCCCATGCGGACGAGGTCGGGATTCGCGAGTGCCGACGAATTGATGCTCACCTTGTCGGCGCCCGCGCGCAGCATGATGCCCATGTCGTCGACGGACCGGATCCCGCCGCCGACGGTCAGCGGCATGAAACACTGGTCGGCAGCGCGCTCGATGACCCCGACCATCGAGGTGCGGCCGTGCGCGGTGGCGGTGATATCGAAGAAAACCATCTCGTCCGCGCCCTGTTCGTTGTAGCGGACGGCCAGTTCCACGGGATCGCCGACGTTGCGAAGGCCACCGTCCTCGGCACGGCCGAACTGGACGCCGCGGGTGACATGTCCATCGTGGACATCGAGGCAGGGGATGACGCGGCGGGCGAGCATGGGATGGGGTTGGAATGCGGCCGGAAGAACAAAGAAGCCCGCCAATGCTGGCGGGCTCTGTTGCGGCGACCGGAACCGACCTACATCAGGCCGGACCGAACTTGCCGCCGTAGTTCTTGATGGACTTGTCGCTGTAAAGGAGCGTGCTCAGCGAGTTCAGCGGATCTTTTGCCGTGAACACATAACCCTGCTTCAGGACGGCCTTGAGGATGTCCTGACGCGCCAGCGGCGCCGCCTTCGTGACCGCTTTCACGACCTCGCGGAGCGACAACGCATTCTTCGCGCGCTTGCCCTTCGACTTGCCCTTCGACTTGCCCTTGGCCTTGTCCTTGGACTTTGCCTGAGCAACCGCGACCACGGGGGCGGGGGCAGCAGGACGACCCGGAGGACGACCCGGAGGGCGGCCCCGGCGAGCGGGAGCGGCAACAACGGTGGCGGCAACCACCGGGGCGACCACGCCCACCGACCCCAACGCCTTGTCGATCTCGGCCAACCGGCCCATCAGTTCGCTCTTCTCCCGCAGCAACTCCGCGCGCAGGGAGACAAATTGTTTCAGTCTGTCGTTTTTCATGACCCGCGCAATTAATGGCCGAGAAAATGGCCCAGCACAAGCCTAGGTTTGCCGGTGTAAGAAGCTTTCTGTAATTTGCTTTCCGGCTGCTCCCACCCAACCCCTGCGGGGGAGGTGGAGCGATGGCGAGCGTAGCGAGCCGAGCGCAACCGACCCCGCAGGGGTTGGGG
>WBXI01000237.1 GCA_008933025.1 Verrucomicrobiota bacterium
CCTCGCGGAGCGTAATCTCAACCCCACGCGCTACGAATGGCGCGCGAAGGGCGCCGACATCCTCGCCAAGATCATGCGCGCACGCGAAAAACTCAGTGCAGTGGTACAAGGGACTTAGAGGTCTGCACACTAGGACCGCCAGTTGGTTCGTGGATTGAGCCCAACTCGCCGAGACAAAACCCGCGACGAACCACAGCAATCCAAGCAGCCTTATCCCCATGCTGCTCTTCTTACATTTCTCTTGGCTTGAGAACAATTTCCAAATTCGGGCGCTGGCCGCGCCTGGCGCCTCCTAGAGGTTCCACGCCGCCATTCCCGTGGCCGGTTGCCGGGGGATTTCAACCCGGCTGGCAAGTCTGGCCAACTCCGGGGCTGACTTGCTCCATGCGGCGGCTTGTGAGCGAAGCGGAACTAGCCGGAAAACGAGGCATCGGTTCAGGAACTGTTTCCAGGGCTTCGAGTCCGCGGGTCGACGATGGCCCGGGCGCGGGGTGGTCTCCCTGGGACGGGTGCATCGGAGATGGGTCCACTCCCATGGGGCCCGAGGGCGTGCCCGTCGTCTCATATCACGGCCACGCAAAGCGCGCGAGGCGCGTCCTCAAGGCCCGGAGTCGCCCTCGAGCCACTTGTAATGATTCGTCTGCCACGTGCCAGCGCTGCTGCGCAAAAGGAAAACGGGTCCCTTGAAGTTTGCGGGAAAAAGCCCGTCCCATTCCCTTCCATCTCTGTAAATGCCCACGCCCATGAGCTTCCCGTCCGCTGCCCATACCGTTGCCGACTCGGGAATCTCATTGGTTGAATACACGATCTCATGCGACTTGGCGTGGTTCCGGTGAAGCCAGAACGTGTGCTTGCCGATTCGCATGGACTCGGAATACGAGCCTTCTTCTTCCGGGTCGCCCGTGGCCCACCATCGTCGCGACAGTCCACTCTGCAGGCCGTTCGCGTAGATCTTGGCGGACGAGAGGAGACCGTTGGTCCAAAACGACAGGCTGGGGCCTTCTCTCCGGCCATTCCTTTGCATGTACAAATGGCCGATACCGCCGTCCGGCCCAAACCAGCAGGCGAGTCCATCCGGCTGGCCGTCGCGGAACTGCTCGATATGGGTCTCATGACCATCCGGACCCAGGTGAACCACCATGCCATGGACGAAGCCGTTCTTATAGGGCACCCGCTTCTCGATCCGAAATGATTGGAATGCTTTCTTGTACCATGGGAGATCGTCGACCAATGGCACGCTGGTCTCCAATTGCCCGGATAGGTTCGAAATCTTCTTCTCCCAATCGTCTGACCCGGGATTGCCACCTCTTGCAGACCAGACCTCGCCGTGGATTACCGACCCATCCTGCACGGTGAAGCGCCAGCGAACGCATCGGAGGTTGTCCCTCTCCATCCAACGCAATGCCCACAAAAACGCGACGAGAACGAAGGCGACAAGGACGGCGCAACCCCACAGGACCATTCGGCGCACCGGTGAAGGCATCGATGTCATTGGAGGCGGGCGTTGTCGTGACAAGGCAAAGTCACGAAGAACTGTTTGGGGTTCCCTTGGGGGCCGCGCATGCGCATGCAGTTAGATTTTGAAACTGCCCACCGACGATATAGCGGCGACAAAAGACGGCTCGCCAAGGATCCCATCGCCGAACGGGAACCCGCGATCCAAACGGGCCTTCCTTGCAAGGTGTATCGAAGGCTGGCGGGAAATCCCGCCGAACGCAATCGAACGCTTGGCCCTCCCCCCCTGCCCGCGATAACCCGCCCCCATCCGCAATCGTCCGGGACTTCTCCCGCTGCCACGAGGGATAAACTTGCCCGACCTCGCCGCCTGGCGTCCCAGCGCGAGGATCGGTCCCCCATGGATTCCGGTCGCGCTGGGCAGCGTCGCAACGGCCCGCCAGCAGTGACCATGAAACGGCATGGATTCAGCCGTGCCGAATCGGGCTGCGGGTCCATCCTTTCGATGGAGGATTTATGCGAAACATTCCCGTTCCGGTGAAAGCGATCGCGTCGAGGGACACCTTCCGCCCGGTGGCGGTGGCGGCTTTTCTGGCCGCGGGACTCGTGATGGCCGGCGGCAGGGCGGAGGCCGGGGCGTCCTTGAGCGCCATCGCCACCGCTTCGGCGTACACGGAGGATCCTTTCGGGCCCGATTTCGTGTTCGCGCCGGAGATCAACAACCGGGCCGTCGACGTGGTGCCGGCCAAGGCCGATTCCAAGGTCGTCTTCCCGGTGCAGCAGACCGGCGCCACCTATCCGAGGTCAGGAGAGAACATCGTGGTCTTTGCCAGCACGGGCGCGACGGCCGGTCTGGGCGACCTGCATGTCTACGTCAACTCCGACGGGCATTCCGATGCCACCCATCGCCAGTACTACGCGATGGGACACGCGGATGCCACGGCCCGGTTCACGGACACCTTCGTCGTCCAACCCTCGGCGGCGCATCCGGCCGGGAACTTCGTACCGCTCAAGGCGAGCCTCCAGGTGGACCAATTGCTCGGTGGCGGACCGGGCGCGGAGGTATCGTCGCTGGCCCTGCTTTCGTTCGAGGGACCGGACATCACGGATCCGTTCAACCCGCGGGGAAATCCCCTGGGGGTGAACGGCACCTTGTACAGGAACATCCATTATCTGGACGGCGTGAAGGACAACGACCGGACGTTGGACCAGGCCGACGCGCAGTTCCTGGTGGGGGCGACCTACACCCTCTCCGGCTCCTTGAGCGCTTTTGTCACGACCCAGACCGGCAACACCTCGACGGTGTGGCTTCGGGACAGCATGGGGGGCGTGAACGCGCTGGACACCGCGCACTGCCATGTCTGGTCGGAAGATCCCGCGGTGACGATCAAGGCGGGAAGCGGTGCCACCTATACTCCCCCCGCCCCCGCGGCGCCGTCGCTGGCGATCCGGCACGACGGCGGGGACATCGTGGTGAGTTGGCCGGCCTCGGCGTCGGGCTTCAGGTTGTTCTCAAGTCCCTCGCTGTCCCCGGCCGAATGGACCGAGGTGACCGCCGTACCCGGCGTGGACGGCGACCGGTTGACGGTTCCCCTGCGTCCCGACGACGCGCACCGGTTCTTCCGGCTCCAGTGACCGGTGGTCGGAAGACGCGGCCGGATCCATGCGCCAAGGCTCCAAGAGCGAGGGGCATTCGGAACAACTTGGCCTTCGCTGCCGGCGCTTTGGCGTACGGTCCCCCGGCGAACACCCCGGGGCCGGATCGGTGCGCGGCGTAGCCCGCCGCGGTCACGATCGAGGTTGCCGGGCGCGTCACATTCCCGAACAACCGGCATTTCGCCTTGGCTTCGAACCACGTTCCCATCGATAACCGCGGGAGATCCCTCCCCACCCCGGTCGCGATGCTCACTTTTCAAGATCGTTTTTGGCAGTCGGGACGCTGGCAGCGCCGCCAGTTCCTGCAGGCAGGCGCCTTGGCGCTGGGCGGGTTGACGCTGGGGGACAACTTCGCGATCCGCGCCGCCGCCGCGGCTGGGGAAAACAAGTCGGGCAAGAACCCCCTCAAGGACCGCTCGGTCATTTTCCTTTTCATGCACGGGGGACCGTCGCAGTTCGAGACGTTCGATCCCAAGATGGACGCGCCATCCGGCATCCGCAGCGCCACCGGCGAGATCCCCACCACGCTGCCCGGCATCACGTTCGGCAGCACCTTCCCGCGTCTGGCGAAGCTCGCGCACAAATTCAGCATCGTGCGCTCGTTCGCCACCGGCGACGCCAACCACGACATCAAGCCCATCCTCGGCGCGGACACCCTCCAGGCGAACATGGGGTCGCTTTACTCCAGCATCGCCGGCGCGTCGCGGGTCGACACGGCCATGCCCACCAACGTCGCGTTGTTCCCGCGTTCGGTCGACGCGACGGCGCGGGAGGTCGTGAAGGAGTTCGGCAACTTCGAGGGTACCGGCGAACTGAGCCGGTCCTTCGCCCCGTTCGTGCCGGGAGCCGGCGCGGCGCTGCAGCAGGACATGCGGATCAACCTGCCGGAGGGCCGATTCCATGACCGCCGCGCCCTGCTGGAGTCCCTCGATGGCTGGCGGCGCTGGTCCGACGGCAGCACCGCCGTGCAGGACTTCGGCGGGTTCCAGCGGAAAGCATTCGATGTGCTGCACCGCGGCGTGTTCGATGCCTTCGATCTCGCGCGCGAGGATCCCCGCACCGTCGAGCGCTACGACACCGCGCCGCTTTTGCCCCGCGGGCGAATCGACAAGAAGTGGAACAACATCGACCACTACGCCACCAACGCGCTCACTTTGGGCCGCCAGCTTCTTCTGGCCCGCCGCCTTTGCGAACGGGGCGTCGGGTTCGTCACCGTCACCACCAGTTTCATCTGGGACATGCACGCCGACATCAACAACGCCCCGATGACGGTCGGCATGGAATACGTGGGGACACCCTTCGACCATGCCGTATCCGCCTTCATCGAGGACGTGGAGGCGCGCGGCCTGAGCGACAAGATCCTGCTCGTCTGTTGCGGCGAGATGGGCCGCTCGCCGGCCATCAATGCCAATGGCGGCCGCGATCACTGGGGCAACCTAGCCCCGCTCCTGCTCTATGGCGGCGGGCTGAAGATGGGACAGGTCATCGGAGAATCCTCGCGCGACGGCGGCGAACCCGCGACCCAGGCGGTGACGATGAAAGACCTGCTCGCCACCATCATGCACACGCTGCTCGACATCGGGCAGGCCCGCCTGCTGCCGGGCGTCTCGCAACGCGTCATCGAGGCAATTGGCCGCGGCGAACCCATCCGCGGCTTGGTATGAATCCCGACCAAGCCCCGCCGACCGCCCTCCCCGCCGTCGACATGCACGTCCACATCGTGGGGACCGGTGCGGGCGGGACCGGATGCTGGCTTGGATTGGACGGCCTCTACCGCCGGTGGCAGGCGCGCCTGCTCCTGTCGGCGATCGGGATGCACCCCCGGGATTTGGACGGGGATTTCGACCGACTGTACGTGGAACACCTGTTGGAGCGACTCCGCGAGTCGTCGCTGGGCGCGGCGGTGATCCTCGCGCAGGAACGGGTGCACGACCCGCAGGGGAAACCGGTGCCGGGCGCCGGTCTCTTCCACGTGCCGAACGACTACGTGCTCGCGCTCGCCCGACGGCATCCCGAGTTCCTGCCGGCGGTGTCGATCCACCCGGCGCGGCCCGACGCGCTGGAAGAACTCGACCGGTGCATCGCGGGCGGGGCGATGATGATGAAACTCCTTCCCAACGTGCAGCACGTGGACTGCTCGGACCGGCGATTCACGCGGTTCTGGGAACGGATGGCGGCGGCGGGCCTCCCGCTGCTCTCGCACACGGGCGGCGAGAAGACGTTGCCGGTGGTCGATGCCTCCCTCGCCAATCCCCGGCATTTGGAGCGACCGTTGGAAGTCGGGGTGACGGTGATCGCGGCCCATTGCGGGACCAAGAGCGCGTTGTTCGACCCGCAGTGGTTTCCCGATTTCGTGGAGATGACCCGGCGGCACCCGAACCTCTACGGCGACACCAGTGCGTTCTCGGTGCTGAACAACCGGATTCGCGGGCGCGTGGTCCCGGAGACCCAGTCGGAACCGTTGGCCTCCCGGATCCTGCACGGCAGCGATTGGCCGGTGCCGGTCAGCGCGTTTTGGGCGCGGGCCAAAGGCCTCATCGACGCGGCCAACCACACGGCATGGGCACGGCATCCCAATCTGTTGGAACGCGACTACCAGTTGAAGCGCGCGATGGGCTACGCGCCGGAATGCTTCACGCGGGTCTGGAGTCTGTTGCCGCCGCGAAAAGGCATGGCCACCGCGTCGGTTCGATAGCCGTCACTTTGTCCCGGCAACATCCGTCACCACGGTCCAGAGGTACTCGAGGAACACGCCCAAAGCCCGGATCGAAACCCGTTCGTCGTTGCCGTGCATGCGCGCGCCGTCGGCCTCGGTGGCCGGAACGCTCAGTCCGTAGGCCTGCACGCCTTTCGCCCGGAGTTGCGCGGAGTCGGTAGCCCCGACGCTCATCTGCGGAATGGTGATGGCCCCGGGAAAATGTTTTTGCTGGGCCCGTTCCATGGCCGCGAACAACGCGGTGTCCCTGCCCGACGGCGGCGTCGCCGGCCGCGCGAAGGACGCCGGCGGCACCACCTCGACCTGCGGATCGTCGATGAGTTTCCGCAGTTCCGCCGCGAGCCATTCCAGATTCTCGTCCGGCAAAGCCCGGACATCGACCTGGGCGAGGGCGTCGCCCGGTATGACGTTGAGGCGGAAACCGCCCTTGATGATCGTCGGGGTCAGGGTGGTCCGGAGGGCGGCATTGGCGGTGGGATGATGGATCCACAGTTCCCGCTGCACCGCGGGGTCGTCGAGATGGGTGAAGAGTTGAGCCTCGGCCGGCCCGCTGATCGTGGCCAGACGACGGAAATATTCGCGGGTCGTGTCATTGAGTCGCATGGGCGCCTGCCACACGCCGACCTTCGC
>WBXI01000238.1 GCA_008933025.1 Verrucomicrobiota bacterium
CGAGCGCGGCGAGCGACCCCGCCACGCCGGGCACGGCGCCGAGGACGGGGAACCGCCGCGTCCACGCGGGATTGGTCTCCGGATACAGGCAGCGGAGGCAGCCGGTCTCGCCGGGGACGAAGGTGGTGAGGTGGAACTCGAGGTCGAACACCGCGGCCTCGACCATCGGTTTGCGCGCCGCCATCGCGGCCCGGTTCAACGCGTAGCGTTCCGCGAACAACGGCGCGCAATCGACCACGAGGTCGGCCTGGGCGACGAGACGCGCGGCGTTGGCATCGGACACGTTCGCCCGTTCGGCCACGATCTCCAGCCGTGGGTTGAGCGCCTTGAGCCGTTCCACGGCCGAATCCATGCGCGGGGTGCCGATGCGGTCGTGCGTCATCAGCAACTGCCGGTTGAGATCGCCGGGCCGGATGTCGCCGCCATGCGCGAGGACGAGGCGGCCGATGCCGGCGGCGGCGAGATGGAACGCGACCATGCCGCCGAGTCCGCCGATGCGGGAGACGAGCACGGAGGCGCCCTTGAGGCGTCGCTGGCCTTCCTCGCCGAATCCGGCGACGGCGAGTTGCCAGTCGGCCGCGGCGCGGTCCCCGTCCGAGAGCCCGGGAAGCCCGGGCTCAGTCCCCGTTGGATTCGATGCGTCCATCGTGGAGGCGGAGGATGCGGTCGGCGAGGCGGTCGGCCTCGCGGCGGTTGTGGGTGACGTGCAGGACGGTGATGCCGGTGCGGCGCCGGATGTCGGCGAGCACGTCGCAGACCTCGTCGCGGGTGTCGTCGTCGAGGGCGCTGAGCGGTTCGTCGAGGCAGAGGACGTCGGGATGGAACGCGAGGGCGCGGCCGAGGGCGACGCGCTGGACCTCGCCCCCGGAGAGGCCGGCGGGGCGACGGTCGAGGAGTGGGCCGAGGCGGAGCCAGGCGGCGAGTTCGTCGACGCGGGCCCCGGCCCGGTCCCGGTCCCAATGGCGGACCACGAGGGAAAAGGCGAGGTGCTCGCGGACGGTGAGATGCTGGAACAGGGCGCCGTCCTGGGGCACGAGGCCGACGCCGCGGGCGGCGGGGGATTCGCGGGTGACGTCGCGGGAGCCGACGACGATGCGGCCCGCGGACACGGGGCGGAGGCCGCACACGGCCTCGAGGAGGGTGGTCTTGCCGGCGCCGGTGCGGCCCATGAGCGCGGTGTGGCTGCCGGCGGGCACGACGAGGGAGAGGTCGCGGAGGACGAACGCGCCGGCATGGACGGTGACCTGTTCGAGGGCGATCACGTCAGAGGGGGCGGCCGAAGGCGTTGGAAAGGCCCTGCCCCCGCAGGACGAGGAGGACGGCGACGGCGGCGGCGACCATGAGGAGCGAGACGGCGACGGCGGCCTCGAGGTTCCCGACGCTGAGTTCGAGGTAGACGGTGGTGGGAAGGACCTCCGTCTTCATGCGGGTGGCGCCGGAGAAAACCAGGATGGGACCGAATTCGCCGAGGGCGCGGGCCCATGCGAGCGTGGCGGCGGTGAGCACGCCTTTGCGCGCGGAGGGAAGGACCACCAGCCAGAAGGCCTGGGCCCGGGTGCAGCCCAGCGTCAGCGCGACCTGTTCGTGGCGCGGGCTGATCTGCTCGAAGGTGGCCCGCAGGGTGCGGACGGCGAAGGCGCACGCGACCATGAACTGGGCGAGGATGATGCTCGGCACCGCGTAGGTGACCGGGAAAACGCGCTCGAGGGCCCGCAGCGGCGGGGCCTGAAACAGGATCAGCAGGCTCAGTCCGATCACCAGCGGCGGCAGGACGATCGGGATGTCGAGCAACGCGTCCAGCAGGGCCTGGCCGGGAAAACGGATCCGGGTCATGAGATAGCCGATCGGCACGGCGACCCAGAGGGAGAGGAGCGTGGTGAGGCTGCAACTGACCAGGCTGAGCCGGATCGCATGCCGGATCTCCGGGCTCTGCAACGCCCGCCAGAGATGGCCGGGCGTCGTGTAGAGGACGTCCGC
This sequence comes from Verrucomicrobiota bacterium, assembly GCA_008933025.1. Lineage (GTDB taxonomy): Bacteria > Verrucomicrobiota > Verrucomicrobiia > Limisphaerales > UBA9464 > UBA6176. Next base: position 1,978 of record WBXI01000238.1, read on the forward strand.
GGCCACCGTGGCGGCGAGCAACAGCACGTACGTCCCGCCGAGCAGGGCAAGGCACGCGAGGAACCAGCGGTCGGAACCGCGCGTCGCGACCGGGGGACGGTGGGAAGGGTCTTGGTTCACGGCGATGTGGCGGGCGCGTTCCAGCGGAACCCGGCCCGTTCGAAACGCGCCCGCGACGGCGCGGCCTCGAGCGCCTCGAGCAGTCGACCCATCAGCCGCGCGTGGCCGGAGTCGAGGCCCACCGCGTAGGGTTGGATGGCGACGGCGCCGGGTTCGCGGAGTTCGACGGCGTCGAGGGAATCGCGGACCTGGCTGGCGTTGGCGGCATAGACCAGCGCGACGTCGAGGGCGCCGGAGCGGAGTTGGTTGAGGAGGAGATCGCCGGTGGGGGACTGGACGCTGGTGTTGGCGAGGACGCGGTCGCGGAGGCCGGCGTTGCGGAGGAGGCGGGCCGAGAGGGCCCCGAGCGCGCTCTGCTCCTCGTGCGCGAGCCCGACGCGCAGGCCGGGCCGGGCCAGGTCGGCGAGTCCGGAGATCCCCGACGGATTGCCCTTCTTCACCAGCAGGACGAGCGACGTCTCGGCGAGCTGGACGGCGGGTTGGAACCGGTTCGACACCGTGTCCATGAACGAGACGTCGCAGGCGAAGTAGGCGTCCGGTTTCTGGCCCGACTTGATCTGCGCGGTGAGGATGCCGCAGCCGTTGTAGACCCGGGTGACGCGCGCGCCCTCGCGCCGTTCGAACTCCCGCAGGGTGTCCTCGATGGCCACCCGGTTGACGGTGCCGCTGTAGAGCAGGACCTCGGGCGAGGGCGTCCAGACGTCGCCGTCGGCGGGATGGAAACCGGCCTCGGAAAAGCGGCGGAGACCGCGGTCGCGCGCGGCGAGATAACGGGCGAACCGCAGTGCCGCCGTGGGTTGTTCGCAGAAGCGGAGCACGGCCACGGAGACCTCGGAGGAGACCCCGTCGAACTCGGGGACCGCGATGGACTCGAGTTCGGGATACTGCCGTGCCGTGGCGTCCCAGACGATGCCGGCGTCGACGCTGCCGAGTTTCACGTCGTTGGCGACGTCGTTGACGGTGGCTTTGAAGACGGTGGCGCGGGCGGCGAGGGCCGCCCATTTGCCGGCATGGACGAGGGCCCGGCGCGTGGCGACGCCGACGGCGACCGAATCGGGATTCGCGAGCGAGACGCGGACGCCGGCGCGCAGCAGGTCGTCGATGCCGCGGATGCCGCGCGGGTTGCCCTTGGCGACGGCGAGCACGGGCCGGAGCCGGGCGAGCGGGAGGACCTCGGCGAGGAGCCGGTTGGAGCGGCCGATGTCGATGAAACTGCCGTCGGCGGCGACGAAGAGATCGCCGAGGCGGGCGACGCGGAGATTGCTGAGCAGGGTGCCGGAGCCGCCGAACTGGAGCTGGACGGGGACGCCGAGCTCGCGTTCGTAGTCCCGGGCGGCGGCCTCGACGGGACCCTGGATGCCCGCGGCGCAGTAGACGAGGAGGGGCCGGACGGAAGCGGTCGCCGCGGGCGGGCGCTGATTGAGGAACAACAGCACGACGAGGACGATCGCCGCCACGAGCGAACCCAGGATGATGCGGCGTCCGGAGTGCATGGTCAGGCGGGGCGCGTCGCGGCAAGCGCGGCGGCGAGGCGGTCGCCGAATTCGTCGATCGCGGCGTCGTCGTGCGCGAGCGAGAGGTACAACTTCGTGCCCATCGGATTGAGGAACACGCCCCCGCGCGAAAGGCCGAGCATCAGGGCGCGGCCGCGGGCGCGGTCGCTGGCGAGCCAGGATTTCTGGTCGACGACCGGCGCGGCGGAAAACGCGAGTTGGGCGAGCGGCCCGTCGCCGAGGATCCGGGCGGATTCCCCGGCGGCGGCGACGGTTTCGGCGAGGACGCGGCGGAGACGGCGGCCGGATTCGTGGAGGCGCGGGTAGACGCCGGGTTCGGCGAGGACGTCGAGCGTGGCGAGGGCGGCGGCGCAGGAGACGGGATTGCCGCCGGTGGTCGACGCGGACCAGGCGTAGTTCGGTCCGGGAAGGCGGTGTTCGTCGACGACGTCCATCCACGCCGCGCGGCCGGCATAGGCGCCGATGGGGAACCCGCCGCCGAGCGCCTTGCCGTAGGCGACGAGGTCGGGCACCACGCCGTAGTATTCCTGCGCGCCCCCGGGCGCGAGCCGGAAGCCGGTCACGACCTCGTCGAAGACCAGGGCGATGCCATGGCGCCGGGTCGCCGCGCGGAGGCCCTCGAGGAAGCCGGGCACGGGCACCAGGCAACGGTGGAGGGGTTCGACGATCACCGCGGCGAGTTCGTGGGCGAACCCGGCGAGGATGGATTCGGTGGCGGCGAGATCGTTGAACGGCGCGACGAGGACGTCGCGTTCGACCCACGAGGCGCCGGCACCGGAAGGATCCGCGTGGGGCGGCGGGAGCGGTCGGCCATTCAGCATGCCGGCGATGCCGACGGGGTGTTGGCCGTGGTATGCGCCCTCGAAGCGGAGGACCTTGGGACGTCCGGTGGCGGCCTGGGCGACCCGGAGGCAGAGCAGGGTGGCCTCGGTGCCGGAGGCGACGAAGCGGATGCGTTCGGCGCAGGGCGAGAGCGCGGCGATGCGTTCGGCGAGTTCGACGGAACGGCGGTTCACCGCGGCGAAATTCGCGCCCAGCGCCGCCTGGCGCGTCGCGGCCTCGACCACCCGCGGATGGGCATGCCCGACCAAGGCCGAACCCCAGGCCATGGTGAAATCGAGGAACTCCCGACCGTCGGTGTCCCAGACCCGGCAACCGTGGCCGCGCTCGATCACGGGAACCAGGTCGGGCGGGAAACCGTACTCGCCGTTCGAACCCGCCGGGAAGAGCGCGAGGGCGCGGGAGCGAAACGAGGCGCGGGGCAGGGGGCCGGGAGCCGGGCGCTCCGGGCCGTCCGCCCCGTTTGCCGGGCGCGTCGTCTGCGTCGTCTGGGTCATCTGCGGATTCAAACGTCGTGTCGTTGGCCGTCAGTACGGCGACGTGCCGGATTCAACCTCGCCGATGCAGGTGTCGAGGATATGGAGGGCGTGTTCCAATTCGGCGCGCGCGAGCGTCAACGCCGGGGTGAGCGTGAGGATGTTGCCCATCGTCACCTTGAAGTTCAGCCCGCGGTCCAACGCCGCGTACATGACCTGCTCCGCCGCGTCGGTCGCCGGGACCGGTCGTCCCGCCGCGTCGCGCCGCACCAACTCGATGCCCATCAGCAATCCCAGCCCGCGGATGTCGCCGATCAACGGATGCCGGGCCGCCATGCCGCGCAGGATGTCGAGCGCGACGCGCCCCAGTTCCGCCGCGTGCGCCACCAGTCCCTCGTCGCGGATCACGTCCAGCGTGGCGAGGCCGGCCGCGCAGGCCACGGGGTTCTTCTCGTGGGTGTAGTGGCCGAGGGCGGTGTGGGTCGCCACGTTTAGCCCCTCGCGCGCCAGCAACGCGGCGATCGGGAAGATCCCGCCGCCGAGCCCCTTGCCCAGCACCAGCATGTCCGGGACGACGCCGTAGTGCTCGCACGCGAACAGTTTCCCGGTGCGCCCGAGCCCGATGGGGATCTCGTCGAGGATCAACAGCGCCCCGTGTTTGTCGCAGGCGGCGCGGATGCGTTTCCAATAGTCCGGCGGCGGGATGAACGGCGTGCAGCGGACGGTCTCGCCGATGACCGCGGCGACGTCGCCCTCCTTCTCCAGGACGTACTCGACGTAGTCCGCGCAGCCCAGGTTGCACGCGGTGCCGCACTTGAACGGGCACCGGAGTGGTTCGGGAGGGGGGACGTGCTCGCAACCGGGCAACAGCGGGCCGATCCCCTTGCGGAACACCGCCTCGCCGCCGACCGAGATCGCGTCGAGCGACGCGCCGTGGAAGGAGTCCCACATCGACACGAATTTGAACCGGCCGGTGGCGATGCGCGCGAGCTTGAGGGCCATGCCGATGGCCGAGGTGCCGCCGGGGGCGAAGAGGACGCGGTCGAGGTCGCCGGGGGCGGCCTCGGCGAGGCGTTCGGCGAGGGCGATCGCGGGCTCGCAGGTGTAGCGCCGGGTGCAGAAACTGAGTTCGTCGAGTTGGTCCTTGATGGCCTGGACCACGCGCGGGTGCGCGAAGCCGACCTGATGGACGTTGTTGCCGTGGAAATCGAGGAGACGCCGTCCCTCGGTGTCCGCGATCGAGGCACCCCGGGCGTCGGCCAGCGCGTTGAGGCAGGGCGTGGAAAGGGACTGGTGGAGGAACACGCGGGAATCGCGCGCCAGCAATTCCGCGGCCTTCGGACCCACGTGCGCCGCGGACCACGCCTTGCGCCGCGGCGAGAGGTTCACGTCGCCTTCCGAACGCAGGGCGTCGAGTGGATCGTGGCTCATGGCGGCGTGGCGGGGGGCGTCAGCCCAACTGCTTCCGGATGGCCTCGGCGACCGCCATGAACGCTTTAGCGCGCGCGCTGTCCGGGGC
>WBXI01000239.1 GCA_008933025.1 Verrucomicrobiota bacterium
AGGTCGCGGTGGACGTCCGGAAGAAGGCGGCGGTTCCGGCGGTACCGGCCGCGGGGGCGGGCAAGGCAACCGTCACATGGTTTTGGGCGCGGAACACGTCGAGGTCGAATCGCCCGTCGCGGGGCGTTGCCCGGAGGGCTCGGAGCAATGCCGCGTGGTCGGGAATTTCCGTGCCGGCGCATTTCAGGATCACGTCGCCCGCGCGCAGGCCCGCCTTGGCCATCGCGCTGCCGGCCGGGCACGACACGATCGACACGCCGGTCTCGCCGGGAAGTCCGGCGGCGGAGACTTCGCCGGGACCCACCACGTTCTTGATGGTGCCGCCCAGCCATTCCACCACCCGGCCGTCGCGGACCACCGCGGCCGTGGCCTTCGCCTGCCCGGGGAGTTCCGGGGTGCGCGCCTTGGCCTTCAGCCGGGGCGCGAGCACGCCGAATCGGTCCATCGGGAAATTGCGGAACCCGAGTTTCAGGGCCGGGGATCCATCCCGGACCCGGTAATCGCCCCGGACGGGATCGACGAACCGGGCATCCGCCACGAGGGAATGTTCGTCGCGTCCGCTCTGCCCACGGAGTCCGGAAGCCGGGGTTTCGTCGGTCGTGCCCGCCCGGTGGAGGAGGTTGTGGTCGCACTCGGCACCCCAGGGCGCGCGCATCCCGATCGGTTGATACGGGCCGGACACGATGTTGTGCCGGAACACGTCGCGGCTCTCGGCGTGCCACACGTGGGGGTGGAAGGAGTTGCCGACGATGACGTTGTTCTCCACCACCCGGTTGAATCCCTCGCGGTTCTTGAGCCCGCCGTTCAGGCAGAGGTTGTCCCGGATCTCGTAGTTGGACGAACCGTCGTCGAGGTCGATGTCCCAGCCGTGGTCGCAGCGCCAGCGGTTGTTGCGCAGCACGACGGGTTTCACGGTGTCGAGCAGGGGCAGGTCGGGCACCTTCCGCACCCACGCGTCCACCTCGGCGATGTTCGGGCGCCAATGCCGGTCCCGGCCCCAGGAATTGAACGAGCCGTGGTCGCCGGTCTCTTTCACCGTGTCGAACACGTCGCAGAACTCGATCGTGTGCCCGCCCCAGCATCCGTCGCCGATGTTGATGCCCGCGCGCGGCAGGTCGTAGATCGAGCAGTGCCGGACCGTGATGCCGCGCGACATCGCGATCTGCACCCCGGCGGTCTGTTTCTCGACCCGTCCGCCGCGGTGGATCAGGCAGTCCTCGACGAGGCAGTCGGCGGGATAATCCGACGACTTGGGCCCGGGCGTGCGGTCGATGTCCGCGAGATCCTGCACCCGGTTGTACTCGAACAAGGGATTGCGGACCGCGGCGGGATTGCCGACGAAGGCGATGCCGTTAGCACCGGCGCCCGCGATTTCGCATCCCCGGATGGCGACGTGGCGGTTGTAGCCGTCGACGAAGATGGCGTTGCCGCCGGGTTGGTCGAAGGTGCAATCCTGGAGCGAGCAGTGCTCGGTTCCGGCAAAGACCACCGCGCCGCCGCGATAGGTCGTCCAGTCGCTGCGCAGCAGGGGTTCCTTGTTGTCCATGAAAGTCCGCGCCGCGTGGCGGAAGACGATGCCCCGGAACTCCACGAAAGCCGCGGGACGCGCCTCGGTGCCCCGGAACTCGACGAGGTGCCGCAGGCGCACCCCCTCGAACGTGGCCTTGGAAAGGTCGAGCCCGTCCGGTGGACGGTAATAGAGGGTGGATGCCTTCCCATCGAGGAACCACTCGCGGGGAACGTCGAGTTCCTCGAGGACGTTCTCCACGAACCGGAATTCCCCGTGCATGCCCATGCGCCGGTTGTTCTGCCATCCTCCCTCGTACGTCACCTTGCCCGCCGCGTCCTTGCCGGTGATGCGGTAATGGAAGTCGCCCCAGAGATGCTCGTGCATGGCGTGGATGAAGCCGCCCCGGGGATCGGCCCAGCGTGCCGCGCGTTCGGCCGAGAACGCGTCCTTCGAATAGCCGCCCAGCATGCGGATCCCGGGGTCGAAATTCGGGTAACGCGCGAGGATTTGGCGTTCCCCGTCCACGAAGAGTTGGTCGGTCGCGAAGCCCGCGGGCACGCGGGTTTTGAGGATGCCGTCGCGGTGGGGTTCCCATCGCGGCACCAGTTTGGTGCCGCCGCTGAGCACGGGAAGCTCGTCGTGCCACGCCTGCCAGACCACGGGGGCATTCGCGCTGCCGGAATCCTCCGCGGTCAAAACCCAGGTGGCGGGCAGGTAGTAGGTGCCGCCGCGCAGGTTGACGGTGACGGGACCGCCGGCTTTGGCGCCGCGGACCGCGGACTGCGCCCGGGCGAGGGTGGCGAACGGCCTGGATTCCGTCCCGGGATTCGCGTCGGACCCCGACGGGCTGGCGAAGAAAGTGGCGGCGTCGAGGCCTGGCAAGGCGGCCGCGAGACAGGCGAGGACGCGCGTCGTTGTGGACATCGAGGCAAAGGTAGGAAACCCGGTGGGCGCTTGGGGAGGTCCAAGTTTGCGGAAGCGCGGATCGCGAGCCCCGGACGCGTCCCCCGCGCGACGCGCCTTGGGCGGTGCCCCCCGACCCGGCGTCGTTGCATGCGCCGCCGGTTCTCCGGTTTGATCGCGTCGTGCCCACGAATCGGATCGTCGCGATCGTTTCCAATCCCGCCGCGCGCGGCGGCGGGGACCACTCGGCGCGGCTCGCGGCATTCGTCGGTCGTCTGCGTGCCGGTGGGTGCGAGGTGCGTCGGGTCGCGACGCGCGGTCCCGGCGACGGCGCGGCGCGCGCGGCGGAGAACGTCGACGCGGGGACGATCGTCGCGGCCGGCGGCGACGGCACATTCCGCGAGGTGGTGGAAGGCGTGCTGTCGGTGCCCGGGGCGCGTCCGCGGATCGGGGTGCTGGCGGTGGGCACCGGCAACGATGCCGCGTCGTTGCTGGGGCTCGGGTCGGACGACACGCTGGCGGCGGCGGTGCTCGGCGGCGGCGAGCGGGCGCTCGACGTCATCGAGGTGTGCCTCCGGGAGAATGGCGTCGAACGGGTCCGGCATGCGGTGCTGTTCGTCGCGGTGGGATTTTCGGGCGATCTCCTCCGGGCAACGACGCCGCGGGTGAAGCGATGGTTCGGCGCCCGACTCAGTTATCCCGTCGGGTTCTTCCTGGCGTTGGCCGGGCATCGGGCGGTCCGGCTGCGGGTACGGACGGGGCGGGGCGCGATCGACGAGCCGCTGGTGGTGGCGTTGATGGCGAACGCGCCGCGGGCGGGGGGCGGGATGATGCGGATCGCGCCGCGGGCGGACATGGCCGACGGGCTGGCGGAAGTGAGCCTGATCCGGGGTCTGGGGCGGTTGCAGATCGCGGGGCAGTTCCTGCGTCTCGTGCGCGGGACGCACGTGGACCACCCGAAAGTGGAACACTTCACGGACGTGGCGATGGAAGTGGCGTCCGATCCGGCGCAACGGGTGGCCCTCGACGGCGATCTGGTGGGGGAGACGCCGATGCGGGCGCGGTTGCTGAAAGCGGCGGTGCGGGTGGTGGCGGTCCAGGGTGCCGAGCGCTGATTCCTTGGCGGGATGGCCCGAGCGAAAGGGTCCGATGGCGAGGCGTCGGGAGGGATCATCTCCAGAGGATCCGTGATCCGACGGGCACCGAAGCCAGCGGGCCCGTTTCCTTGCGACGCTCCGGGGGGCAGTCCTCTTGCCGCATCCGGCAAAGGAACCGGCGGTCGGCACGCCGGGCGGCCGAAGCGCCGGGACGGATTCGTCACGGCGATTGGTCGGCGACCGACGCGGGCACCGTCCGTTCAACGCTGGGCGAGGAACTCGCGGAGATAGCGGCCGGTGTGGGATGCGCGCACTTTGGCGACCGCCTCGGGGGTTCCTTCGGCGACGATGGCGCCGCCATCGGCGCCGGCTTCCGGGCCCAGATCGATCACCCAGTCGGCCTCCGCGATCAGGTCGAGATTGTGTTCGATGACGATGACCGTGTGGCCGGCATCGACGAGTCGCTGGATCACGGCAACCAACCGGCGCACGTCCTCGATGTGGAGTCCGATGGTGGGTTCCTCCAGCACGAAGAGGTCGCGCTTCGCGGCGGGGACCGGCCGTGGGCCGGTCGCGTTCTCGCGTTCGAATTGGGCCGCCTTCAGTCCGCCGAGGAGGTGGGTCACCAGCTTGACCCGTTGCGCCTCGCCGCCGCTCAACGTCGGGCTGGTCTGGCCCAGGCGGAGATAGTCGAGGCCGGTGTCGCGGAGCGCCTCGAGCGGGCGCCGCAGGCGGTTGTGCGCCGCGAAGAACCCGATGGCCTCGGCCACGGACAGGTCGAGGACGTCGGCGATCGACTTGCCGTTCCATCGGACGTCGAGGGTTTCGGGATTGAACCGGCGTCCGGCGCAGGTGTCGCAGCGCACGTGCGCGGTGGGCAGGAAGTTCATCTCGAGGGCGATGGTGCCGGTGCCCTCGCATTGGGGGCAGCGGCCCTGGCTTGAGTTGAAGCTGAAGCGCCCGGGGCCGTAACCGCGCAGGCGCGCCTCGGCGGAGCCGGCGAAGAGTTTGCGGATGTCGTCGAAGAAACCCACGTAGGTCGCGGGCGTGGATCGCGGGGTGCGGCCGATCGGCGACTGGTCGACCTCGTGCAGCGCGTTGAGGGCGGCGTGGCCCGAAATCCGGGCGGCGTCCCTGGCGGGCTTCGATTTCGAACCGGCCAGAGCGGCGGCGACGGCGGGCAGCAGGCAGTCCTTCACCAGCGTGCTCTTGCCGGAGCCGGAAACGCCGGTGACCACCACGAACCGGCCCAGCGGAAAGCGCACGGAGAGGTCGCGCAGGTTGTGGAGGCGGGCCCGCTCGAGCACCAGCGCGCCGTCGCGCGCCTTGGCATCGACGGGGCGCCGCGAACCGCGGGCGGGTGCGGCCGGGCGTTCGCGAAGACACCGCCCGGTGACCGACTCCGGGTGGCGCGACAATTCCTCCAGGGTGCCGGCGGCGACGACGTGGCCGCCGAGAACGCCGGCACCGGGACCGAGGTCGATGATGTGGTCGGCGCGCCGCATGGTCTCCTCGTCGTGCTCGACAACGACGAGTGAATTGCCGCGGTCGCGCAGGCGTTCGAGGGCATCGAGGAGTTGGTCGTTGTCGCGGCTGTGGAGACCGACGGTGGGTTCGTCGAGGACGTAGAGCACGCCGCTGAGGTTGGATCCGAGCTGGGCAGCGAGCCGGATGCGCTGGGCCTCGCCGCCGCTGAGCGTGGTGATGGCGCGGCCGAGTTGGAGGTAACCGAGGCCGACCTCGCACAGGAACCGGAGGCGTTCGCGGATCTCGGGAAGGATGTCGCGGCCGATGGCGGCGGCACGGCCGGTGGGTTGCACGGCATTGGCCCAGGCGAAGGCCTGGGTGACGGTGGCGGCGGCGAATTGGTCGACGGACGGTTCGCCGACGAGCGGTCCGGCCTCCTTGGCGCGGCGGGGGGCGCCGAGTTCGGCCGGGAGCCGGACGGCGCGCACCTCGGGCCGGAGCCGGGCGCCCTGGCAATCGGGGCAGACCTCGCGCTTGCCCTCGGACCAACGCCACCAGCTTTCCTCGACCGAATCGGCATTGGCGCCGCGGTCGACGTCGGGAAGGTGGAACAGTTCGCCGAAGCCGCGGCAACGCGGGCACCAGCCCTGGCTCGAGTTGTAGCTGAAATCCTTGGGGTCGGGCGCCGCGAAACTGCGGCGGCACGACGGGCAGGCGCGGTCGATGGAATGCACCGACACCCGGCCCTTGGCGTCGAGTGCCTGCAACAGGCCCTGTCCCACCTCCAGCCCCTTGTCGACGATCTCCTGCAGGGGCGTCGGCCCCTCGGCCCCGGCGCGGGTGGCGGTGCCGACGACCACCTCGACATCGTGCTCGGCGAACCGGTCGAGCCGGAACGGATCGCCCGCGGAACGCAGTTCGCCGTCGGCGCGGATCTGCGAATAACCGTGGCGCACGGCCCACGCGGCCACCTCGGTGTGGAATCCCTTCCGACGCCGGACGATGGGCGCGAGGATCTTCAGCGGGCCGCGCCGCGCCGCCTCGTTGCGCAGGGTCATGGCGATCTCGTCGCGGGTCTGCGCGCTGACGGGGAGGTTGCAGTCGGACAATGCTGGACGCCGAGTCGCGCGACCAGGAGGCGGACGAATTGGTAGATCTCCGTGACCGTGGCGACGGTGCTCTTTCCGCCGCCGCGCGAGGTCGTCTGCTCGATGCTGACGGTGGGGGGAAGGCCGGCGATGAGATCGACGTCGGGTCGCCCGAGCTGTTCCACGAACTGCCGCGCGTAGGTGTTCATGGAATCGAGGAACCGGCGTTGTCCCTCCGCGAACAGGATGTCGAAGGCGAGCGTGCTTTTGCCGGAACCGGAGACGCCGGTCACCACCACGAATCGGCCGCGGGGGATGTCGACGGAGAGATCGCGCAGGTTG
>WBXI01000240.1 GCA_008933025.1 Verrucomicrobiota bacterium
ACTGCCGCCCGGTGGGTCGCGAGGAAAAGGGCCCGCTGGCTTCGTTGCTCGTCGGTCACAGATCCTCCGGATATGCTTCCTCCTCGCGCCTCGCGATCGGGCCCTTTTGCTCGCGACATCATCCAAAGGAATTGGCGGTCACCACACTAGAACCCCGTCGCCAACGCCTCCCCTAGCCCTTCTTCTCCGGCATCAGGATGGTCTGCGTCGGGAACGCGAACTCGATCTTCTCCGCGTCGAACCGCTCCTTGATCGACAGGTTCAGGGCCATCAGCGATTCCGCGTGTTCCCGCGGGTCGGTCGTCCGGCACAACCACACCAGGTTCAGGTTCAGCTGGAAGTCCCCGAACTTGTCGAAGTGGACCAGATGTTCCGCCGTCATCGGGTGCGCCCGGCAGATTTCGCCCAGCAGTTCCACCGCCCGCTTCACCCGCGCCGCCGGGGTGTCGTAGGTGATCCCGATGTTCATCACGGCCCGGATGGTCGGACGCGCGGTGATGTTGGTGACGGTGTTGTTGCCCACCTGCTTGTTCGGGACGGTCACGACGTGTCCGTCGACCGTCCGCACCCGGGTGGCCCGCAGTCCCATTTCCTCGACGACGCCGTCGACTTCGGTGCCGACCTTGATCCGGTCGCCGACCTTGAACGGCCGGTCCATGAACACAGCCACCGCGCCGAACAGGTTGGCCACGGTATCCTGCGCCGCGAGACCGAACGCCAACCCGAGGACGGACACCGAACCCAGCAGCGCGGTGATGTCCAGACCGAGGTTCTGCAGGAGCGTGAGGAGGCCGACGATGCAGATCACCGCCTTGAGGGCCTTGCCGACCAGGAGCAGGAACTGGCTGTTGAAAGCCCGGTCGCCGTCCACTTTCAGACGGCCGCGCCAGATGCCGATGATCGCGTCGACCGCCTTCATGCAGACGTAGACGATGGACGCGGCGACCACCACGAACGTGATCCGCGACAGGTAACGCTCGGCGACCGCGGGCCACGAGAACAGCTGGAGCCCGATGTGGACGAGGATGACGAAGAGGATGACTTTGACCGGACCGTCCGCCAACCCGACCAACACGTCGTCCCACTGCGTCGTCGTGCGGGCGGCCCAGGCCTTGAGCCGGGTCTTGATCAGGTAGTCGAGGAGCTTCGACGCCCCGAAGGCCAGGCCGAAGTACGCCAGCGTCGCGAGGTATTGCCACAGGGGATTGCCGAAGAACTCGTGGCGCAGGATCGGGAGATCGCTCAGGCCGAAGGTCAACTCGCCCCGGTGGCGCTCGACGAAATCGCGCCCGCTGACGCGGTCGGCCAAGCGGTCGGCGGCACCGCGCGCCGGCGGGTTGGTCGACGCGGCCGCGGCCGCCGCATTGGTGGCCGTGCCGCCCGACTGCGCGAGTACGGAACTCCAAACCGACCACACCACGCCCCAGGCGCAGAGGAACACCCAGAACCGGAGAAACCAACGCGACCATTGCTGCCACTTCATGCGGCCCGGGAGATAGCCGTCGGCGTGTGGCAAAGCAAGGGGTTCGCCGCGCGGCGACGTCCCACGCGCCCGCCGGAACAGGCCGCCGCAACGCAGCGGGCCGGCGGCATCCCTGCCGCCGGCCCGGTGGAAACCGACCCCGACGGACGGGATCAGCCGCCGACTTCGGCACGCGCCTCGGCCGCGAGGGCGGTCGAGAGGTAACGTTCGCCGGTGGAACACGCGATGGTCACGATCGTCTTGCCCTTGTTCTCGGGGCGCTTCGCGACCTCGAGCGCGGCCCAGACATTGGCTCCGGTCGAGATGCCGACGAGGATGCCCTCTTCCTTCGCCAGCCGACGCGCCATGGCGAACGCGTCGTCGTTGGTCACCAGGACCGTCTCGGTGATCTGCGGTTGGCCGTCCGCGCCCTTGAGATGGAGATTGCGCGGCACGAAGCCGGCGCCGGTGCCCTGGATCTTGTGCGGACCGGGTTTCACCGCCTCGCCCTTCAGCGTCTGGCTGATGACCGGGGAATCCTTGGGCTCGACGGCGATCGCGGTGAACGACGCCCGGCGCGGTTTGATGGCCTCGTAGCAACCGGTGATCGTACCGCCCGTGCCCACGGCCGCGATCAGGATGTCCACCTGCCCCGCGGTGTCGTCCCAGATCTCCTCGGCGGTGGTCCGGCCGTGGATCGCGGGGTTGGCGGGATTCTCGAACTGCTGCGGGATCCAGGAATTCGGGGTCTCGCGGGCGAGTTGCTCCGCCCGCGCGATGGCGCCCCGCATGCCTTCCGGCCCCGGGGTCAGGACGAGTTTGGCTCCCAGCAACGCCAGCAAGGTGCGGCGTTCCAGCGACATCGTCTCGGGCATGGTCAGGATCAGCTTGTACCCCTTGGCCGCGGCGACGAAGGCCAACGCGATGCCGGTGTTGCCGGAGGTCGGCTCGATGATGACCGTGTCCTTGTTGAGGATGCCGCGGGTCTCCGCGTCCTCGATCATGGCCATGCCGATCCGGTCCTTGACGGACCCGAGCGGATTGAAGAACTCGCACTTCAACAGCACGGAGGTCGTCGGGTCGATGCCGGCGCTGGCGGGGATGCGGTTGAGCCGCACCAGCGGGGTGCGGCCGACGGTCTCGACGATGTTCTGGTAAATCCTGCCCATGTGAATCGGTGGTTAAGTGATTTGGTAAGTGCGGGAGAATGGTTCGGCGACCCATCGACCGGCAAGCATGCAGTGCGCGCGCGGCCCACCCGGACGGGACGAAGCCCGGACGAGCCCCGGGGCATGCGGGGTCCGCCGGCCGCCGTGACCGGCGAGGCCGATCGCGGCGGGAAGCCTCGCCCGGATCACGCCTCGCGCCAGCGTTGGGCAACCGGCACCCGGCGCCCCACGCCGAACGCCTTGGTGGTGACCTTGAGCCCCGGCGCCGCCTGCCGGCGCTTGTACTCCGCGAGATCGATCAACCGCACCACGCGCCGGACATCCGCCTCCGCGTGGCCACCCGCGATGATCTCCGAGGGCGAACGCTGCCCGACCACGTACTGTTCGAGAATCGAGTCCAAGACCTCGTAGGGCGGCAGGCTGTCCTGGTCCGTCTGGTTGGGACGCAATTCCGCGCTCGGCGGTTTGTCGATGCTCGCCCGCGGTATCCAGGCGCGGCCGAAGCGCGCGGCACTGTCGGCATTGATCCATTCCGCGAGCCGGTACACCTGCGTCTTGGGAACATCGCTGATCACCGCGAGGCCGCCGCACATGTCCCCGTACAACGTGCAGTAGCCGACCGCCAACTCGCTCTTGTTGCCGGTGGTCAGGAGCAACGACCCGAACTTGTTCGACATCGCCATGAGGATGACGCCGCGCAACCGCGCCTGGATGTTCTCCTCGGCCACGTCTTCCGGAAGTCCCGCGAAGACTCCCCGCAACTGTTCCTTCACCGCCTCGAACGGCGGCTGGATGGGCACCACGTCGTGCGCGATGCCCAGGTTCGCCGAAAGCGCGCGGGCATCGTCGAGGCTTCCCGGCGACGAGTATTGCGACGGCAGCGCAAGGCCGCGGACGTTCCCGAGCCCCAGCGCCTCGACCGCGATGCAGGCCACCACCGCGGAATCGATCCCGCCGCTGAGGCCCAGGACCGCGGACTTGAACCCGCATTTGTGCAGGTAATCCCGGGTGCCCAGCACCAAGGCCCCGAACAGCAATTCCTCCCGCCCGTGCACCCGCGGCACCGCCGCTCCCGGCGCATCGGTGTCGACCACCAGGAAATCCTCGGCGAAAGCCGCGCCCTGCACGGCCAGCGCCCCGGTGGCGTCGAAAGCCACCGATTGCCCGTCGAACACCAACTCGTCGTTGCCACCGACGAGGTTGCAGTAGACCACCGGCCGGCGCGTTTTCCGCGCCAGATTGGCGAGCATGCCGTGCCGGGTGCGGTCCTTGTCCAGATGCCACGGGGATGCCGAGAGATTCACGAGGATCTCCGCCCCGGCCGCCACCAGAACCGACGCCGGATCGGGCCGATAGCGTCGCTCGGGCCAGAAATCCGCGTCGTTCCAGACGTCCTCGCAGATGGTCACGCCCAGCTTCCGGCCGTCGAAATCGATCGGCAGGTTGTCCGTCGCGGGCTCGAAATACCGGTCCTCGTCGAAGACGTCGTAGGTCGGCAGCAAGGTCTTGTGCCGGATGGCCACGACGCTCCCGTTCCGGAGCAACGCGGCGGAATTGCGGAGGCCCCGTCCGGGCCGCTCCGGATGTTCGGAGACGAATCCCACCAGCAGACCGACGGGACCGGTGGCGGCGGCCAGGCGTTGGACGGCGGCGAGGTTCTCGCGCACGAAGGCCGGGCGCAGCAGCAGGTCCCGCGGCGGGTAGCCGGTCACGGCGAGCTCCGGGCAGACGACCAGTTCCACGCCGGCCTCGATTCCACGGCGATAAGCGCCGAGGATCCGGGCCTCGTTGCCGGCGATGTCGCCGACGGTGAGATTGGACTGCGCGATGGCGATCCTCATCGGTGCACGCGGTGGATGCCTACGGGAGCCGCGCCAGCGGGCCCAATTTCTCCGGCAACGAGCCACGGTCGGTGACGATTTGCGTCCCGACGCCGACCCCGTTCCGCTCGAACCAATCGGGCGCGGTCTCGAGCACGAATTGGATCCGGTCCGACTTCGACGGCACCGGCGTCCGGTCCATGGCCTTCAACTGCACGATCTCCTGGATCACGCCCTCGGTGTCGATGTAGGCGGCGGCGATGGGGAACGCGACGTTCCGCATGTAGAACGACCGGCGTTGCGGCCCGCCAAACACGAAGAGCATGCCCTCGGCCGGGCCGATCCCCCGGCGATGCATCAGGCCCGTGGCGACCTGGGGCAGGCTGCTGCAGATCTCCGCCGCGAGATCCCGGGTGCCGATCATGAGCTTGGCACGCGGGAGGCCCACCTGCGCGTGGTCGAGGAAATAGACGGGGCCGTCGTCGTCGGCCGGCTTGGGCACGTCGGGTGCCGGCGGCATGGGCGCGGCGGGAACGGCGGCGGCCGGGTTGGTCGCGACCGGCGGCTGCGGCGCCGGGTTTTGGCTGCACCCTGCCGACAGGACAGCCGCGAGCCAGAAAGCCCACACACCACCGGATCTGCTTGAGCCACGCATCACCCGCGCAGCTTGGGATGGGTGCCGGGACGCGGCAATCCCCAAGAAGGCCGTCAACTCTGGCTCAGGCGCTTGACCGGCGCGTCGAAGTACAGTTCGTGGGCCTCGCGCAGGATCCCGGGAATCCGCTCCGCGAAGGGGCTGCGGTCCAACACCGGGCCGAGCCGGGCCCAGTCGACCTTCGCCACGTGTTCACCCGGGAACCAATGGTCCGCGTTCCCCAGCATGTTGTACCGGAACTTCGCCCAGTCCGTCAGCCCGAAGGCCTTCGCGTAGGTCCATATCCGGAGGATCTCCACCACGTTCACCTCGCCCGGCACCTCGAAGTATTCCGGAAGCCCGGCCCACCAACGCCGGCACCATTCCGCGCCGTGCACCCCGTCCAACGCCTCGCGCAACCGACGCTCGATCGGGCCGACCACCGCCGCGGCGCGCTCGTAATGTTCCAGCGCGGCCACGTGTTCGTCGAAGTCGGAAGGCTTCGCGGCCCCCACCGACAACGTGTGTACCTCCGGTCGGGCGAGACAGTAGAGATCGTTGAACTGCATCGGGGTCAACGGCGCCACCAACGGCCGCAACTGCGGCAGCTCGAGATAGAGTTTCCCGCCCTTGTCGTTCGGACTGATGACGAACACGCCCATGTCGCGCTGCGCCGCCTCGGCGATGCACGGCCGGTTGAGGTCGTTCACGAAGTACCAGTGCAGGTTCACGTAGTCGAACTCGTCGCTGCGGATCGCGGCCGAGATCACGTCGGGCGTGGCGTGGGTGCTGAACCCGACGTGCCCCACCCTGCCCTCGCGCTGCAATTGGCGGCAGACCTCGAGGCAACCGCCCTTGCGGAGGGTCTCGTCGAGATGCCCGCGGTGGTTGATCCCGTGCAACGACAGCAATTCGACGCGATCCAACCCGAGATAGCCCATCGACGTCTCGAAGGTGTCGAGGAACTCGCGTGCCGTGGGCTTGGGCATGACCTTGGTCTGCACGATCAGGCGTTCGCGCGGCAGGGCGCGCAACACCGGCCCGAGTTGCATTTCCGACGACCCGTACCCGCGCGCGGTCTCGATGTGGTTGATCCCGAGTTCGACCGCCCGGTGGATGGTGGCCTCCAGGTTGGACTGGCCCTCGGGCTTCACGTCGGTCCACGGGACATCCGACCACGACTGCTGGTAGCGCATCCCCCCGCACGAGAAGACGGGCATCGCGAGATTGGTTCGGCCGAATCGGCGGTATTGCATCCGCCCGATGAATGCCATGGATGGACCGGGAAGCCAACCCGCGTTCGGGAGGAACGGCACGGGGC
>WBXI01000241.1 GCA_008933025.1 Verrucomicrobiota bacterium
CTTCCGAAGGCCTTGCCACCGCAGTCCGAAGGCGCTCCGCGCGGGAGACAGGTCGCGGCGGTTTCCCCGCGCGCAGCGCCGTGGAGTGCGGAGGGTAGGAGCTTTAGCGACGCCCACTCCGCTTTGCGACGAGGCCCGTCCACCCCGCGGCCGCATCCGGTTTCACAGCGGTGTCGCGGCCTTCCGAAGGCCTTGCCGCCGCAGCCCGAAGGCGCCGGGCGCTTCAGACTTCGGACCGCCCCACCCGAAACGGCGACGCGGCGACGAGCCCGGCCAGTCCTCCGGGTTGGAACGCGAGGAAGTCCGGCGTTTCCAGCCGGTGTTTTCCGGGCGGACACCCGGTCTGCACGAGGTGCTTGAGTTCCGCGGCGTCGCGGGACCAACGGTTGCCGTTGAAAAACTCCAGGGGCTCGAACTGCGCCTTGTACAGGGCCTTGGGGGTGACGCAGGTGCCGATGTAGAGGTGCGCGTAACCCAGCGACGCGAAGTGCTCCACCGCCCGGGTCATCATGAACATGCCGAGGTTCCGGTCGGCCAACGCGAGGTCGTAGAAGGCGTAGTAGTAGTAGGCGACGCGGGGAGGCTCGAGATACATCACGGCCGACCCGAGTTCGCGGCCGGTGGAAGGCTCGGTGAAATGCAGGACATGGGAGACGACGGGGCCCGCCATGACGCGGTCGAGGCGTTCGCCCGGCATGACGCCCTCTCCGAAACGTTCGGCGGCATAGGACAGCCACCGGTCGCGACGTTCGCCGGCGTATTCGAACGACGCTTTCGGCACCAGCGTGCAGTCCCAGCCCGTGCCCTTGCGCAGGATGCGCCGGTTTTCCGACGAAGGCGCCCAGCCCGGCAGGGGAACCCGGAGGTGGCGCACGAGGTAGAATCGATCGAGCGACGGCAGGCCCGGGAGGAATCCCGCCGCGAAGGCGTCGGC
Organism: Verrucomicrobiota bacterium; assembly: GCA_008933025.1. Classification (GTDB taxonomy): domain Bacteria; phylum Verrucomicrobiota; class Verrucomicrobiia; order Limisphaerales; family UBA9464; genus UBA6176. Next base: position 935 of record WBXI01000241.1, read on the forward strand.
CGGCGTCTCGCCGGGCTCGAGGTATCCCCACACCGCGTACGGGTAGAGGTAATTCGCGTAGTCCGGCGTGGTCTCGGAGAACAGCAACTTCACGGCGGGACGGGTCAGGCGGCGACGATGTCGAGCAGGCCGCGGTCGTGTTTGCGGGGCGAGACCAACGCGAGGGACCGCAGGTGCGGCGCGAGGAAGTCGCGCGCGGCGGAACGGATTTCCCCCGGGGTCACGGCGGAAATCCGGCGCCGGATTTCCTCGGGGGGCGTGAGGCTGCCCAGGTTCACCCACTGTTCGCCGAGCCACATCATGTGGTGTTCGGTGCTCTCGAGGCTGAGATCGAACTGGCCGAGGACATAGTCGCGCGCGCGGCGCACCTCGGCCTTGGAAGGGGCGTGTTCGCGGAGACGGTTCATCTCGCCGACGATGAGGCGCAGGGTGCGTTCGAGTTCGGCGGTGTCGAGGCCGGCGGAGACGACGATGTCGCCGGTGTCCTCCCAGGTGGTGAGCGAACTCTGGATGTTGTAGGTGAGCCCGTGTTCCTCGCGGACGACCTGGAAGAGGCGCGAGCTCATGTTCTCGCCGAGGATGACGTTGAGGAGGCGGAGGGCGTGGCGCCGCGGGTCGTGGCGCGAGGCCGCGCGGACGCCGAGTCCGAAATTCGTCTGCTCGTTCGCCTTGCTGAGCAGTTTGACCGCGGGTTTGCCGCGGGGCGGCCGGGCCGGCGGGATCTGCGGGCGCACCCCGGTGCGGAAATGCCGGGAGAAGCGCCGGACCCGGCGGACCACCTCCTCGTGGCGGAGATTGCCGGCGACGGCGATGACGGTCGCGCCGGAGACGTAGTGCGTGCGCAGGTATCGGGTGAAATCGGCGCGGCCGAGCCGACGCAGCGTGGCGCGGGTCCCGATGACGGGCCGGCCGAGGGGGTCGCCGGGGAACTGGACGGCATTGAGGACGTCGTGGACGAGGTCCGCGGGTTGGTCGCGGTACATGGCCAGTTCGTCGAGAATGACGGTGCGTTCCTTGTCGATCTCGACGGGGTCGAGCCGTGACTCCAGGAACATGTCGAGGAGGACGTCGAGGAGGACGGGGAAGCGGGTGGCGTGGGCGCGGGCGTAGAAGCAGGTGTGTTCCTCGTCGGTGAAGGCGTTGAGATAGCCGCCGACGCCCTCGACGGCTTCGGAAATCATGCCGGCGGTACGGCGGCGGGTACCTTTGAACAGCAGGTGCTCGATGAAGTGGGAGATGCCGCCGAGGGCGGCGGGTTCGTGGCGGCCGCCCACGCCGACCCAAATGCCGACGGCGACCGACGCGGCGTGGGGGAGTTCGGCGGAGACAACGCGAAGGCCGTTGGGAAGGAGGGTCTGGTGGTGCATCGGGGACACGACGACGGGAAACAAGGGGCGGTCGGGGGCAGGGATCAGCGGAACGCGGCGGGAACGGTCTCGGGGACGCCGATGCTGCGGCGGTAGTCCTTGATGATGGCGATGGCCTCGGCGGGCGAATCGACGATCTGGACAAAGGACAGGTCGGCTTCGCCGACGAGTTTGGCGGGGATCATCTGGGTGCGGACCCAGTCGAGGAGACCCGTCCAGAAAGCGGAGCCATAGAGGACGATGGGAAAGGCGGGGATGCGCTGGGTCTGGACGAGGGTGAGCACCTCGAACATCTCGTCGAGGGTGCCGAAGCCGCCGGGCATGTAGACGAAGGCCATGCTGTACTTCACCAGGCAGACCTTCCGGCTGAAGAAGTAGTGAAAATCGACCTGGATGTTCGAGTACTTGTTGGGGCGTTGCTCGAAGGGAAGCTCGATGTTGAGGCCGACGCTGGGGCCCTTGGCCTGGGCGGCGCCGCGGTTGGCGGCCTCCATCGCGCCGGGACCGCCGCCGGTGACCACGGCGAAACCTTCCTTGGACAAGCCGGAGGCGATTTCCTGGGTGGCTTTGTAGAAGGGATCGTCCTGCTTGATACGGGCAGACCCGAAAATGGTGACCGCGGGACCGAGGCGCGAAAGCGTGTCGAAGGAATCGACGAACTCGGCCATGATTTTGAAGACCCGCCAGGGATCCTCGGCCACCCGCTGCGCCTGCGACATGTTCATGCGTGGGCCCAAGCTATGGGAATTCGCGGAAATTGAAAGCCGCCGCCGCCGGTTTCACGGTGGTGCCGCGGCCTTCCGAAGGCCTGGCCACCGCAGTCCGAAAGCGCTTCGCGCCGAAGGCAGGCCACGGTGGTTCCCCGCGCGGAGCGCTTTCGGAGTGCGGGGGGTAGGAGCGTCAGCGACGCCCACCCCGCTTTGCGACCAGGCCCGCCGTCGGCCCTGGCCACACCCGGTTTCACAGCGGTGTCGCGGCCTTCCGAAGGCCTTGCCACCGCAGTCCGAAAGCGCATGCGCGCCGAAGGCAGGCCACGGTGGTTCCCCGCGCGAAGCGCCGTCGGAGTGCGGGGGGTAGGAGCTTTAGCGACGCCCACCCCGCTTTGCGACCAGGCCCGCCGTCGACCCTGGCCACACCCGGTTTCACAGCGGTATCGCGGCCTTCCGAAGGCCTTGCCACCGCAGTCCGAAAGCGCGGTGCGCGGAGGCGTGGCGTTCCATCAGGCTTTGCCCGGGCGCTCCGTCATGCGGCCCAGACGGGCCACGGCCTCGGCGCGCGAACGGACATGGAGCTTCTCGTAGATGTGGCGCACGTGGGTGTTCACGGTGCCGGCCCCGATGTGGAGTTCGTCGGCGATCTCCTTGGACCGGAAACCGCGGGCAAGCAGCTGGAGCACCTCGGATTCGCGCGTCGAAAGCCCGGGGAGCATGGCTTCGGTGGCCGGGGCGGTGCGGAACGCCGTCACGACCATCCGCGCGATGTGGCTCGACATGGGCGCGCCGCCGCGCCGCAACTCATCGATCGCGCCCAAGATCTCTTCGGGTGCGACGTGTTTGACCAGATAGCCGGTGGCGCCGGCTTTCAGCGACTCGAACACCCGCTCGGCATCCTCGTCGACGGTCAGCATGATGATCTGGATTCCGGGAAGCGACTGCCGGAGCCGGGCGACGCACTCGATGCCGGAAGCGCCGGGCAGATGGATGTCCATCAAGACGACGTCGGGGCGGGCTTCGGGCAATTCCCGGAGCGCGGCCTCGGCGGAGGCGCAGGCGGCGACGCAGGCCAGTCCCGGCGCGGTGCCGATCAACCGGGCGAGGTTGGCGCGCACGGCTTGGTCATCCTCGACCAGGGCGACGCGGGTATTCATGGGTTCGATGGGGGCGGATCGTTGCGGATGGGGACGTGGAAGGAGACATGGGTGCCCCGGCCCGGCTGGGACCTGCATTCGAATCTCCCGCCCAAAGCCGCGAGGCGGGCGCGGAGATTCGAAAGACCGTGTTCCTCGCCGGCCCCGGGTTTCGCGGTGTCGAAACCGCGGCCGTTGTCCGCGACCTCGACGACCAGCCATTCGTGGGCGAGACGCAACCGGAGCCAGACTTCGGTGGCGTGGCTGTGGCGGACGACGTTGGTGAGGGTCTCGCGGACGCCGAGCGCGAGTTGGTGGCGGAGTTGGGCCGCGAGGGGGATCCGGGGCAATTCCTCGGGATAGTCGAGGCGGCAGGCGATGCCCGCGGAGCGGAGGAACGGCACCGCGTGTTGCTCGAGGAACAGCGCGAGGCTCGGGATGGTGTCGCAACGCGGGTTCACGGCCCAGACGACCTCGCGCATGCGCTCGGCGAGGGTCCGGGTGCGCGCCGCGGCCTCGGCAAGGCGGTCGGATTGCGGCGCGACCGCCGCGCGCCGCAGCACCTCGAGTTCGAGGCCGACCCCGGTCAATGCCGTGCCAAGTTCGTCGTGAAGGTCGCGCGCGATCCGCGATCGTTCGTCCGCGACCGCGGCGGCCTGCTCGGCCCGCAGGGAACGGCGTTGCCACCGCAATCGCCAGCCGGCGATCCCGACGACCAATCCCAGGCTGGCCGAGGCAATCGATACGGGAAACCAGACCGTCTGCGCGAACGCCGGCACGAGCGTGAACGAAAAGCGGTCGGGCGATTCCTGCCAGACGCCGTGCGCGTTGCAGGCGGTGACCTCGAAGGTGTAGTCGCCGGGCTTCAGGTTGGTGAAGTTGGCGGCGCGTTCCTCGCCCGCGTCGCGCCACGCCTCGTCCAGTCCCAGCAACCGGTGTCGGAACCGGGCGCGGCCCGCGTTGACGAAGGTCGGCGCGGTAAATCGGAACCGCACCAAGCGGGCCTGGCCGGACTCGATCCTCGCTTGGCCCGTCCCGGGGGCCGCGGCGCCCCGCGCGCCCGAACGCCCCGGCTGTCGGTCGGGGTCCCGCACGCCGTCCCGGAGCAACACCCGGTCGTCCGCCATCGCTTCCTCGATCACCGCCGTCGGCGCCTGCTCGGCCCGGGGCAGCGTCGCCGGGTCGAACACCGTCACGCCGCGCGTGGTGGGGAACCAGATCCGTCCGTCGCGCGTCTTGCAGCCGGCCGGCTGGCTTTCGCCGTTGGTCTCGCTGCTTTCCATCCCGTCCGCGGTTCCGAACATGGAGACCACGGCGCCGCCCGCCTTTCCCCGGGCGACCGATCCGAGTTCCGTGCGGCCCACCCGCAGGATGCCGCGCAGCGTGGCCAACCAGAGGAAACCGGCGTCGTCCTCGAGCACCTGGTTGATCGTCTCGTCGGGCAATCCATGCCGGGGGCCAAAGGCGAAAACCTCGGCATGGCTGGCCTTCGTGGCTTCGCCCGTCCCGGTGTGCACGGGGGGAACGAACCGGCTCAATCCCTGGTTGCCCCCGAGCCAGAGGACGCCGTCCCGGTCCTCGTGGATCGCCCACACGGTGTCGCTGGCCAGTCCGTCCCGACGCGTGAACCGACTGGTCGTGCCGTTGTTCCAACCCACCAGGCCGTGTCGCGCGGTGCCGAACCACAGCTTTCCGCGACGGTCCTGGTGGATCACCTTCACGCTCGGTGGGCCATCGCCCGGAGGCAACACCACCGGCCATGGTTCCATCCGTCCGTCCGTCCATGAAAACGCCCCGTGTCCGTTGCCGATCCACAGCCGTCCGGAGCGGTCGCCATAAAGGCAATTGATCCCCGCGTCTTCGAGCATCGCGTGCGAAAGCGGCGGTTGGTTCGTCCCTTGGTTTTCCCGGACGATGCCGAATCCCTGGAATCCGAACCATACTTCGCCGGGCCGGCTGGCCCAGAGCGCGCGGCACCACGCGACCCCCGGCCAGGTTTCCTCCCGGATGCTTTCGAATCGCTCGCCGCGCCGGCGTGCCGCGCCCCGGCTGCTCCCCACCCAAAGCGTCCCGTCCGTACCCTCGTGGACCGACCACACGTCGTCGTCGGGCAACCCGTCGCGAACCCCATAGGTCC
>WBXI01000242.1 GCA_008933025.1 Verrucomicrobiota bacterium
ATCGCTGCATCCCGTTCATCGACCGGGCGCGCGCCATCCGCGGACTATATTGGCGAACCGCGTCCACCGTTCCCTTGAAACTCAGCCGCTCGACCTCCGCATGGTGACGGCGGCCGGCCTCGATCATGGTGATCCGGACCAGATTGTAGGCGATCAGCGCCGCCAACAGTTCCTTCGTCGCGATCTCCGGGCTCTGGGCCCGCAGGTGTTCCATTTCCATCGTCGTCTTGATGTCGCGGAACGACAGTTCGATCCGCCACCGCCGCCGATAGGTGTCGACGATTTCCGCCGCCGGGTATTTCACCGGGTCCAACAACGTCGTCGCGATGTACACGTCGCTGATGCGGCCGCAGCGCGACGCGACGCGGCGGCGGACCACCCGCACGACGATCTCGTCCGGGACTTCCCGCCACTTCTCCGGACTCATCGAGTCGGGCCGTTGGACAGGCTTGCGCCACACGAAGAGCGCGTCGTCGGGTCCAAGGCGCCGGGCAGCTTTGCGGAAGTCGATGCTTCGTCCCTGATGCAGGCGCGCCAGAACGTCCACACCCCGCAGGGGAAGCATTGCCAGGGTGACGAAATCGCCGAAGGCGCGATCGCCGAGAAGGATGTCGCCGCGCTTGAGGTGGGGCCAGAGTTCGTGGGCCAACGGGGTGTCGTGGAGCGTCTGGATGGCGGTGGCGAAATTCAGGGCGGCGCCGCTTTTGAGGCAAAACAAAGCGATGACTTTCATCACCGGAAAACCGCAGCCCTCGGCCTGGGTGGACGGCTGGGGATAGCGCTCCTGGTTCCTGGGCGTGTCGGCGAGTTTGAGGGAGGTGGCGTCGATGATGCGGATGTCGCGGCCGGCGAGCAGCGGCAGGCGGGCCGCGCGGGAACACGCCTTGTCCGCCGAATGCCGCAGGGCCTCTCGGAAGAGGTCGACGGGAATCCGACCGCGTGCCCTGGACAACGCGCCGCAGGTGACCTCGTTGTCGACGGGGCCAGAGAGCTCCAGCAGGGAGCGCAGTTGGTGGCAGGCCTCGCGGAGCGCGGTCTTGGGCGTCAGGGCCTGGAAAAGGAACAGCCAGAACGTGCGTTGGAGAGTGAAGAGTCGCTTGCGGCTGTTGGGTCCGGCGGGAGCTGACACGAACAGGCTTTCCGGAAAGACGGAGGCGAAAAAGCACTCCAATTCCTGGGCGCCAGTGGCGGGTCGCTCGCGGAGGCCTCGACCGAGGGTTGCGAGGGAGCTGCGAAGACCAGGGAAGAAAGGCGTGAACATGGGGCGGTATGTGTACCGCCCTTATTGACCGAGAGAAATGCGTCGGGTTACGGTGGAAAGCGTGAAAGCCGATCTGGAAGCCATCGACCGGGAGTACGAGGAACTAAGACGCCGGCTGGGCGGCCTGGGAGCGATCAGCGCCGGGTACGTGCAGGACCGAGGGCCCGGCGCCGGTGGCCCGTGCTACCAGTGGACGAGGAAGGAGAACGGGAAAACGGTGTCGCTGGCGCTGTCGAAGGACCAATACGAGGCGATGGCGGCGGCCATCGAGGGGTGGCGCGAGGCCACATCGATTCTAGACCGGATGCAGCAGCTGACACGCCTGCGGATTTTCGGGTCTCTGCCGGATGTTCGTCGACGAAAGCCGCTGACCAGGAGCGCATTAGGCGTTAAGTAAACGCCATTCAGATACGACCCCATTGCGGGGGCCACCCATCTGTTCGAGGAACCCGGCGCGCTCGAGGAAGTGGCGACGCTCGCCACCTCCTGGTTCCTCCGGCACCTGCATCCCCGGTGAACGCATACCCAACCCAGAACGGAGACTTCCGCATGCACACGTCCTTTCGCGACCGCGCCGACGCCGGGCGGCTCCTCGCCGGAAAGCTGGAGCGGTACGCCGACCGGGCCGACGTGGTGGTGCTGGCGTTGCCGCGGGGCGGCGTGCCGGTGGCCGACGAACTGGCCCGGGCCCCGAACGCCCCCATCGACGCCGTCGCCGCGCGCGAGTCCCGCGAACTGGAACGGCGCGAGCGCGTCTTCCGGGGCGACCGTCCGGCGCCCGAGGTGGAAGGGCGGACGGTGCTGCTGGTGGACGACGGCATCGCGACCGGCGCGACCATGCGCGCGGCCGTGGCGGCGCTGCGGCAGCTGGGTGCCCGCCGCATCGTGGCCGCGGTCCCGACGGCGGCCCCGTCGTCCGCGGCGACCATCCGCGCCGAGGTGGACGAATTCGTGGCGGTCATCACCCCGCCGGAATTCAGCAGCGTGGGCCAGTGGTACGACGACTTCCCGCAAACGAGCGACGACGAGGTCTGCGCCATTCTCACGGAGGCTCGGCAACGTGCCGCCCCGCAGGCCGCGCCCGATGCGCAGGCCCACGGGCGAAGAACCCGATGAACCGGCCCGACCGACGCGACTGTCCGCCCACGACGACCCGCTGCACCCCCTTTCCCCGGGCCTTGCGTCTTTACCCGGATCCCACGAGCCCTAGAGTCACGCGGCACCCACCGGTTTCATGCCCGCCCAATTCATAGACTATTACGCCACGCTGGGTGTCGCCCGCGACGCCAGCGCCGACGACATCAAGAAGGCGTTCCGCAAGCTGGCGCGCCAATATCATCCCGACGTCGCGAAGGACAAGAAGTCGGCCGAGGAGAAGTTCAAGGAGATCAACGAGGCCAACGAGGTGCTCAGCGATCCCGAGAAGCGGAAGAAATACGACCGGCTCGGGGCGCGGTGGCGCGAGGCCGAGGGGACCGCCGCGCCACGGCCCGAACCAGGGGAAGGCGGCGGCGAGACGGAATTCCACTTCGGCGGCACCGGGTTCAGCGATTTCTTCGAACAATACTTCAGCGGCGCCTCGCGGTTCGGATTCGACGCCGACGAGGTCCACGGCCGGCAAGGCCAACCGCGCGCGCGCCGCGGGAGCGACATCGAGGGCGACGTCCTTGTCTCGCTCGAAGAGGCGATGGCCGGGACCGTGCGGCCCATCTCGCTGCAAACGGTCGATCGCCGGACCGGCGGGGTCGAGACCCGGAACTTTCAGGTCCGGATCCCGGCGGGGGCCACCGATGGCCGCCGCATCCGGGTTCCCGGACAGGGCGAACCCGGCCAAGGCGGCGGGCCGGCCGGCGATCTTTTCCTGCGGGTACGCCACGCGGCGCATCCCGACTTCACCAGCCGCGATTCGGACATCCTCCACGAACTCGACATCGCGCCGTGGGAAGCCGTGCTCGGCGCGGAGGTGCTGGTGCCGACGCTCGACGGTGCGGTGCGGCTCCGGGTGCCCGCGCATTCGGAGAGCGGCCGGAAACTGCGGGTGCGCGGCCGCGGGTTGCCCAAGGGTCCCGCCGGCGAGCGCGGCGACTTCTTCATCGTACTCAACGTCCGGTTTCCCGCGACGATCACGGCCGCCGAACGCGAGTTGTGGGAAAAGCTCCGCGACGCCTCCGCCTTCCGCCCGCGCGACGCCCGCGAACCACGATCCACCGCGCCATGAATCCCGATCCATCCCCACACAATCCCGCCCTGCCGGTGTACGGCGAGGAGGCCGACGCCTGTTATTCCGTCGAGGTCATCGCCGAACTCGCGGGAACCGAAGTGCAGACGGTCCTGCATTACCAGGAGATCGGGCTGATCTCGCCGGTGCCGCGCGATGCGGCCGAACGGGCCCTGTTCGATGCGGAGAGCCTCCGTCGCCTGCGCCGCATCGAGCATCTGAGGTCCACCTGCGGGGTGAACGACACCGGCCTGAAGCTGATCCTCGACCTGTTGCACGAGGTGGAGTGCCTCCGCGAGGAACGGCGGCAGTCGCTGCGCTGACCCCGGGTCCCGTCAAGAAACGGGACGTGCCCGACAAGTCCCGACGAGCCGGGCGCGCCATCGCGCCGAAGATTCGCAAACGGAGCAGCTTCGCGGGTTGCCCCCTGCGGAAACAACCAACGGACGTCATCCCATGCCAACTCCACGTTCCCCAAAGGCCAAGGCCCTGCCGACGATCGCGAGAACCAAGGTGCTTCCGCCCGGCGCCAAGTCCAGGGCGGCGCTCCCCGCTCCCACCCGGTCCACGCCGCGTGGCCCGCAGCGGTTCATCCGGTGGTTCGCCGACCTCGGCATGGGCGATCTTCCCCAGGTGGGCGGCAAGAACGCCTCGCTCGGCGAGATGTTCCGCGAACTCACCGTCAAGGGCGTCCAGGTGCCCGACGGCTTCGCCGTCACCGCCGACGGCTACCGGCATTTCCTGCGCGAGGCCGGGCTCGACGGGGCGCTCCGGCGGATACTCCGCGATCTCGACACCCGCGATCTTGCCAATCTCCGGCAGCGCGGGGCCCGCATCCGCGAGGCGATCCTTGCCGCGGAATTGCCCCGCGATCTCGCCGGCGAGATCGCGGCCGCGTACGAGTCGTTCCGGAGCACCACCGGGCATCCCGTCGACGTCGCCGTCCGCAGCAGCGCCACCGCCGAGGACCTGCCGGACGCGAGCGTGGCCGGGCAGCACGAGACCTACCTGAACGTCAGCGGAGCGCCTGCCGTCCTCGACTGTTGCAAGCGCGGCTATGCCTCCCTCTTCACCGACCGCGCCATCTCCTACCGGGTGGACAAGGGGCTCGATCATTTCCTGCAGGCGCTGAGCATCGGCGTGCAACGCATGGTTCGCTCCGACCTCGCGGCCAGCGGCGTCATGTTCACCCTCGACACCGAAAGCGGCTTCCGCGACGCGGTGCTCATCAACGGCGCCTATGGCCTCGGCGAAAACGTGGTCCAGGGATCGGTCAATCCCGACGAGTTCTACGTCTTCAAACCGACGCTCCGGACCGGGCACAAACCGATCCTGCAAAAGAATCTGGGCTCCAAGGAATTCAAGCTCATCTACGACATCGGCGGCGGCAAGATGGTGAAGAACGTGCCCGTGCCCGCCGGCGACCGGGTGCGCTTCTGCATCGAGGACGAGGAAATCCTCCGACTCGCGCGCTGGGCCTGCCTGATCGAGGACCACTATTCCGCCAAGCGCGGCCAACCCACGCCGATGGACATCGAGTGGGCCAAGGACGGCCAGACGGGCGAGATGTTCATCGTCCAGGCCCGGCCGGAAACCGTGCAGTCGCGCAAGACGCTCGACGTCGTCGAGGTGTTCTCGCTCCGCCGGCAGGGGCCCGTGCTCGTGACCGGCCGCAGCGTCGGCGAACGGATCGCCGTCGGCCGCGTCCGGGTGATTCCCAACGCCCAGTTCATCGGCCAATTCAAACCGGGAGAGATCCTCGTCACCGACAAGACGGACCCCGACTGGGAGCCCATCATGAAGCATGCCGCGGCGATCGTGACCAACCGCGGCGGTCGCACCTGCCATGCCGCCATCGTCAGCCGCGAACTCGGTGTCCCCGCCATCGTCGGGACGGAGCGCGGCACCGAGGTGTTGAAGGACGGGCAAATGGTCACGGTCTCCTGCGCCGGGGGCGACACCGGCTTCGTCTACGACGGCAAGCTCGACTTCGACGTCCGGCGCAACCGACTCGCGGAACTTTCCCGTCCGCGCACCAAGGTGATGATGAACGTGGCCAACCCCGAGGAGGCGTTCTCGCTTTCGTTCACGCCGAACGACGGCGTCGGGCTGGCCCGCGAGGAGTTCATCATCAACACCTACATCAAGATCCACCCGCTCGCGCTGGTGAACCACGCGGGTCTCGAGCCCGGCCCGGTGAAGGACCAGATCGACGCGCTGACGGCCGGTTACGCGGACAAGAAGGCCTTCTTCGTCGACAAACTGGCCCAGGGCGTCGCGATGATCGCCGCCGCGTTCCACCCGAAGGACGTCATCCTGCGCCTCAGCGACTTCAAGACCAACGAGTACGCCAACCTCATCGGGGGACGGGCCTACGAACCCGTCGAGGAAAACCCCATGATCGGGTTCCGCGGCGCCAGCCGGTACTACCATCCGCGCTACCAAGCCGGCTTCGCCCTCGAATGCCAGGCCGTGAAAAAGGTCCGCGACGAGATGGGCCTGTCCAACCTCAAGCTGATGGTCCCGTTCTGCCGCACCGTGGAGGAGGGGCGCCGGGTCCAGGCCGAGATGGCCCGGCACGGGCTCCGGCGCGGCGAGCGCGGGCTGGAGGTCTACGTCATGTGCGAGATCCCCAGCAACGTCATCCTCGCCGCCGAATTCGCCGAGATCTTCGACGGCTTCAGCATCGGGTCGAACGACCTCACCCAACTCATCCTCGGCGTGGATCGCGACAGCGAGATCGTCGCGCCGATCTTCGACGAGCGGAACGACGCCGTGAAACGGATGA
>WBXI01000243.1 GCA_008933025.1 Verrucomicrobiota bacterium
CGCGGATTGATGCATTCGCGTCCCTCGGTCAGCGCGAAGGCCACGTCCCAGTCCGCCACCGGATACTGGCACTGCCGCGAATGCGTGATGTCGGGATAGTTGCGGATCGGGTAGCGGGCCGGGACCCGCGCGCGCAGTTCGCCGACGTCGATGCGCACCTGCGGCCCGAACACCACGCCGCCCAGCCACGCCGGTTGGTCGCGCTCGAGCCCCTTCAGGAAACGCTCCAGCCACACGCTGTCGAAACTTTGCGGCGACACCCACATCCGTGCTTTCGGATGGAACCTCGCCAGATTGGCCGACTGACGGGCCAGAAGTCCCATCAACACTTCGGGCGGGGTGTGCCCGGGATCGCCGCCCGGCACGAACACCGCGTCGATCCGGGGCAATTGCCGGAAGACCTCGCCCCATTCCTTCAGCGCGAATTCCACCGTCTTCGCGTCCGCGTAGTCCGGATCCATCGCCGGATACCAAATCCACACGTCCAACCCGTAGTCATCCGCGATCCGGGACATCCCGACCATCATCTCCATCGGCGGCCGCGGGAAATGCGGGCTCACCGCATCGTCGTCCGACCGGGGCGGGATCAACTCGATGGCGTTGCAGCCGAAGATCGCCAGATCCCGGATGTATTGTTCCCAGACGGGAAGATCCCAGGCGTCGTAGGAATTGCATTTGGGCCGGTATCCCAACTGGTGCCCGCGCAACGCATATTTCGGCGCGGAGGCCGCGTCGAAACCGTCGTCCATCGACGCAAGGCCCGGTTCGAGGCGCAGTTCCCGGAGAAGCCGGCCCACGCCGAACAGGATGCCGCGATCGTCGTTGCCCAGCACCAGCACCGCGGGACTCCCCTGCCCCGTCCGGACGGCGACCCGGTAGCCTTCCGCGCCGTCGGCGAACGTGCCGGCTTTCACCGCCGCCGCATGGGGGCCGGCCACTTGGTCCAGCGCGGTCACCGGTCCCACCGCGACCACGGGCGTGCCATCCGTCGGCCAGTTCGTGGCGACCGGCCATCGGACGTGGGAGCGTTTGTCGACCTCGTCGACCAACATGTCCACGGCCTTGTGCCCGCGCGCGGAGAGACCGCCGGGCACGACGACGACGGCACGCCGAAGGTCGGCGGCCCGGGCAACGGCGGCCAGGAGGCACGCCGCGATGACCAACCGTGGAAAAAGAAAACGATGGGGCATGGCTATGGGGGAACGCGGGAAGCCCGGATCAAAACGCAGGGCACATCGCGACGCAATGCCGCGTGCGATGCCGGGCCGCGCCGCGGCATCCGCCACGACGCGTCCCCAGATCCCGCCGCTCGGTGCCCTTGTGGCGAATCACTGCCATCGCCCGGGGCCCGTCGCCGCCGACGAGCCCGGCGGGATTGGCCGATGCCTTCCCGGCGAAACTGCATCGGGCCAATGTCCGGCCCCCGCGTGGCGGGGGCCGCGCCGTCACTTTTCCGGGAACCAACCGCGCAGGAACTGGGCCTCGGAACCGTCGTAGAGCGCTTCCGCGAGGTGTTCCACCCCCAGTTGGTTGCCCCACGAATAGTTGATCACCAAGCGCCCGTCCTTCTCGCAGAAGTCGATGTCCGAATTGTTCCGATCCACCGCGTTTGCCACCCGCGACCGCTGCCCGTCGTCCATCCTGGGATTGGCGATCACCTTGTCGTGTGGCGACGCCTTCAGCACGGGGTTGAGCGGGCTGGGTTCCCAGCGAGCGAGATCCTTGGAACGCACCACCCGCATCTCGTATCCGTCGTGGGCCTCGAGATAGAAATCATAGAACCATCCGGCGGACCACCGCAGGCAATGCGGCGCGGTATAGCGATCCTTCGCGTAGTTGCACTCCGGCGGCGTCACCGTCCAGGTCCGCAGGTCGGGCGACTTCGCGAAACGCGCGGTGAACGCCACGCCGGCCTCTTCCGCCGGCTTGTCGATCTCGAACATCAGCACGAATTCGTCGCCCGCCTTGCAGACCGAGGTGTTGAACACGCTGTACCGGCCGGGTGCGATGGCCGTCCACGTTTCCCAGGTCTTGAGGTCGCGCGACGCGAACACGTCGACCCGGCCCGGGCGGAGTGTGCCGGTCACGTAGACGGTGCCGTCGTGGACGAAGGCGCTGCCGAACTCGTGGCCATCCGCGAACGGCGGCGTGGTCTCCCCCGTGGCCGGGTCGCGGAACCGGAACCAATTCGTCCCGCGCTTGTTGTCCCAATACTGGGCGCGGACCCACTCGAAACGCCACGAACGCCCCGCGAACACGATGGGGGTGGTCTCCACCAGATCCACGTCCACGGTGCCGAGTTTCCGGATCAAGGGCTTGCCGGCCGCGTCGACCGGCCCGCCGCCATGCCGCGCCAGCCATTCGCGGGCGCCGGGGCCCGCGGCGTTCCTCGCGAAAAACTCCACGATCGGCGTCGGGTCGACCAACCCGTGCGGATGGTGCTTCACCCCGGGCTTGGCGATCAGGGTGATCTCGCCGCCGAGTTCGCGGTAGCGCTTGGCCACCACCCCGGTGTTCTCGTCCCAAGGCACCACTTCGTCGGCATCGCCGTACACGTGCAACAGCGGCACGCGGGCGTCGGCGAGCACGGCCAGTTTGTCGACGGGATTGCCGCCATAGGCCAAGGCCTCCGCCTCGGATTTGAACCCGTACCGTTCCAGCACGAGCTTCCAGTCGCCGGCACTGCCCGGTCCCTTGCCCTTGCCGCCGGGCCAACTCTTGAAATCACACACCGGCGCGTCGCCATAGATGCACGACACCTTGTCGGGATTGGCGGTCGCCCAGTTGTAGACGTAGAGCCCGCCGCGACTCAGGCCGACCAGACCGGGCTTCGGCCCGAGGCCGTGCCGGGTCGTCAGTTCCCGGTACAGGGCATTCCAGCTTTCGACCGCCGCCGGCGCGCCGAGCAGGTTCGGCACCGAGAGATACACGACGTGGAATCCGCGGCCGAGCAGCGCGATGTCGGGATCGGGTTTGTGCCCGAAGAATTCGCCGTGCCAGACCCACGGGCGGCCCGGGGCCGCCACCTTGGGGGCGACCACCAGCACCGGCTTTCCGGCGACCGCGAAGTCGAACCTCTCGAAACCGTTCCAGAGCGAGCGCCTGCCCGGGAACTGCAGGTCGGCCTCCTCGTGGATCCGCGCCGCCAACCCGACGGCCTCGCGCGTGGCTTCTTCCATCGGGCGGCCCTTGGCCATGCCCGGGCGCCGGTGCCCGATCGTCGTCAGCCAGGAATCCTTCAGCATCCGCTGGCGTTGTTGGACGAGACGCAGCACCTCGCCGGCACGCGGATGCATGGCTTTCAGGGCTTCCGCACTTTCCGCATCGACCAACGCGGGCGGTGCACCGAGGTAGCGCAGGAGTTCCCGCGCCATCAGCCAGTGTCCCTGGGAATTCGGATGCACGCCGTCGCCGGCTACCGTGAACCGCGGTTGGTCGCCCCGCTTTCCATCCACGAACCGACGCATCGGCCCATGGATGTCCACGACTTCCCATCCCCGTTCCTTCTGGCCCAACAACCACTCCCCGTAGCGCGCCAACACATCGTCGTAGCCCTCGTAAGGCGACGGGTAGCGGTCGCGCCCCTCGGGCAGGGTCCTGCCCGCCAAGGGAAGCGCGTCGAACATCGGCGGCGTGAGGTGGATGACCCGGGCCCCCGCTTCCACCGCGCGCCCGTGCAACCGGGTCATTCCTTTCCGGAACCGATCCGCACGCTCTTCCGAATACGGGAAGTAGATGCCGTCGTTCATGCCGTAGCACACGATCACCACGTCGGGGCGCACCTGTTCCAAAGCGCGTCCCAACCGCTCGTGGACGTCGGGTCGCGGGAACGATCCCCCCGCGTGCCCTTCTTCCGAAAGACCGGAGACGGTCTCGCTCGGTAGCCCGATGTTGATCAACTCGAACTCGGAATACGGGTACTGGAGGCGCATCCAGGTCTCCGCGAACTCCACCCACTCGCCGCCGTAGGTGATGCTGTCGCCGAGGACCAGGACACGCCGCGCGCCGATCACGGCCTTGGCCTCGTCGCTCGCCCCGGCCGTCGCGTCCACCGGCACCAACCGGATCTGCCGGATGTCCATCACCGCCCCGGCCTGCTTGCGTTGGGGCCGGATCGCGAGCACCTGCGGACCCGCCTCCAACCGCACCCGCCCCAGCGCGCGGGGAAGGAAACTTTGGAAATGCCCGGTTTCCTCCACCTTGAACTCGAATCGTTTTCCACCCACGTCGACGGCGACGTCGCTGCCGCCCTGCCCTTTGCCGCAACCTTGCCACACCTCGATCTCATAGGTGCCGGCACGTTTCGTCGCGAATTGCCAGTCGGCCCAGTCCGCCGGATTCACCCAGTAGCCCATGCAGTTTTTGATGGCTGCCGGTTCGTAGCGCATCGTCACGCTGTGGGTCGTCCCGTCGCGTGCCCGCAACAGGATCTCCCCGGTGGGCAACGCCACGATGGGGTCCCCCTCCGGTGCCGGCCGAAGGGTCACCGATTTCACCGTGAGGGAACCCTTCCGGGCGGACGCGCGGAGGGTGAAAGGATCGGCCTTCGCCAGATAGCGGCGTCCCACGGCCACGACGACGTCGCCCCCGCGCGGCGATCCGTCCGCGACCTTGGCCACGATGGTCTCGCCGGCGAACTCCACCTGCACCTCGGCATCCGCAGCCGCGTCGCTCACCACGGCCTCGATGTCATACTTGCCCCACCGGGTCGGCTTGTATTCCCAGGTGGCGGACTGTGCCGGGCTGGCGGCCGCGAAACCGATGACCCCGTCGGGCGACTGGATCCCCGTGTCCACGGCGAGCGCAGCCGGGGAAATGACGGCGAGCCACCAGCACGCGACGAGCGCGAGGGACCCGATTCGGGGGCGGTCGTGGAACAACATTCCCGTAGCCTGCCCGGGGTTGGCACCGAGGTGAACCCCGAATCTGGGGCACCGTCGGGGGGATGCCCGACGGCGCCAACCGGACGCCACGCCCGGCTCACGCGGGGCCGCGCAGCAGGCAGCCAGGTCCCGGGTACCGGCGCGAGACCCGGCAGGGAAATGGAAAAGGGCGCCGCCGGATTGCTCCGGCGGCGCCCGTGGAGTCGGGACCGCCCGGGGATCGACCCCGGTACACGGCCCGTCGGGGACCGACTACTTGACGCCGTACGTCATGTAGCCGGATTCCAGGGCGTTCTTGATCGCCTCTTGGTAGGCGCGGTTCACGTCGCCCGTGGGGGTGAATGTGTCCACCAGGAGGGCGTTGTTGGCCAAGGTGATCAGGTCCGCCGCGGTGATCTTGCCGCCGGCGACCACCGAGCAGTTCATGAGCTGCGTCGACGGGAATTGGCCGACACGCAGGTCGAGCACGAATGCCGCGAGTTGACGCGACAATTGGGAGGCCATGTTGATGGCCGTCGACTTCGCCTCGTAGTTGCTGAAGTCGGAGAGCGCCGTCCCGAGGTCCTTGCTGTAGGCGCCGCCAAAGGCGCCCGTCGTCGGATCGACCCAATCGGCGTCGGCGCCGTTGTCGTCGACCAACTTGAGGGCGCTCAGCACGGCGAGGTCGTTCGGCGTGATCTGCGAGGTGCCGTTGTGGGACCAGAAGCCCGGCGAACTGCCGATGCCCTTGCCATTCACGGTGATCATGTAGCCGAAGTCGGCATCGAGCCGGACTTGACCGTTCGCCAGCACCACCACGGTGGTGTTCGGCGTCCGGACGCCGTCCAGATCCGACGTGGGCGTATAACCCGCCGGCGACGCGACCGTCACGACATAGGAACCGGCCGGCAAAGCCGTGAACTGGTAGGCACCGTTCGAATCGGTGGCCGTGGTCGACAACAGCGCCCCGGTGGTCTGGTTGTACAACCGGACCGTGGCGTTCGGCAGACCGGTCTCGCCGCCGTCCCGTTGGCCGTTGCTGTTCTTGTCGACCCAGACCAAGTCGCCGATGCGTCCGGAGCCCGGGGTGTAGACGTAGCCGAAGTCCACGTTCAGCCGCGCCTCGCCCCAGGTCACCGTCACGGTCGCGTTGTTCGCCGTGGCAAGGCCGTCGGCGTCGAAGGTCGGGCCGTAGTTGAGCGGCGGGGCGACGGCGACCTTGTAGGTGCCCGCCACCAGGTTGCCGAAGGTATAGGTACCATTGGCCCCGGTGCTGTTCGTCGCGATGGCCGTGCCGGCCGCGTTGTAGAGGACCACGACGACGTTGGTCAGGCCGACCTCCGCCGTGTCCTGGACGCC
>WBXI01000244.1 GCA_008933025.1 Verrucomicrobiota bacterium
GCGCGGCACCTTCTCGGCCGTCGCGACGCCCACGTATTTGACGGCACCCTGTTCCTCCCGGATGCGTCCGCCCTCGTTGAAGGCGAACTCGCACGCGATCTTGTCCCAATGCTCTTTCACCATGAAGTCGATGCCCACCTGGGTGTTGCTCTCCTCGCCCGCGCACGCGAGGAACACCACGTCGCGATCCAAGGGAACCTTCAGTCGCCGGAGCCATACAAAGACCTCGAGCAAGGAGACGGTCATGCCCTTGTCGTCCATGGCACCCCGGCCGTAGAGGAAGCCGTCCTTCTGCACCGCGCCAAACGGATCGACCGTCCATTTTTCGCGTTCGACGCCGACCACGTCCGTGTGGCCCATGAGCAGGAGCGGCCGTCGTTTGCCGGAACCCTTGAGCCGGGCGACCAAGTTGCCCCTGGCGGGTTCGACGGCGAGGATCTCGGCCGGTATGCCCTCGCGTTCGAGGATGGCCTTCAGGAATTCGGCCGCGCGGGTCTCGTTGCCGGGCGGACTGACGGTGTCGGTCCGGACGAGGGCCGAAAGATTCCGGACGGTTTCCTCGAGCGCGACCCCGAAGTCCGGCGAGGCGGCGCGGGCGACGATCGGAAAAACCCAGGCGAGCACCAGGAAGGCGAGGAGAATGCGGGGTGTCTCGCGATGGCGGGTACCGAAGGCCGGGGATCTTCCGGAGGCCGGCCCGAATCCTCGCCCCCCGGGACCGGCAACGCGTCCGTCCGCTTCTGGGTTCATTGCCCGATGTGGGGTTCGTTGTCGGCGTTCCAACGACGGCGCATGGCGACATCCCGCGAAACGGCCTTGTCCTGCTTGATGAACTCGGCGTGCCCGTCGCAGAACATGAAGTTCGCGCCGCCGCCCTCGCTGGACTTCACCTTGCCGCTGCCGGGCTTCGCTTTTCCCGAACCCCCGTGCCGACTGCTGGGCCATTCGGACTGCTCGGGCCCCTTCGGATCCCCGTCGTCCGGATCAATGGCGGTGTCCCAGACGGCGTCCGACCGACTGTCGGCGAGACAGATCATGTCGGACGGCGACTTCACGTGGGATTCGAGGGGTTCGATGTTCCAGGGTTCGGCGCCGCCGCCGATGTCACCACCCAGGCCTTGGTAAGGCTTGGTAAACTCGTTGACCCCACCCCAGTCGTTGTAGCCGTAGGTAAATCCGGTGCTCGGGGTGAGCACCAACGGGGCGGCGGTCTTGGCGTCGTTGGTCCAATAGTACTTGGCGCTTTCGGCCGGACAATTCCACACCGCCATGTTGCTCGCGCAGTATGGCATCAACCGGAAGGGATAGATGATCCGCTGGGTCGGGACGTAGTAATGGCCCGGGTACCGACCGAAATCCTGCACGTACTGGACGAGGGCCAACCCGATCTGCCGGAGATTGCTCATGCAGCGGGTCTGCTGCGCCCGTGCCTTGGCCTTGCCCAGCGCGGGCAGGATCATCCCCGCGAGGATCGCGATGATGGCAATGACCACCAGCAACTCGATCAGCGTGAAACCGAGCCCCGGACGGGATCGGGATGCATTGGAATTCTTCATGATTTGCGGAAGGGAATCGACCGACTCCAGACACGATGTTCGTACAAGGCAGCGATGCGACGTCCGCGGGCGACGTCCGGCACGGCAACGTCGATGGAACCCACTCCCCACCGCGTCCGGCCGGCATCCACCCGCGGAATTCAACGGGCGATGGCGCGATCCTAGAGACACGCCGTGTTCGATGCAACCGAACGCCCCGCCAACGACCGGACATCGGCCCCCCCGGGGACTTGATGCGCCGAACCGGGAACCGTAGCGTGCCCCGTGCCTCCATCCCTCCCGATCCCCTCCCATGTCCGTGACCCGCGCGGCCGTGGCGGCGGCTCCAGGACCGCATCCTCGGGAAACGGATCCAGGCGACGCGTGGTCGCCGCGGCGCTGCATTCCGCCGTCCCCGGCCTCGCGGATGCCCGCGAGGTGTCGGCATGAACGGACCGGACTTCGTGCGGACCCGCGGCGGGCTCCGCCTGAGCCAGCACGGCGTCGTGATCAGCGAACTGCGATCGCGTCCCGGGGCCACGCACAGCGTCTGGGACGTGCTCGCCGCCCTGATCGCGATCTTCGAACCCACGGGCCGCGTGGGCGTGCTCGGGTTTTCCGGCGGCGGCATGATGGCCCCGCTCCGCCGCCTGGGTTTCGCGGGTGCCGTCGATGCCGTCGACCTGGACCGGACGAGCCACGGATTGTTCCAAGAGCACTGCGGGTCATGGGCGGGAACCGTCCGCTGGACCCACGGGGATGCCGTGGCCTGGCTGCGCGCGCAACCGCGGGGCTTCGCGATGCTGGTGGAGGACCTGTCCGTGCCGGTCGACGGCGACGTGATCAAACCCGCGGTGTGCTGGGAGCAATTGCCGGCATTGATCCGCTCCAAGCTAAAGCCCGGCGGCGTCGCCGTGTTCAACCTGCTGCCGCGCGCCGACAACACGTGGCCGCCGGATCTGGCCCGACTGGCATCGCTGTTCGGATCGACCCTGGCCGTGGAATTCGAGGGATTCGAGAACCGCGTGCTGGTCGCGGGCGACGCGATTCCCAGCGCGCGGGTGCTGGGGGCGCATCTGCGGAACGCGCTTCGCCGGTTGCGGTCGCGGCAGGCCGGGCGCGTTCGGGTCCGGAGCCGGTTGCCTTCGGTGGGGGCCCCGTCCGACTGATCCTCGGACCAAGGAACACCCGGATTGCCAAACGGGAAGTTGCAGCCAAACCCGGTTCCCCTGCCCCACCCCGACGTCTTGGCGGACATGTCCGCGGTCCCTTTTCCCCACTTGCCGGATCCGCGGACCCGAGAAGGGCCCGCCAAACCACGCCCCATGGGCGGTTCAAGGCCTATTTCCCGGCGGGCCGCGGCGGGAGCAGGCCGAGGATGTCCTGTTGCCGGAGGTACCACTCGCGGAGCGGACGCGAGAGGTTCGAATCCTTGAAATCCTTGAGGTTGGCGATGTTCAACGCGGCATCCACGTCGTCCTTCAGCGCCTTGTTCAAGTCCCCCTTCGCGTCGGTCGCCCAGCCCCGGAAGGTGCCGGTCTTGTCGTTGAGCGCCTTGGCGGCCGCCAACCGCGACTCCTGGTCGTACTTGAACTCCACGACCTCCACGTTGCTCCGGTCCACCTTGCCCTTGATCGGCCGGTCGTCGTCCTTTGCCAGCACGACCAGGCGGGCCAACTCCACGATCCGGCGCTCCAACTTCGCCGCGAGATCGTCCTCGCCGGCGATCCCGGTGGCCTCGATGCCCAGGTCGCGCGGGGCGTTCTCGAGCCGGACGCAAACCAGTTTCACCAAATCCTTCTCGAACTCCTCGAAGTACCGTTTGCCGCGCTTCACGATCAGTTCCTTCTCGTCCTTCGTGAACACGTACTTCTTGTCGTCGAGCCCGACCCAGTTCGTGTAGGCGGGCGAATCGAGCAATTTCTCCAGCCGGGCCGCGAGCGCGGCGGCGGCGACCTTCTCGGCCGGTTGCACGCCCATCGGCTCGCCCTTGGTCTCGAGCTTGAGGTCGAGCGGGAGGAACGCGAACAAGGCCCGGTCGATTCCCCCGAGCTTCTCCATCTGTTCGGCGAGGCTCTTCCAGTGCGCCTTGGCCCGCTCCTTCTGGTTGAGCTCGCCGATGAACTCGAACCGGTTCTCCACCTTCAACGAACGGGCGGATGCCCGGAACCACGAGAGCATCGAGGCGACATCATTCGCGACCAGCAGGGCCGCGCCGTTCGCCGCGAGATTCACCTGCTCCAGCGGAACGCGGTCGCGCGGATCGCGGGGCGCGCGGGCCCGGATGAATTCCTCGACGACGGAATTCGGCAGGTTCCGCAACCGGGCCGAGAGGGATCCGTACGCCCCGACCACGGGTTCGACGCCGTAGTCGAAGGTCAGGACGTCGCCCCAGACCGCGGAGCCGCCGTCGGTGCCGAACAGCAACTTCTTCTCCGAGGCTTCCTTCGCGTCGAAATAGCCCCACTGGATCGCGGCCACGTCGTGGGGCAAGGCATTGGTCTCGGTGCGCATCTTCCAACCGATGAACGCGGAGGCCTTGAAATCGTTGTACTCCATCGTCGACGCGCTGCTCAGGCGGTTGGAGAACGCCCCGGTGCCCCGGTCGGCGAGATAGGCCCTAAACCAATCGTCGAGTTCGCGGTGGGTGAGGTCGGACCCGAGGCTGCCGGCGAAATTGTGCCGCAATCCCAGGACGTGGCCGACCTCGTGGGCGACCACCTCGCGCACGTAGTCCTGGGAAGCCCGCAAGACCGCGGCATCGCCCAACTGGTCGTTGGCCAGGAGTTCCTGAAGGCCCGCGGCGTACTGCATCGCGAACTCGCCCGGGTTGATCCGGCAGGCGCTCGCCGACTCGAGGAAGCCGACGCCCAACCGCGCGCCGTCCCGCCCGCCCGCCGGCATCTTCTTCTCGCCCGCCTTGTCGTTGGCCAACTCCAGCATCGCCCGCAGGGCGGCCCGTGCCCGTGCCCGGCCGCCGACGCCGAACACCGAGGTCATGTAGGCCTGCCCATGGCGCGACTCGCCCGATCGCGGGTCCAGCAGCACGTCCGCGTACGCGAAGCCCGCGTTGTCCCAGGGCACCCATTGCACGATGTTGTAGCGCGCGTCGGGCGCCGTGACGCCGTCGGGCGCCCGCTCCACCTTGATGGCCTCGCGCTTGAACGCCCGATTCCAATAGAGGATGCCGTCCCTCACCGCCTCGACGTATTCCTTCGGGGTGTTGGCGCTGTAGTAGAACTGGATGGGCTTGGAGAGATCGAACCGTGCCATCTTCTGCGTCGCGCGGCCGGTGACCGGCTCGACCATGGTCGGGCTCGTGAAGAAGCGCGCGTAACGGACGTCGGCCGGTGCCTGCTCGCGGCCGGGATTCGCCGCCGGCGTATACGCCGAGAAGAAATAGCGCACCTCGTAGCGCACCTCGTAGCGCGCCTCGCGGTCCGCGTCGGCCTCGCGGCTGCGGGCCTGGACGCTCTGCCGGATCACCAGGAAGTCGTCGCGTTGCTCCACCGCGAACACCCGGCTCTCGGGAACCTCGAGCACTTGGTCGTGCCGGGTGTCGCCGGGCGACGTCCAACTGTCCGTGAACACCCGGCGCATGCCGCGGTTGAAATCCACGACGATACGGTCGGCTTCGGCCGACACGATGGGCAAGGTCGCCAGCAGGCGTCGCGCGGGAAGGTCCTTGGTGACCACGAGGCCGTCCTCCGCCTCGTAGAGATCGACGCCGTCGTGGAAGAGTTCGAAGCGGACGATCTTGCCCTGGAGCGCGTAGCTGGTGGGGGCGCCGGCCTGGGCGATGGTCGACGCCGACATCAGGAAGTTCTTCCCGAGGGCGGAGCGGACGATGGCGAGATTGTGGTTCGTGGCCGCGGAAAGCTCGAGGGGTGCCTTGCGCGAGGGCGCCTGCGCGCGCAGTGACGGCGTCCACAAACCCGCGAGAAACAGTCCGGCGAGGCCGGCCAGATGGCCAGCCCGCGACAAGGATGCCCACGACCGACCAGCCAGGATGCAAATCATACGACGAGTGCGACGGACTGAAATGGCCGCGGTCAATTCTGGCAACGGAAACAACCGACGGACGCCCGCGGACGCATCCGTCCTTCGGGGCCGGCAACCGCACCGCGACGGTCGGCGAGAGAGGGCGGAAGCACGGTTCCCCGATGCGCCCGCGAAAGACCGGCAAGGGATCCTTGGCACGGGGCGGAACGCGCCGCACCCTGCCGATCCAATGCACCGAGCCCGTATTGCCGCGGCTTTGTTGTCCCTGCTGCTGGGATTGTTCGTCGCGCCGACGCGCGCGGGCGACCCGAAGACGGCGGCCGCGGGGACGGTCGACCTCACCCACGCGTGGCCGGCGTGGCATGGCCCGCTCGCCACCGGCGTCGCGCCCCATGCCAATCCTCCCATCGAATGGAGCGAGACCCGGAACGTGCGGTGGAAGTTCGCGTTGCCCGGCAAGGGCCATTCCTCCCCCATCGTCTGCGGCGACCGGGTGTTCGTCGTCGCCGCCATGCCGGTCGGCGATCCGGTGCCACCCGTTTTCGACCATGCGCCGGGCACCCACGACAACGTCGGGGTGACCCACCGGCACCAGTTCGTGGCGATGGCGATCCGGCGTTCGAACGGGCAATTGCTCTGGAAGACGGTGCTGAGGGAAACGTTTCCCCAC
>WBXI01000245.1 GCA_008933025.1 Verrucomicrobiota bacterium
ACAACCTTGTGGCTCTGCTCTCCGCTCGCGGGGACTAACCCACGTATGGCGGACCAATCGCCCCTTCTCCACAGCGCCAGACTCGGCAAGAGCCCTGCGCGAGGCCATAGGGTCTTTGCGACCGGACCCGTCGTCCAACTCTGGTCGCCCCCGGCTTCAAAGCGCTGTCGCCGCCTTCCGAAGGCCTTGCCAGCGCACTCCCAAGGCGCTTCGCGCGCGGGAAGGGCATGTCAAGAGGCGCCCGGTGCCGTCTCGATGAGGCGCATGCGGACGCCCAAGTGTCCTTCAGCGCGGGACGGCAACCAGATTCAGCACGATCGTCCCACTCGACCCAGCAAATCCATCCACCGCGATGCGGTAACTCACGCCGGCATTCGCCGACAAATTGACCTGACTGGTGGACCCTCCGGCCGCGTCGTCGTTGGCAGAAACCTGCGACAAACCTCCAACCTGAGTTCCCGTGTACACGGCCAGAACCGTGTCGAAGGAGCTGCCGAAGGTGTCGATCGTCACCGTTGTGTTGCCGGGAGCGGTCCAGGTCCACCAAACGGATTTGCCGCCGCTGTTCCCGGCATGGGCGGGCTCACCAAGTTCTTTGCTGGCGGAGACATTCCCCCCGGCAGCATGGACGACGACACCGCTCAGAATGGTTCCGTTGGCCATGGCATCGTTGGCGACGGGCTCGACCGCTTGGAAGTCCAATCCTAGCAGAAATCGCCCTCCGTCGCCGTGATCGTCTACCCGGATCGCATAAGACACGCCACCGACCACCTGCTGCTGCATGATGGACCCGGCGCCTTGGATCGTCACCAGATCGGCCAATTGGGTCCCGGAAAACAAGGTGAGTGTGGGGTAGAAGCCCGCGCGACTCACTTGGAGGCGGAGAATGCCATTGGCCGGTGCTTTCCAAGACCACCACACCGAGGCGAATTGCTTCGAAGGCTCGCCCGCCTCGACCGTCGCATGCCCGTTGTCGCCCGCGACAGTGGCATGGTCTTCCAGAATCGGGATGCGTTGGGAGAAGTCGTCGTTCGGCACCGGATTGCGTAGCACCAGTTCGAACCGATAGGCACCGAGCGCCCCGCCAAAGTCGCCCATGCCCTCCATGGCGAAATGGTACGTGGTTCCGCCGACGGCCCGAAACCGAATCGGACTCCACGCGATGGCGGCGTCGGGCTCCAACTCCGGGACCAGATGCGCCAAATCCGCGCCCACATAGGGGATTGCAATCGCATTTCCGTCATTCCCGGAAACCGAAATGTCCACGACCCCGCTCTTGGGTGCCACCCAAAGAAACCAGACCGTCCCGCGATCACCCGTGCCGCCGGCCTGGCCCAAGGGGTTGGCGTGGTACGGCTCCCCGGACTCGCGCCCGGCACCCTCGATATTGCCGGTATAACTCGCGCTGGCACCAACCAGAACGGCGGCTTGGGCGAAATCGTCGTTGGGCGGCGGGATGACCTTTTTCAACTCGATGCGGAAGTCGGGCGCCAACCCGTAGGATGGGTAAACGGCGACAAGCAGCGTGACATCCTTTGCGACGTCGATATTCGCCACCCCGGTCCCGCTGGCGCCCGGCTTTATCAACACTTCGTTGCCCGACACCTGGTACACGTCGAAAGCGCCTCCATTGCTCGAAACCATGGTCAGTCGATAGCGGCCCGACGACGGGGCCGTCCACCGATACCAAACCGACGGTCCCGGCGGTGTTCCCCCGTGGGCACCCTCGCCGCCCTCGGCGGTGGCGCCGGCAAGATACCCATCGGCCACCGCGTTCTCACCCGACAACACCTGCGCCTGATTGCGGAAATCGTTGGACGGACTCGGGCGTTGGCTCAGGCGCAGGTGGATCTGGCCATCGGAGTTCCAATTCCCGGCCGCAATCATGTAGGTCTGGCCCTTCGGCGCCTCGAACATCATCCGACGAGAACCGATATTCTGAGCGGGAACGGGCACCATCCCGGAAAAGGAAGGGGGCAGGTAAGCCGCAAGGCTGGTATTACCCCCGGAGGCATCCTCCAACACCACCCAGCCATCCGCTGGCGCGGTCCACTCCCACCACAGGGTGTGAAACCCGGAGTGCGCCTGGGGCTCACCAGATTCCCTACCGGTGCCCTCGAACGATTCCGAGAACTCCGCGTTCTGTCCTTCCAACCGTACCCGGCCCGCGTAGTCGTCATTCGGGGGACGTGACAAGGCATGGATCCTGTAGAATCCGGGGTGCTCGCCGGGAGGAACGTCGAACTCCACCGTTTCGGACTGCCCCACGGCGGTACAGGCGGACTGCCAATGCCGGAGGTCCTCGCTCGTTTCCAACCCATA
This sequence comes from Verrucomicrobiota bacterium, assembly GCA_008933025.1. Lineage (GTDB taxonomy): Bacteria > Verrucomicrobiota > Verrucomicrobiia > Limisphaerales > UBA9464 > UBA6176. The sequence goes on from WBXI01000245.1 coordinate 2,323, forward strand.
CGCCCGTCCGCGAAGAACGGAAAACCGCAGGTACAGCTTCGATTCCGAAACCTCCGGAATCCCCAGTCGCGATACCGCGGGCAGCCCAAGGGCCTTGCCCGAGGACGATCCCGTGAGGAACTCCTCGATTTGCGGCGCTCCGAAGCCCTGGAGCAAGCCGCCCAGACTCGGGTCAGGCAAGGTACCCAGGACAAAGCTGTTTCCGGACAGCATCGGCAGCCAGGACCGCAGCGCGAACCCACCCGCGAATTGCTTCCCGAGTTGGATCGTCCCGCCGGCCAACCCATGGATCGCCCGCGGGCCATCCAGCGAATCCCGCAGCCCCGACAGTGCCTGCCGAAACCCCGCTTCCCGGCGCAATTGCCCGTCGTCCCGGTTGAACAGGCGGTCGACGGTGAGGGGCCGGGCTTGGATCAACTCCGAGGCAACGAGGTAGTTCGCCGTCAACCCCACGAAGGCCTCCCGGCCCGTGACCAGATCCGCCGCCGTTTCGAAGGCGAACAGTTGGGGATGGGCGGCAAGGAAGGCTTCGGCCGAGTGGTTGTGGTTGGTGGCGAAGTCGCGCACCGACGCCAACTGCGCGTCCCAGTTCCATTCGTGCAACGTGAGGCTCACATAGGCGGCTCCCTGACATAGCGCGCGCAGCATCTGCACGTCGGCATAGTCCACGGTGACGCCCACCGTGGTCGTCTCACCCGCGGTCAAAGTCAGGAGATATCCAGGGTCGGACACCCGGGAGAAATTGGCGGCCGCCGCCACAAGTTCCGGAACCACGTGAGTCCTCCACGAGTCGGTCACCGTCTGCGCGCTCAATCCCGCCGGTGCGAAGGGAATCCCGTTGGTGTCGGTGGGCAACCCGGCCGCCCAGTGCAGCAGATTCCGATTCGTGGCCTTCACACCCAACTGGTCGAGCATCGACTTCACGGCCGGACGTTCGGGCAAGGCGAGCACGCGGCTCAGGCCACGGAACACGTTCGCGGTCTCGTGGGCCGGGGCCACCACCAAGGCCGCGACGAACCGCTCGTCCGCCTTGACGTAATCCCGGGCGACGAGAAACGCCCGTCCTTGGGCGATCAATTCCTCCGGGGTCTGGCCGGCCGCCGACAGGCAGCCCAGGGCGATGGCCAACGCGCGGAGCAGAAAATGCAGCTTCATGGTGTGGATTTCGGGTTTGGGGACGGACGAAAACTCTGGAGGAGATAGATGCGGAAGGAATTGGTGCCGCTATGACCGGCGACCCATCCGGCATCCCTGCCGCCGATCCGCAGCACGGCGTTTTCCGATTGTCCGACAACGCCACCGGGAACCTGCCATCGCACGCCACTGCCGAGTTGCCAGGCGTCGGGGCTCGGGAACGCGACATGGCCCGCCTCTAACCGTGGCCCCTCATCGTCCGGGAAAAAGACGGACAATCGGCGGAACTCGACGAAACCCCGGGCACCTTGCCCGGGGATGCCACGGCCCGTCTCGACGAGGACCTCGGCCAGGCGGGCGGGATCCTTGCATTCGATCCGAACGCCCTCGGCGACGAGCAACGGGAACACCCCGATCTTGAAAAAGCCGCGGGTCTGCCGGTCGCCATGAATCCGATCGATGCGGACATGGGCAATCGATGCGACCTCGCCGGGCAGATGGATACTAAACGCGATCCCCCGGGGCTCCTGAAGCGGGATGCCGCCCGCCACCACGGCCGCGATTCCGCACCACCAAGCCACGCACATCCCGGACAAGCATCGTTGTAAGAAGCGCATGGCGATGGGTTGATGTGGGTTTGGATTTGGATGTATCTACCCCCGCAACCAATCACTTCAAGGTCGAACGACGCGATGGATCCCTAGGACGGGGTGTCGGTGGTTGGGTCGCGGCGAGTACCTCTGGGAACGAAACGCCTTCCCGCAGACTAGCCGAAGGCGTGCGTCGCCCGGCAAGGCAGCAATTGCTGCCTGCTTGCCGCTCGGACTATAGAGCCACGGGACTGGGTACCGCCGAGGGCGGCCGGCGGAAGCAAAGGGGCCGAGATCTTCTTTCTCCCCAATCGGGCGGGCACCTTGAGGTTGCTTCGCTTTCTAGGACGGTGGGGAGGCGAGATCATCCCCCGATGGGTCCGTTACGGCACCGCGGGCGCCAGTCGGTAGAATTTGGACTCTCCCCCAACCGGTTCCGTGTCGCGGAACAGGAACAGGCCCGACCGCACGTTGGTCCGCATCAACGGATGCGGCGCCTCCACGCCAGACCCCCGGCCCAGATCGTAGACGCCCGGCACCACCGTCCGGCGGAACTGGAAATGCCCGTCGTCCCCGACCCCGACCGCGTCCAGTTGGAGCGCCGCATCGGCCTCTTCGCCGGAAGTGGTTCGCCACGTCAACCCGCAGGCACCGGTCTCGCCCCGCTTGCTGGTCACGGCCACCAAGTAGTCCACCTCCGGTTGAGCATTGAACACCACCAAGCTGGTCTTCCCCCCGGGCAGGACGTCGTCGTTGCACGCGATCTGGGCCAGGGCAAACCGGTTGGTGAACACCGCCAGCACGCTGTCGAACGAACTGTTGGTCGTCGCCAGGGCGAACCGGCAGGCCGTCCGCACCCGGAACCGGAACCAGCGGGAACCCCCGGCGATGACGTCGCACGGCGCGGGATCGCCGGGCTCGGTCGTCGCCCCGGTGAGATTCAAGAACTGGGTGTTCGCCGTGCCCAAAGCCAGACTCGCGAACCCCGCGGGACGCCCGACTCCCTCCAACGCGGCCGCACGCCCTGCCGCACCCACTGGGCCGACCGGATTGTCCGCGAATAGATCCTCGAGTTTGTTGGCCGAAAGCGCGGCAGTGCCGGCATCGATGCCCGAGGTGATTTCCAGCAAGGCCTCGCGGCTTTCGAGCGTGCCGCCGCCGGGGGCCGTGACCCGCACGGAATAGGTCCCGGCGGCATCCGCACTGATGCCCGGCAACAACAGCGTCGACTGCGTGGCCCCGGCCAGGGGTGCCCCGTTGGCCCACCATTGGTAGGTCACGCCCGGGGGCCCGGCGATGACGCTGAACGCGACCGGCAGGCCCAAGGGGGAGAGCGTGTCGGCCGGTTGCCCGCTGATCACGGGAAGCGGTGCCGCCGCGGAATCCAGATTCCAGCCCAAAACCAGTTGCCCCGAGGCACCGGCGAACCCATCCACGGCGACCTGATAATCGGTGCCGGCCACCGCGTTGAAATGGAGTTCGCTGGTCAGGAAGCCGCCCCGATCCTCGTCGCTGGCCACTTCGGCGAGTCCCTCGACGCTCGTGCCGGTATAGACCGCGAGCAGGGTATCAAACGCACTGCCGACGGTGCGGAAGGTGGCCACGCCGGAGGCGGGCGCGCGCCAAGTCATCCAGAGGGATTTACCCCCGGCCTTCCCCGCGTGCCGGGGCTCGCCCGGGTCCACCGTGGCCGCGAGGTTGTTGGTCGATCCCACGAACGAGGCATCGGTGAACACCTGCCGGTCCGCGAAATGGTCCGTGAGGGCAAGGTCGGGCAGGTCGACGGCGAGCAGTGCCGGACCGGATTCGCTGCTCCCGGCTTCGTTGGCCGCCACCACGGTATAACTCCCGCCATCGGACAATTGGACCGCCGGCAAAACCAGCGTGGGACCGGTGGCACCGGGAAGCACGACGCCGTTCTTGAACCATTGGAACGCCAGCGGTGGGGTGCCGCCGACCCCGGGATCCAGGGTCACCGGACTGCCCACCGTGACCGTCTGCGACACCAAGGGGTTGCCGAACAGGACGGGAGTCAGGACCCGCAGGGCGACCGGGGAACTGGACACCGTACCCGCATAGTTGGCGATGACCACCCGGTAGGATCCCTCGTTGGCGGAGGTC
>WBXI01000246.1 GCA_008933025.1 Verrucomicrobiota bacterium
CGGGTACGGCGCGTTCGCCGACTGTACCCAACTGGCCGGCGTCACGATTCCCAACGGCGTCACCAGCATCAGCAATGCTGCGTTCCGTGGTTGCGCCAGTCTGGCCACCGTCACGATCCCCGGCAGCGTCACGGGCATCGGCGACCAAGCCTTCGAGCGCTGCGGCAAGCTGGCCGCCATCACGATCCCCGACAGCGTCACCAAGATCGGCGACAACGCATTCGTGGACTGCGGCAGTCTGGCCGTCGTTGCCATCGGCAAAGGAGTGGTGGGCATCGGTGGGTGGGCTTTCTCGGGTTGCACGAATCTGGCCGGCATCACGATCCCCGACGGTGTCATCCGCGTCGGGAACTCCGCGTTCTCCGGGTGCACCCTGCTGTCCGCCGTCGCGATTGGCCACGGCGTCCATGAGATCGGGGACCAGGCATTCCAAAACTGCGGAAGCCTGCAGGGCATCGTGATCCCGGGCGGGGTCGCCAGCATTGGAAACTCTGCATTCCGTGGCTGCACCGGACTGACCGCCATCGCCATCCCGGACAGCGTCACCGGGATCGGTTTCGGGACTTTCTGGTCGTGCACCAAGTTGGCCACGGCCACGATTGGCAAAGGGGTTGCCAGCATCGGGGACCAGGCATTCCAGGATTGCGGCAGCCTCAAGGGCATCGTGATTCCAAACGGGGTCACCAGCCTTGGCAACGCCTCGTTCCACGGTTGCACCGGACTGACCGCAATCGCGATCCCCGGCAGCGTCGCCATCGTCGGCGACGGGGCGTTCGCCGCTTGCACCAGCCTCGGCGCGATCACGGTCGACGCCGGCAATGCCGCCTACCGCGGGGTGGGTGGGGTGCTGTTCGACGCGGGCGTGGGCAGGCTCGTCCAATACCCAGGGGGCAAAGCCGGCGATTATACGATTCCCGACGGTGTCACCAGCATCGCCATCGCGGCGTTCCAGGGATGCGACAAACTGACCGGCGTCACGATTCCCGGCAGTGTCACCAGCATCGGCGACCAAGCATTCGAGAACTGCGGCAGTCTGGCGGGCGTCGCGCTCCCCAATGGCATTGCCCGGATCGCGGATGGGACATTCTCGGGGTGCACGCAATTGAGCGGCATCACGATCCCCGACAGCGTCACCGACATCGGGGGAAGGGCGTTCATGGATTGCAACCACCTGGCCAACATCACGATTCCGGACGGCGTGGCCGGCATTGGCTGGAGGGTGTTCTCCGGCTGCAAGGGTCTGGGCAGCGCCACGATTGGCAACGGTGTCGCCCTCATTGGATTCGATGCCTTCGTCAATTGCACCGGCATGACCAACCTCACGATCGGCAATGGCGTCGCGGAAATCGGGGCCGGTGCGTTCGCCGGTTGCACCGGTCTGACGGGGCTCCATTCCACGGGCAACGCCCCCGCCCTGGAGTCGGCCAATGAGTTCGTCGGGAACAACGGCCTGACGGTCTATTATTTGCCGGGGGCCACGGGCTGGAGCGCGACATTCGGGGGGCGTCCGACCGCGCTGTGGTCGCTTCCGTACCCGGTGATCCTCGGCGGCGGCTCCATTGGAATACGACCCGCCGGTTTTGGCTTCACCATCTCTTGGGCCAACGGCCAAGAAGCGGTGGTGGAAGCTTCCCCGGACCTGGGCGAACCCGTCTGGACTCCCGTGGGAACGAACGTCATCAGCGGCGGCACCTCCCGTTTCAGCGATCCCCAATGGACGGGGCATCCCACGCGGTTTTATCGGCTCCGATTGCCGCAGTAGAGTCGACTCACCGCGGAGACCATCCGAGAATCAGGACAAGGTCCTGTATCGAGGAAGCGCCCCGCTGGCACGGCGCGAGACCGGAGCGGTCCCGTCCTGCGCCGCGCCATGACCGGAATGCAACCATGCCGGCGGGTCTTTTCCACGCAGGCTTTGTTGGCCGGGCCTTTCCGGATCGCTGCCGGTCCGCCCTGCCCCGCCGCCCGCGATGGCCGCCGCGCCTCCCGAACCTCGCTTCGCGATCGCCGGAATGCCCTCGGGACAAGGCGTGTCGTCGGAGAACCACGGATCTGGACGGAGGTCCGGAATTCACGCACGGTGCCGCTCCACATGCCCCCTCGCCACCGCCTCTTGGCCGTCGCCGTCGCGACCCTCGCCCTGTTCTCCACCGCCCGCGCGGAGGTTCATTTGCCGCCGGGTTTCGACGTCGAAGTCGTCGCCGGTCCCGAGCTGGTGAGCGAGCCGATGGACCTGACCTTCGCTTCCGACGGAGCGGCCTGGGTTACCGGCCGCGCCGGGGACCTGTGGCGCATCGACACGGTGGCGCGCACCGCACACCGGGTTGGCCGCGTGGACACGGATGTCAGCGGCGACCGCGGGTTGCACGGCGTCGCGTTGCACCCGGATTTCCCGAGGACCCCGCATGTCTTCCTTTCGTACCACGACACCCATCATGCCCCGTCCCAATACCGGGCCCGCATCGTGCGTTGGACGGTCGTCGGCGAGGGCGCCAAGGCCGCCCTGGAACCGGCCGGCGAGAAAACGTTGCTGGAGTGGGTCGGCGACCAGGCGGGCCAGCATGTGGGCGGCGGCCTCCTGGCCCACCCGGGCGAACGGTTGCTCTACGCCACCACCGGCGAGAACAACCAAAACGCCAAGCTGAAACAGTACTGCGACGACCCCGGCAACAAGGCGCAATCGTTGGGCGACCTGCGGGGGAAGGTGGTGCGCATGGGGTTCGACGGCTCCGTTCCGACCAACAATCCATTCGCCGGGAACCCGGCCGCGCAACCGCTGGTCTATACCCGCGGGCACCGGCAACCGTGGGCGCTCGACTACGACGCCCCCACCGGTCTGATCCTCCTGGCGGAAAACGGCGGCGACCTCGCCGACGACCACGACGAGGTGAACCGCATCGTTCCCGGCGCCAATTACGGGTGGCCCAAAGTCTTTGGCGACGGTTGGTCGACGTTCTCCCGCACCAACCGGGTGGACGGGTTCACGTCGCCCTGGTTCGGGTACAAGCGCAATGCCGGCGCCTCCTGCACGGGCGCGCTCATCTACCGCGCCCCGGCCGCGGGCGGCGGCTACCCGTCGAGGTACCACGGGGCTTTCTTCTATGCGGATTTCTCCCGCAAGTCGGTTCGCAGCGCCCCGGTGGATCCCGCGACGGGCAAGCCCGGCGAGAGCGAACCCTTCCTGCAGGGCGTCGCGGCCGGTCCCGTGGCTCTCCGTCTCGGACCGGACGGAGCCATCTACTTCATCACCCATGGCGGGTCGACGAAAGCCTCCACCAACGACGCCGTGGCACGGGTCGTCTGGAAGCACTGACCGGCGGTACCCGCGGGGCGAGACGATCGCCCGAAGGCGTCCCCTCCCGGGTTGCGAGGGGCGCCTGCGGTCGGACGCTCGCGCGGTGGACGACGCGACCGACCGGGGTTCGTCGGACAGAATTTCGTTGGCGAGCGCCCAATCCGTGGAACTCTTAGGGGCACGTCCCGCCCCCCGTGGGGAGCGGGGCTCCTTCCTACCAATGAATTCACTGGCGTTCATCACGGCAACCGCGGCTGACAACGCGCTCGTCTTCCCGCGCACCGGCGCGATCCCGTCGATCCCCACCGTCGCGCGCCGATGGTTCGTGGGCCTGGTGGCCGTGCTCGGCATGGCATCGGCACTGGTTGCGGCCGAAACGCCGGCGGGCGACGACGCCAAGCGCGGCCGCGAGTTGTACGTGAAGAATTGCTTCGCGTGCCACCAGATGAACGGAGCGGGGATTCCCGGGGTGTTCCCGCCCCTGGCCAAGTCCGATTTTCTGGCGGGCGACCTCGACCGCAGCATCCGGGCGCTGTGCGAGGGATTGGCCGGCGAAATCACCGTCAACGGGCGGCGCTACGCCGGCGTGATGCCGCCGGCGATGCTCAACGACGAGGATTTGGCGGCGGTGTTGAGCTACGTGCTCCGCAGTTGGGGCAATCGCGGCACGACCGTCACCGCCGAACAGGTCCGCGACCAACGCGCCAAGACCGCGTATCCGACCTTCGAAAAACTCCAGCGTGCGAACCAATACCCGCCCCTGCCCGCGGCACCCGCCGGCTTCCGGTTGCGCGAGGTGGTCCGGTTGCCGTTCAAGCCGGTCCGCTTGGCCAGCGACGGCAAGGGCGGTCCCCTCTTCGTGCTGACCGAAGGCGGCGACGTCTGGCGCCTCGATCCCGCCAACGGCAGCCTGCGCCTGCTCCTCTCCGCGAACAGCTACCTCGAACGCCGGACCGGCGATATCGGCGGCCCCCTTTTCGTCCTCGGCATGGCGCTCGATCGCCAGAAGCGGCTGTACGTGGCGTCGAACCAGCAGAACCGGTCCAACCTGCCCCCGCAGAACATCGTCACGATCTACCGCAGTACCGGCGTGCTCAACGGCAATCCCGTCGGGCTGAAGCCGTGGTTCCAGACCAACTATCCCGGCAGCCCGGCCTACATCCATGCGGTCGAAAACATCGCCTTCGGCCCCGATGGATTCCTCTACGCCGGCAACGGCGGCCGCACCGACGGCGGCCTCACCAGCACCGGGGGCGAATGGTACGGCGGCGGCGAAACCCCGATCACCGGTTGCATCTGGCGCATCGATCCCGCCGCCGAGCATCCCGTGCTGGAAATCCATGCCCGTGGCGTCCGCAATCCCTACGGCTTTTGCTGGAACGACCAGGGCGAGATGTTCGCCACCGAGAACGGACCCGATGCCGATGCGCCCGAGGAACTCAACCAGATCGAGCGCGGACGCCACTACGGATTCCCGTATCGCTTCGCGGACTGGACCAAAAAGGCTTACCCCACGTCGCCGGAACCACCGCCCGGTCTCGAGTTCACCCTGCCCATCCCCAATCTCGGACCCGACGGCGGGTTTGCCGGGACCCCGATGTACACCTTCGATCCCCACTCGGGCCCGGGTGGGATCGTGTTCCTCAACGACAGCTTTCCCGAGGGTTACCGCGGCACGCTGCTCCTGACCCGCTTCGGCAACTTCATCCGAAGCCCCAAGGAGAATTCGGGCTTCGACGTCCTCCGCGCCACCTTGCAACGGAACGCCGAGGGCCGCTACGAAGCGCACGTCCACACCATCCTCGCGCCCTTGGGACGACCCATCGACCTGCATCTCGGCGGGCCCGGCAAGGTGTTCATCGCCGAGTATTCCCGCGCGACCAACAGCTCGGAATCCTATGGTCCCTCGGGACGGATCATCGAGTTGTCGGTGGAGAAGAAGTGACGGGACGGACCGGTCCGCGGGGCACGACCCCGCCCCCACTCGGGTAACCGATGCTCGGGGCGCCGTGGCGACGCGTTGCCACGGCGCCGGTGCGTGCGCCTCCGACGGACTCAGGCGGTCGCCAACGGGACCCGCAGGCGATCGATCCGGTAGAGGTCGAGTTCGCCTTTGCCCTTGATCTGGGCAGAGCCTTGGTGGGTGCCCTCGCAATGGTCGGCAACCTGTCGCCACGCGGATGTCGTGACGCAAACCGACCCGGCCGACGCGGCGTTTTCCAGGCGGGCGGCGGTATTCACCGCGTCGCCCCAGACGTCGTACTGGTACTTGCGGCGGCCCACCACGCCGGCGATGACCGGCCCGACCTGCACGCCGACGCGCAGTTCCCAGTGCGGCGCCAACTCCCGCGCCTTGGCGATCATGGCCAGTCCGCAGGCCACGCATTGCAGCGCGGGGTTCGCGACCGGCCCGGCCAACCCGGCCGCGGCCATGAAGGAGTCCCCGATGGTCTTGATCTTTTCCAGGCCATGCGCGCCGGCAATGCCTTCGAAGGCCTCCACCAGCGCCTGCAGGTGGTCGACGATTTCCTCCGGCGCGTGGCGGTCGCAGTAGCCCGTGAATCCGACGATGTCGCAGAACAGCACGCCCACGTTCTCGAACCGGCGCGGTTTGACGCCGCTGGTGGCCTTCAGTTCCTCGGCGACCTCGTGCGGGAGGATGATGTGGAGCAAATCGTCGCTGCGTTTTTTCTCCGATTGCAGTTCGGAATTCCTCGCGGCGAGCTCCCCGTTGCTGCCCTCGAGGGCCCGCGTCAGGTTGTGGATCTTCACGTGGGTCTCCACGCGCATCAGCACCTCCTCGGACTTGAACGGCTTGGTGACATAATC
>WBXI01000247.1 GCA_008933025.1 Verrucomicrobiota bacterium
CACGCCGGAGTTGTCCTCGTCGTCGTTGCCGCCGAATCGGTTCACGAATTGCCCGCCGACCTGGTTGTCCGGCAATCCCTCGAAGACGTCGTACTTCGGGCTCGCCGCCGCCCCGCTTACGTCGGCCACCGTGTTCAGCACGCTCTTGCCGTAGATCACCAACCCGCCCCAGAGACCCCGTTGCCACAACGGCAGGTCGTTCGGGTCGGTCAGGTCGTCCGTTTCCGAGGTGAAGACGATCGGCTTCGCGCGGGTGCCGCTGGCGAAGATCTTCGCGCCGCGGGTGACGATGAGGGCGCTCGAGCTCAGACCGGTACCCGCTTTGCCGCGGATGACGGTTCCGGGCTCGATGTTCAGGACGCCGTCCGCGAGGACGTAGATGAATCCGTTGAGAACGTATTCGTTGGTGCTCCGCCAGGTGACGGTGCCGGAAAGATTCGACGTGACCTGGATCACGTCGGCCCGGGTGACGAGGGCGGCGAGCAGAGCCGAGCCGAGTAGCAGGGCCTTGAGCAGGGATTTCACAGTTCTAAGCATTGTTGACTCCGAGTTAGGTGTCCGTTGTCGGACTTACATTTCCCACGGGCGGATGACGGGCTCATGGGGAACACGTGACAAACAGGCAACTCGTCGCCCGGGGATTCCGGGGCGGGCCATTGGACGGAGCCCTAATTTGCCGGATGAACGTTGCGCTGCTTGGGCCGGAAGACGCTCACGCCCACCGGTCCCTCGAACCCGAAACCGGTGAGGCTGGCCTGGCCGCCCATCGGTCCGGTCCGGAATGCCACCAGGGTCGGCAGGCCATCCCGATGGATCCGCGCACCCACGGCGGTGTTGCTTTCGAGGAATTTGGTGGCCCCGTCCCGGCGCGTGCCCGCCCGATGGACGGCAACCACGGTCAGGAGGTCGATGACGGGGGTCGTGTTGGTCGCGGACATCCGCACGGCGACGGTCCCGGGAAAGACCAGGTCGGCCGCCGGGTCCACCCGTTCCCAGACGTGCGTGCGGTTGCGCGCCGCGGGCGTCTGGATGGTCAGTCCGGCCTTCGGCAACTCCAACCGGAGATCGCCCCACACCGGGTCCACGCGGGTGGCGGCGGGCGGATGCAACAGCATGGCGACCCGCGCGGGATCCCGGCCCACCAGATGGTCATGGATCACAAATAGGTCGGGTTCCACGAACAACACCGCCCGCCGGTAGCCGGTGAGCGCTCGCCCGTAGGGGCCGGCGGCGTCGAAAGCGACCCAATGCCAGCCGGGACCGGCGGCCCGCTCGATGGTTGCCGGGCCAGCACCGACTGCCAACTCGGGTCCAACACCGTTCACGAGGACGGAGTGCGGGGATGCCCCCGCCTTCGACCCGGCCATCCAGCGCCGGAATCCGTCGCCATCCGGCCCCTGCACCAGGGTCTCGCCGTATCCCACGACATCGAAGGTGTTGAACACCCGGGCGGCGCCCGGCGAGGGGTCGGTATAGACGCGGAGACGGACCTCGTTGGTGGCGTCGGGAACCACGATCGATCCGGCGGCCATGGCTTCGGGGATCCCCGGGCGGTCCGTGTTGCCGGCGATCGCCACCGGGGGCTGGAACAACACCCCGGACAGCCCGCACAGCAGGGCGGCGAGCGCCACGGCCCGGCGCCCGGCCGAGCGAAGGTCAGAAGTCATAGTTCAAGCTCAGGCCGAACGCGCGGCCCTTGGTATAGGACGAGTACAGCAGCGAACTGTTCTTGCCGTAGGTCCGTTCGAACTCCGGATCGAGGAGGTTTTTCGCCGAGAACTTGATGGTGGCGTGCCGCCCGACCTTCTGGGAAAGCACGAAGTCGAGCGTTGGCGCCGGCTGTTCGTAGACGTCGTCCGCGTTCAGCTTGGTGATCGCGATGCGGGGACCCGCCACGTTCAGGATCAGTGCCGCGGTGGTGCGGGTGCGCGGATTGTCGTAGGCGAGGTCGACGTTCGCGATGTAGGGCGACTGGTCGTAGAGCGGGCGCGTGTCCTTGAGTCCCGGAAAAAACGGGCGCTTGCTGGCCAACTCCTCGGGCGAGAGTTTCACCTCGGACTGAACCAGGGCGAGGTTGCCCCCGAGACTGAACTCCTTCCACGAATCCCCGAGGAATCCCAAATCCCTCCGCCCCTCCAGCTCCAACCCATAGAGCTTCGCGCTCGGACGGTTGAGATAGGTGATCACCTCCGCGTCGACCTTGCGGTCGCCCCGCTCGATGGCGTCCTTCAGGTCCTTGTAGAAAACGCTGGCACTCAGCAGGGAACCCGGGCTCGGAAACCATTCCCAGCGGAGATCGTAGTTCTGGATCGACGACATCCGGAGTTCCGGGTTGCCCTCGATGAAATCCCCGATGGTGGGGTCGTAACCATAGTACGCGGCCACCTCGCGGAACGAGGGCCGGGCGATGGTCTGGCTGAAGTTCAGCCGGACATTCATGTTGGAACTGATGCCGTAGACCAGTCCCACGCTGGGGAGGATGTCCGACCCGACGATCTCGGCGCGGTTGGTGCGCAAACCGGTGACGCTGCTGGCTAGATAACTCTCGGAGCGCACCCCGAGGTCGGTGGTCTCGTAGCGGGCACCCGCGACCAACCGCAGTTTTCCCACCAGCGGCAATTCGCCCATGAGGTACCCGGCCCGGATGCCCTGGTCGCCGTCGTAGCGGCTGTCGAAGGCCTGGATGACGTGGCCGAAATTGAAAGTCACGTTCCCGTTGCGCCCATTGGTTCGGGAACTGACCAGGCCCAGGTTGCCGGGCGCGAGGAACTGATTGGGATCGTCCATATACCCGCCGGTACCCGGGTAGAAGATGGCGCGGTCGTCGAAGCCGCGCTGGGACTGGCTGTCGAAAAAGCCCGCCTTCACCAATCCCTCGGACTCCACCCAGCTTTGAAACGGAAGGGTCCAGTCGAGCTTCACGTTGCGGTTGTGCTCGTCGAGCGTGCGGAAATAGCGGGTCGGATCCTTCGGGATCGGGTTGTTGGCCCCGGTTTCATACCCACGGCCCGAGTGGTTGTCGTTGTCGTTGAAAAAACGGGCGTCGGGCTCGTCCTGGGTGGTCTGGGTGAGCGCGACCAACCAGTTGAACTTGAGCCCGCCGGCGTCGGGGAACCGGTGTTCGCCCTTGGTCTGGTAGGTATTCAGGTTCCGCTCCGTCCAATACAGGTTGAACCTGCGGAACGTCGACGTGGGATCGTTGGCCTCGTAGCCCTGGTCCTGGATCCGGGCCTCGTCGGTGCCGTTTTGGTTGTAGAAGAACAGGAATCCGAGCTCGTGCTCCTCGAACGGCCTATAGGCCAGGTTGATCATCGCCGCCGCGTCGGTGACGCTGAGCGAACGGGCATCCCGGTAGCTGTTCTTCACTTCCGTGCCCTGCTGGTAGCGGCGGGAGACGCCGTTCTCGTAGGACGAATAGTCGTGCTTGTAGCTCAGGCCGGCGAAGTAGCCGAGCGGCCCGTCGAGGACCTTCGTCGTGCCCCCGCCGGAAAGGGAAAGGTTGTGGTTCAGCGGGGCCGCCTCACGCCGCGGCGCGAAGTCCGTCGGGCCGAGCGCCCGCGTCAATTGGTCCAACTGGACGGCGTCGCCGAGAATCCGTTTGTAGTTCGCCGAATTGGTCGGGCCGGTCGAGATCGGCACCGAGGGGATGACCTTGCCGACAAGGGCATCGGGCAATGCCCGGGTGCCGTCGTCCACCCCCAGCCAGTCGAGTCCCCCGCCCTTGTAGCCGAGGGATCGGTCGTTGAGGCTGGCCTGGGTGTTGTACGCGGTCCCGATCGATCCGGAGAAAAAGGCCTTTTCGGGAAAAGACTTGGTGACGATGTCGATGCCGCCGCCGGTGAAGGCACCCGGTTGGTCCGGCGTGAACGTCTTGGCCACCACCACCCGGTCGATCACCTGGGACGGGAAGAGATCGAGGGACGCGGACTGGCGATAGGGATTCGCGGACGGGATGCTCGCGCCATTGAGGGTGGTGCTGACATAGCGGTCGCTGAGGCCGCGGATCACGGCGAACTTGCCCTCGACGATGGTGGCGCCGGAAACCTTGGTGATGGATTCCGCGGCGTTGCCGGCGCCCACGCGGGATAGGAAATCCGAACCGAGCGCTTCCATCATGGTGGATGATTTCTGCCGCTCCACCATGATCTGGTCCGCCTGCTGGGTGAACTCCTCGGCGGTGACCTCGTACTCCTCGAGTTCGAAAAACTCCGGGCGCAGGCTGCCGTTGACCGTCGTGGTCTGGCCCGCCAGGACGCGGGCGTCGGTCACGACCGCGGACGCGAAACCGGACTTGGAAAATCGCAGCGCGTGTTCGCCGGGCGGGACGCCGTTCAATTGATACCGGCCACTGGCATCGGACTGGGTGGCCAGCGTGGTGCCCCGCACGGTGACGGCGACCGAGGCCAACTGGGCGCCGTCCCAGGAACTGACCACGACGCCGGAAACCGTGCCCGTGTCCTGGGCGAGGACCGATGCCGGAAGCACCCACAGGAAAAGGGCCGCCAACCCGGCCCGACAACCGCGCGCCAGCACGGCGATCCAACCGACGGACGGGGCCGGGACCACGGCACCGCGGGAACCACGCCGGCCCGGGATGCCGCAAGGGATCCGGGGCGCGGCGGCGATGGAGAATCTCATGAAGGAAGAACCGGAAAGATGGCGGGGATCGGGCGCGCTCATGGGCGCCCGCCGCGGGCCAATTGCTCCACCTTCTCGAGATAACGCTGCACGTTGTCCCGAGGCTTGGCCTTCTGGGCCTTGTGGAGGAGTTCGGCCGCGCGCGCGTACTTCTTGGATTGCACCAGGAGCTGCGCGTGTTTGACGAACGCGTCCGCCTCGAAACCAACCAGTTTCCCGGCGGCATCGAACCGGAACTCGGCCTTCTCCGGTTGCTCGTTCTTCGCGTAGTAATCCCCGGCCAGCAGGAGGGCTTCGCCGTCCAGGGGATTCCGCTCCACGATCTTCTCGAGGACCCCGATGGCATCGGCCCCGGCCCCCGTCGCCATGGCGACCTTGGACTCCAGCTTGAGCAACTTGAGGTCGTCGGCATCGGCGAGTTTCCCGGCACCGGCCCGGATCGACGCGAAGAGCTTCTTGGACTCGTCCCATGCTCCCCGGCCCACGAGGATCTGCGCCGCGCGGACGGCCTTGCCGGGATTCTGCCCGCCGTCCTTGGCGATGGCCTCCAGATAGGCGGCGAGGGCGAGGTCGCGCGACTCCTGCGACATGTGGAGGTCGCCGAGAAGGTATAGGTTCTGGGCCTTGGCCTTGCCGAGGCGCCGGAGGATTTCGAGGCTGGTGACGGCCTTGGCGGGTTGGTCCTTCTGGATGTGGATGTTGGCCTGGAGCGTCCAGAGGGCCTCGCGTTCCGGGTTGAGGAGGAGGACCTCGTCCAGGAGGGCCAGGGCATGGTCGTAGTTCGCGGTGGCAACGGCGCATTTCACCGCGCCCAGTTTGAAATCGAGGTTCTCGGGCTCGAAGACGAGTGCCTGGGCGTAGGCCCCTTCCGCGGATGCGGGACGTCCCTGGTTGAGGTACGCGAAGCCGAGCAGGCCGAAGACTTTTCCATCGGCGCCGCCCAACGCGACGGTCCGGGTCAGCGGCGGGATGGCCTCCTTGAACTTGCCGTCGCGCACGAGGGCGAAGGCGAGGTTCTTCTGCGCGCGCCGATAGTCGGGAAACTTCGCCAGGGCGGCCCCGAAGTGCTTCACCGCGTTGGTGAGGTCTTCCGTCTGGAAATGGATGTTGCCCAGGGTGAAGTCGAACACCGCGGACGCCGACGGCTTGGCGAGGCCCTCGAGCACGGCGACGGCCTTCCGGGGGTCTTCGCGCAGGAGCGGGACGACCTTGTCGCGATAGACGGCTTGTTCCTCCGGCGTCATGCGCGGCTCGGCCTCCGAGGCAAAGCCATAGCTGCCGACCAGGCGCCGGGCGAAATCCGGGTCGTTCCAGACCGAGGCCAACGCGTGGCCTTCCGGCAACGGCGCGAACGTGGTCTGGGCTTCGGACGCGGCGGCTTTCTCGGCCTTCGCGGGCTTGGAGGCCGCGGCGGCGTTGCCCGCGAGCAGCAGGGACAGGACGACC
>WBXI01000248.1 GCA_008933025.1 Verrucomicrobiota bacterium
GTGCGGAGGGTAGGAGCGTCAGCGACGCCCACGCCGCTGTGCGACGAGGCTCGGCCAGTCCCGTTGCCACGCCCGGTTTCGAAAGCGGTGTCGCGGCCTTCCGAAGGCCTTGCCACCGCAGTCCGAAGGCGCCGGGCGCGGATGCGTCGTCAGGCCGGGGTTTGGGTTTGCCCGTGCCGTCGCTGGCGGTCGAGAGTGGATGCCTCATGGATCACGACCGCCCGACATCGCCCGGTGGCAATTTGCCGGCACGCCCGCCCCTCCGCGTGGTGTTCATGGGCACGCCCGCGCTCGCGCGGACCGTCCTCGCGGCATTGGCTTCCACCCCGGGCATCGATGTCGTCGGGGTGGCGGCACAACCCGACAAGCCCGCCGGCCGCAGCCTGCAATTGACGCCGCCCCCGGTGAAGCTCGAGGCATTGGAACGCGGGATTCCCGTGTTCCAACCGGCCAAGGCGCGCGACCCGGAATTTCTGGCGCGGCTGAAGGAACTGGCGCCCGACCTCGTCGCCGTGGCCGCCTATGGGCAAATCCTCCCGGCCGCCATGCTGGCCGTGCCGCGTCACGGTTGCCTCAACGTGCACACCTCGTTGTTGCCGCGCTGGCGCGGTGCCGCGCCTATCCAGTGGACCATCGCCGAGGGGGATGCCGAGTCCGGCGTCAGCTTGATGCTCATGGATGCCGGGCTCGACACGGGGCCGGTGATCGCCGAGGCGCGGACGCCGATCACCGACGAGGATACCGGCCAATCCCTGCACGATCGGCTCGCCGAGATGGGCGCGCGGCTGCTGGTCGATTCCATCCCGGGCTACGTCGCGGGCAGTTTGGTGCCGGTACCGCAACCGGCGGACGGGGTCACTTATGCGCGGAAGATCACGCGCGAGGACGGTCGTCTTGATTTCACGCAACCGGCGCGGCGGCTGTGGCTCCGGTCACGGGCGTTCTGGCCCTGGCCGGGAACGTTTTGCCAACTGCCCGCCGAATCCGGCCCGCGCCTGCTCAAGGTGCATCGCGTCGCCCTGGACGAATCGGTGTCGGGGGAACCCGGCACGGTGACGAGCGCGGGCCGCGAGGGGATCGTGGTGGCCTGCGGGACCGGCGGACTGCGGTTTCTCGAGGTTCAACCCGAGGGTGGAAAGCGGATGACGGCCGAGCAATTCGTTGCGGGGAACCGCCCGGCCCGGTTCGCGTAGGGCGCGGTCAGATCCCGAAGAGCCGG
Organism: Verrucomicrobiota bacterium; assembly: GCA_008933025.1. Taxonomy (GTDB): domain Bacteria; phylum Verrucomicrobiota; class Verrucomicrobiia; order Limisphaerales; family UBA9464; genus UBA6176. Next base: position 1,220 of record WBXI01000248.1, read on the forward strand.
TGCCACCAGACCGAGCCGCCGAAGACCCAGATCACGGCGCCGAGGGTGAGGTAGGGACCGAAGGGCAGGCGGCTCGACCATTCGCGGCGCCCGATGAGGATCAGCGCGATGCCCACCACGGCGCCGATCATCGAGCCCGCGCCCAGCGTGAACAACGTGGCGCGCCATCCGAGAAAAGCCCCGATGGCCGCCATGAACTTGACGTCGCCGAAACCCATCGCCTCGCGAGGGAGCACCAGTTGGTCCGTGGTCGCCGCCATGAACGGTTCGCCTTCCGGCGGGAATTCGTCGGCACCCACGCGGAGTTTCGACGGGGACAGGGCGATGTCGGCCTGCGGATAGCATCGGTCCGAGAGTTCGACGCGGCGGCCCGAGAGTCGGATGGTGTCGCCGTCGCGGTAGAAGACGTCCTCGAATTGGACGCGGCGGTCGGGGAGTTCGATGCCTTCCTCGTGGAACACGACGCGGGTGTCCTTGGCGAGGGGGACTTTTTCGCGGCCGAAGGCGAGTTTGCCGAGTCGCACGATGCCGTAGACCACGCCGAAACCGACGGCGATGCCGAGACCGCTCGCGGTCATGGCGTCGACGGCGCGGTTGGCGCCGTGGAGGGAGGGCACGAGGATGGAGGCGAGGAATCCGGCGACGGTGCCGCCGAGGGTGATCTCGTCGGGGATGATGAAGTGGGCGAAATCGATGAAGGTGGCGACGATGAAGGACGCGAAGAGGACGCAGAGGGCGAGGGCGACGCAGGGCGTCTCGTGTCCGAAACGCAGCCAGGTGGCGACGAACACGGCGCCGGTGAGGACCTCGACCGCGAGGTAGCGGGGCGAGATGGGCGCGCCGCAATTGGCGCATTTCCCGCGCAACCACAGCCAGGTGATCACCGGGATGTTGAGGAATGCCGGGATGTGGTACTGGCAATGGGGGCAGTGCGACGGCGGGCTGACCACCGACTCGCCGAGCGGCATGCGGTGGATGCACACGTTCAGGAAGCTGCCGACGAACGTGCCGACGACGAGCAGGTGTGCCGTCCAGAAATGGAAGGGCAACCCGAAGAGGCTCGGGTCCGCGATCCACCATTCGACGAGGCGCGCGTTCACCCGTACACCTCGCTCTCCAGCGCGGCGCGCATGGCGTCGATGGGGACGGTCCGGCCGCTCCAGAGTTCGAGCGCCGCGGCGCCTTGGTAGAGCAACATCCCGAGGCCGTTGGCGGCCCGGCAACCGGCGGCGCGCGCGGCCTCGAGCAACGGGGTGGAAGCGGGCCGGTAGACCATGTCGTACACGGCGTCGGCGCGGCCCAGCGGGAACCGTGCGGTGTCGAGGGGCAGGGGATCGCCCGTTTTCAACCCGAGCGAGGTGGCGTTCAACACGATCTCCACGTCGGTCTCCGGGTAACCCACCTCGACGTCGACCGCCGGAAAACGCCCGCGGATTTCCGCCGCGAGATCGGCGGCGCGGGCCTCGGTGCGGTTGACCAGCCAGAGGCACGACACGCCCTCGTCCGCCAGGCGCAACGCGGCGGCGCGTCCGGCGCCCCCGGCACCCAGGAGCAACACGCGGGCCCCGCGCGGCTCGATGGCCAGATCCTCGTTCAGGGAACGCACGATCGCGTCGGCGTCGGTGTTGTGGCCCCGGCTGCGGATCGGTCCATCCCAGCGATCCATCCGCCCGATCGGCGTCCATTGGCCCTCGGGATTCCGGGCCTCGAACACGACGGTGTTCACGGCGCCCCAGGTCCGGGCCGACTCGTCGAGTTCGTCCACGATCGGGACGGCGAGGAGTTTGTGCGGGACGGTGAGGTTCAACCCGACGAAATGCATGGATTGGGCGCCCCGGATGGCGTCGGCAAGGCGTTCGGGATCGACCTCGCAGGCGACGTAGCGCCAGTCGAGGCCGAGCATGGCGATCCCGGCATTCTGCATGGCGGGCGAAGCCGAATGACGGATCGGTTGGCCATAGACGGCGACGAGGCGCGTCGTGGCACCGATGGCTTTCGGGTGGGCGGGCGTCATGTGGCGCGGAGGGTATGGACCCGCCGCGGAATTGCGAGGGCAAGCCGCGGCATCAGACTTCGTAGCCGTGCTCGGCAAGCCAGCGTTGCAACTCGTCCACGCCGAAGTCGGCCAGCACTTCCCCGTCGACCTCGATGCAGGGCGCCCGATCCTGGTCGGTGAGGTCGACCATCTCGCGGTACGCGACCGCGTCGCGGATCACGTCGAGGGTCTCGTACTTGATCCCATGCTCGTCGAGCCAGTCGACCGCCTCCTCGCACCACGGGCAAAAGGGTTTCACGAAAAGCCGGACGGTGACCGGCTTGCGGGAGTGGGGTGCGGACTCGGGCTTCATGGCTCGGTGATGATGGTGTCGCCGTGCTCGTAGGCCGGCGCACAGCAGCAGAGCAACCGTAGTGTTTCCCCACCCGTGTTCCAAAGTTTGTGGCGGCTGCCGGGCGGGATGGCGATCGCGTCGCCCGGCCGGACGTCGCGCTCCTCGCCCCCGATGCGGATACGGCCGGTGCCGTGGGTGATGTAGTAGATCTCCTCGGCGCGCGGGTGGTAGTGCTCGTCGGTGGCGGCTCCTGCGGGCAGTCGGGCTTCCGCGAGGCTTTGCTGGCGGATCGCGGAATTGCGGTGGGCGAGCAGTTCGCGGATCTCCGAACCGTCCTTGGTGACGAAGGGCGGGCAATCGTCGAGTTGGCGCACGTCCATGCCGGGAATCTGGAAGGAGCGGGGAGCGGGGGGCAAGAGGGCAGTGAGCGGAGGCCGGACCCCGGTTACTCCTCGGGGATCCAGCCACGGCGGAAGTGGCGCGCCAGATCGGTCTGCCCGAGCACGACCCCGGCGACGATCAGGGCCATCGAGAGGCCGAACGTCGGCGATACCGGTTCCCCGCTCGTCGCCCAAGCCCAGCCCATCGTGCTCGCGGGAATCAGGTTGCCGAACAACGCGACCCGACTGACCGGCCACCGGCCCAGGGCATCGTTCCACAATGCGAACGGAATCACCCCGCCCAAGGTGATGCAATAGGCGTGCATCCCGATCACCCGCGGATCGGCCGCGGGAATCTTTCCCGCGACCCACGCTTCCACGAGGGCGAGCGGCAGCAGCAGGCAACCGGCCCGCCACATCGCGTGGGCGGTGACTGCCGCGCCCGAAAGTCGGGGGGTCACCGATTTGCACTGCCGGTTGTGCCACGTCCACAACACCGCCGTGCCGATCCCGAGCAATTCCCCCCACCACCGTTCTCCCGCCCGGAATGCGGGGGCAATCAGCACCCCGACCCCCGCGAAGGCGAGGATCGTCGCGATCCAGCGGCGGCGGCGCTCCGCCGGTTGGGCCGCCGGGCCTTCCGCCAACAACGCCCAGACGGGCGCGGTGGCCATGGCGAGGGCGAAGTGGGACGCGGGAATGAACCGCAGCGTCCAGTTGCAGGCGGCGATGTAGACGGCGAGCGAGAAACCCGCGCGCCACCACAACGCATGGGCCAGCGCGTCGTCGGGCGCTTTCCAGGGGCCGAGCCAGCGCGACCAGCGCAACAAGGCCAGCAACAACAGGCCCGCGACGAGGAAGCGGGTCGAACCGGCGAACAACGGTGGCCAGACCGTCACGATCTGTTTCAGGGCCACGTTGTTCCCGCCCCAGAGGAGGATTCCAAGAACGAGCCCGCCCCCGACGGCGGCATCTGGCCTGCGTTGCGACACGAGGCCGGCAGCAAACCGGGAAAGTCCGCCCCGCGAAACCGGATTTCCGGAAATCCGGCTTCGGAACGGGGGGCGGCCGTCGTCTACGGGATGGGCGGGGGGACCACCTGATGGAGGATGTGGTCCAAGGTCGGGGTCACGGCCTCCCCACGCTCGCGCAAGCCCTCCAAGGCGGCATCCAGAACATGCCCCGGGGAAGCCCCGGAGCCGGGGTGCTCCGCGGACGCCTTGTCCGGTGGAACCGGGGCCGGAGCGGCGTGCGGCGCGGTGGGATCCCGCGGATCGGGAATCGGTGCGGTTTCGGTGTTCATGGGGCAGTGGGATTGGGAATGAATGGGCCACCGGCACGGGAACCGACCTCCGGAGGATCGTGAAACCGATCCTCCCCACCCGCGCCGGAGGCACCCCTGGCTAACCGACCTTGACCTCCACGGCCTGTGGCTTGGCCTTCTCGGTCTTCGGCAGGTGCACGCGGAGCACGCCGTCCTTGAACTCCGCGGTCACCTTGCCGGCGTCCGCGGCGTCGGGGAGGGCGAAGCTCCGGAGGAAGTTGCCATAGGAGCGTTCGATCCGGTGGTACTTCTTGTCCTTCTCCTCCTTCTCGAAGCGGCGCTCCCCGGCGACGGTGAGCACCCCGTCCTCGACGGTGACCTTGACGTCTTCCTTTCTCACCTCGGGAAGATCCGCCTTCACCAGCCACTCCTTTTCGTCCTCGACGATGTCCACCGACGGCGCCCACTGCGCCACGGTCATCGACTCTTGCCCGCCGTTGCCCGTGCGCGCCGGCGCCAGACCCAACAACTTGGACAAGCGGCCCTGAAGCTCCTCCGCTTCCTTGAATGGATCCCAACGTGAAAAGGCATTCATAAAGACTGACTCCAGTGGGCGGAGCTTGGTTGGGCGGTGCCGGTCGTCTCCGCCATCCCGACCCGACGCCTTCGTCGTACGGGTAATCCACGGGCACCCGTTCTGCTCCGCGGAATTTGTCGGGGCGCGCTCGTCGATTGCCACCCGGGGCCGGTCGTCGCCAAGGCCCGTGTCTTCA
>WBXI01000249.1 GCA_008933025.1 Verrucomicrobiota bacterium
GCCCAACCGCGCCATCCGCATCCAACCCACGTGTTGTCGAACCCCCCATCTGCCGGCAAGGTGCCCGCGCGATGACTGCCGTCGTTCTCGGTCTGGCCCTGTTCGCCGGGATTCTTGCGGCGGCCGATCCCGTGCCGCCCGGTCCGGCGTTGGCCCGCGTGCCATGGACGACGTCGCGGGTGTCCGGTTCCCCGCAGGCCCCCTTGCCGTACCGCGTCGAACGGGTTTTTCCCAAGCTGGCCTTCAATGGCCCGGTGGACTTGGCCACGGCGCCGGGATCGAGCCGGTTCTTCGTGGTGGAATTGGGCGGGAAAATCCTTTCGTTCCCGATCGATCCCGATGCGGCGGCCGCCGACCTTTTCCTCGATCTCCGCGCCAACATTCCCGGCGTCGACCAAGCCTATGGCATCGCGTTCCACCCGCGCCATGCGTCGAACCATTTCGTCTATGTCGCCTACGTGCTGAGGCCCGGGCTTCCCGACGGGTCCCGCGTCTCTCGCTTCACCGTGAACCCCGGGGACCCTCCCCGGGCGGATCCCGCCTCGGAGAAGATCCTCATCACCTGGCCGTCCGGCGGGCACAACGGCGAGTGCATCCAGTTCGGGCCCGACGGCTGCCTCTACATTTCCACGGGCGACGGGGCGGGACCCGATCCGCCCGACCGACTCGACACGGGGCAGGACATTGGCGACCTGCTCGCCAGCGTGCTCCGGATCGACGTCGACCATGCCGACCCGGGCAAGGGCTATCGCGTGCCCCCGGACAATCCGTTTCTCAGGACGCCGGGGGCGCGGCCGGAGGTGTGGGCCTACGGTCTGAGGAATCCGTTCAAGATGAGTTTCGATCCCGGGACGGGCGAACTCTGGGTCGGGGACGTGGGCTACGAGAAATGGGAATTGATCCACCGGGTGCGGGCGGGAGGGAACTACGGCTGGAGCGTCGTCGAGGGCCGGCAGTCGATCAAACCGGGCCCCGTGCGCGGGCCTTCCCCGGTGACGCCCCCCGTGGTCGACCACCCCCATTCGGAAGCGACCTGCATCATCGGTGGTCGCTTCTATACGGGCGGCCGGCTGCCCGCCCTGACCGGGGCCTATGTCTATGGCGATTACGCCTCGGCGCGCCTGTGGGCACTGCGCCATGACGGCCAGCGGGTCGCCGGACCCCAATGGATCGCCAATGCCGGTTTCAACATCATCAGCTTCGCCGCCGATCCTGCCGGCGAACTCTATATCCTGAATTACGGGGGCACGTTGCACCGGCTCGTGCCGAACACCGAGACCACGCCACCCGACACCTTTCCGCGCCGGCTGTCCGAGACCGGTCTGTGGGCCTCGACTCCCGATCTCGGGCCGGCCCCGGGCGTCGTCCCCTATTCGATCCGTGCCGAGCCATGGGCGGACCACGCGACGGCCCGGCGCTGGGTGGGGCTGCCCGGGGATGCCCGGATCGACAACACCAACCAATGGGTGTTTCCCAAGGACACGGTGCTCGCCAAGACGCTTTCGCTGGAGATGGAGCGGGGCAGGGCATCCAGCCTGCGCCGTCTCGAGACCCAGTTGCTGCATTACGACCGCGGATTGTGGCGGGGTTATACCTATCGTTGGAACCCGGGACAGACGGACGCCACGCTGGTGCCGGACGAAGGGGCCGACGAAGTCCTCGAGGTGGCCGATCCGCGGGCCCCGGGAGGTCGCAGCCGGCAGACCTGGCATTACCCGAGCCGCTCCGAGTGCGTCCGTTGCCACAATCCTTATGCCGGTGCCCTCCTCGGATTCAACCCGCGCCAATTGGAGACGGAGTCCGCCCCGCCGACCCTCCGAGCCCTCTTCGCCCGGTCGCCGGATGCCGCGGCGGGCCGGTTTCCCGATCCCCGGGATCCGGCGTTGGATCTCGCGACGCGGGCCCGGGCCTACCTGCACTTGAACTGCGCCCATTGCCACCGCGAACACTCGGGGGGCGCGGTCGCGGCCCGGATGTCCATGGACCTGACGCTCGCGGAAACCCGGATGGTGGATGCCGTGCCGTCGCAGGGAACTTTCGCGATTCCCGACGCCCGGGTCATCGCGCCCGGGGATCCGGGCCGGTCGACGTTGTTCTACCGGATTTCGAAGACCGGACCGGGCCACATGCCGCAGATCGGGACCGCGTTGGTCGACGTGCCCGGGGAGATCCTGGTCCACGACTGGATCCGGACGTTGTCGCCGGGCTCGGGTGGGGTTGCGGCGGACGGGGAACGCGCGGCCCACGAAGAATGCCTGCGTCGATTGGGCGAATCCGCCGTGGGCACGCCCGCGACGATCGGACCGCCGGTGGAACGGTTGATGTCGTCGCCGCGTGCCGCCTTGGCCCTGGTGGACGCGATGAACCGCGGGCGGATTCCCGCGCCCGTTTGGGAAGCCATCCTCCGGAGGGCCAACACCGAGACCAACGCCATGGTCCGGGACTTGTTCGAGCGCTTCCTGCCCGAGGGGCAACGGGCCGTCACGCTCGGGGCGCGCATCAAACCGGACGAGATCCTCGGACTCCGGGGCGATCCCGACCAGGGGCGCAACGTGTTTTTCGGGGAAGCCGGGCCGCAATGTTTCCGTTGCCACCAGGTCCTGGGGCAAGGCACCGCTTTCGGCCCCGACCTCAGCCTGGTGGGACGGAAATACGACCGGGCGGCGTTGCTGGACCAGATCCTTTACCCGTCGAAAATCATCGCGCCCGGGTTTGGTGGCTACCAGTTGGAGACCGTCGACGAATCGTCGTATGCCGGAATCCTGGTCCGTCGCGATGCCACGGGCGTGGTGTTGCGGGACGCGACGGGGCACGACACGGCGATCGCAGCGGCCCGCATCCGCTCCCTGAGCCCACACGCCGCGTCGCTGATGCCCGAGCAATTGCTGCAGGGAATGAGTTCGCAGCACGCCGCCGATCTGGTCGACTATCTGGCAACGCTTCGCTGAATGCCCATGGACGACGCCATCCTGGATGCCGCCTACGAGATCTACGACGAGTTTGGTCCCGACCGGCGCATCGACCGTCCCGAACGACTCAAGGGCGAGTTCCCCGCGCTTGCGCCCGAAGAACTCCAGGAGCTGCTCCGGCAGATGGCTTCCGTGTCGCGGACGGTGTCGGCGGTTGCCCAGCGGGACGGCGCCAGCAAGATGTCCCGCGGGGAGATCATGGCCATCCTGCAGGCCGCCCATCCGTTTCTCCGCCACGGCGGATTGAGTCGGGCGATCTTTCTCGTGAATTACTACGCGTGGCATGACGGCTATTGAAGGCCCTTCCGGGCACGCCCAGAAACGGTGTGCCCGGACAGCCGCCGATCGGTCGGCCGAACCATGCCGCCCGTCGGGGGGACTTCCGGATCGCGGCGGTCCCTCGGAATGCCAAGGGCAGGCGCGGCGGGCCCCGAATCACCTTGCCGCCATTCATGCGAAGGTCCATTCCCGGGCGCGATGCAATCCCGACGCCCTGCTTTCGCCGTGACCAAGCCGTTTCGGCATCTTCGCTCGTGGATGAGTTTGTTCGCCGGGCTGCGACTCCTCGCGTCGCCCCTGCTGGCCGAAGCCGATCCCGGGTCGGACGGCGACGGCAGCTTCACCATCGGTCCCGAGTACCATGTCGATCCCGACCTCACGGACCGGGGCAATCCAAAGGGAAAGTCCTTCGAGTTCTCCCTGCGCCTGGCGGACAGCAAGGTTTTCCGTGGCGACGACACCACGCTGGAGCCCGCGAAGAAGCCGGTGCGCGCGGCGCGGAAGATCTTCGTCTACGTTCCCGCGGCGTACCGTGACGGCACCCGGGCCCCGCTGCTCATCATCCATGACGGACCCGGGCAACTGGGTCTGGTGCGGCATGCCCTGGACAACCTGGCGGCAGCCCCGGACCCGAAGCGCAGGCTGCCGGCGTTCGTTGCCATCGCGGTCGAGAACGGGGGGGACGACGGCAAGAACAGCGAGCGCGGCCTCGAGTACGACACCCTGTCCGACCGCCTGGCGCGGTTCATCAACGACGAAGTCCTGCCGGCCGTCCTGGCCGACCCGGGGATCCGGGCGGCGTATCCCCACATCGCCTTCACCGGCGATCCCTGGGGCCGGGCCATCCTGGGTTGCAGTTCCGGCGGCGCGGCGGCGCTCACGATGGCGTGGTTCCGTCCTGACCTTTTCCGCCGCGTCATCGCCTATTCCGGCACCTTCGTGGACCAGCAGGACGACGATGCCGCGGAAGAAGCCAAGTATCCGTTCGGGGCGTGGGAATACCATTCCTCGATGAAGCTCATCCAGACCGGCCCGAAGAAGCCGCTGCGCATTTACACCCATGTTTCCGAAATGGACCTCCGCCCCAACGACCCGGAGGAAACCCATCACAACTGGGTGATGGCCGGAAAGCGCACCGAGGCGGCGTTGGCCGGGAAGGGCTACCACCACCGCTTCGAGTTGAGTCTCGCCACCGGCCATTGCGACCGCCGCGTCTTTGGACAGACCCTGGCGGATACCCTCGTCTGGGTGTGGCGCGGCTACACCGGGGACTGATTCGAGCCCGCCGGAAACATGGCTGCCGACGCGGGGTCAGGCGAATGGTTCGTTTCGCTTCCTGGATGATTTCCAATCACGATAGACCAACCAGCCGAATATCAGCAGGAATGCGATCACTATATGAGGCCAGACATTGAACGATTGGCTTGCTCCGGCTTCGTGGCGGGGAGGGAAGCCCGCGTGGAGCGGAGTCTTCACGGCCATGATGCACGCATAAAAGAATCGCCCGACGGGATTGGGATCCGGATCACCCGCGTTGAGAATTCCAAACAGGAAACCTCCGGCAGGAATTGCGGCACCCAAACTCATCGCGAGATGACGCCATAGTCTCCTTGGTCTCATGGTGTCTCGCTTGGCGGCCCGATCTCCGCGACGGCCTCGGCGGCGGAGCGCAGAGCGCGCTCACAAGCTCCCGCGGCGCCCGATCGAACGGCGCGGAGGCCTTTGGCTGCAGCGCTGTGGTCGGGGCTTCTCTTGGGTTCCAGTTTCATCACTCATCACTGATCTTCAAGCCGCAGCCAGGACAATGCTTCCATGTGGGCCAGACACACCCCTCTTCCTCCCAGGCAATGCCGCATTGGGGACACTTGGGGGCGCTGGGATTTGGGAAAAAGTGAAACACGACACAGATGCCAATAAACCAAGTTCCAAAGACCACCGCGCAAGCGGCGCCCCACTCGCGGTCCATTGGTTCCCGGAGCAAGAGGAACCATGCTCCGACAACTCCGAAGGCAACGCCTGCGATTGAGAAGGCCACAAACATCCGGCCGCAATGCGCGTGACTTTCGATGGCAATTGCTTTTCGCCGTGCGATCTCGCCGCCGAGCAATGGATCGATCTCTGGTGCGCTCATAGAGCCTTAACGCCGAGGCCAGGGGCGCAGGGCCCCAAGCGCGGCAACGGAGGCGGAACGCAGTCCCGGCGTTGCCGGCGGCGACCAGTTAGACCTTGTTCGAAGGCAAAGGGACGCCGAGTCCCTCGAAAAGAATGCCGATCTTCGCAGCTTCGGCATAAATCTCCTCGGTGCATTTCTGGAAACTCTCGAGCGTCCACTGCGCCTCCTCGGTCGCTTTGATATGCCATCCCTTGAAAACAATCCATACCCTCGTCTGCTTCGCCTCGATCTTTATGCCGCGCGCCTGCAAAACCGCTAGTGTACTGACCGTTAAGTACGTTACAGTATATGTCTCGGATGTCAATCTCGTCGCATGCCGAGAATCGCACCGCCCGTAGTTCTTTCCGCCGAGCAAGCCAACGAATTGCAGCGGCGAGTGCGAGCGACGGGGTCCTCTAAGGC
>WBXI01000250.1 GCA_008933025.1 Verrucomicrobiota bacterium
CGGTCGTGGTAGTCGTCGCGACGCGCATACCGCGCCACCACGCCACGGGGTCGTTGGCCGTCGGACACGGCCGGGGCGACGGCTCCCTCGTGGTAGGAGACCGCGAGCGTGACGAGGCTCCGCGCGCCGGGAAGGACGAGGCGTGGGTCGGCCCGTTTGGCGGCGTTGCGGGCGATCCAATGCATGTCGGCATGGCGTCCCTCGGCAAGCGCCTCGAAAAGCCGGGGAGCCGATTCCGGCGGATCCGCGGTGGTGATCCGACAGGCGTCGAACCCGAGTTCCAGGGCGCGGGCGACCAGCGCGGCCACGGTGGAATCGGGGTCGGGAGTCCCGGCGGTGCCGTCCGCGTTCATGTCGGCCTTGGCGTCCTGCCCGGTCGGTCGGAAGTCCCGGGATTGCGGGCGCGGCGAAAACCGGAGGCGATCTGGCGGGCGGTGTCGAGGGGGGCCCGGAAATCGACGCCGACGAGGATGTCGGCCTGGCGATAGGCGTGGGTACGGGCGGCGAGCAACTCGCGGATGCGTCCGAGGGAATCGGGATCCTGGAGCAGGGGGCGGTGGCCCTGGTGGCGGACGCGTTCGTAGAGCGTTTCGGGACTGGCCCAGAGGCACACGACCAAGGCATGGCGCCGGAGGGACTCGAGATTCGAGGGGTCGACGGCCAGACCGCCGCCGGTGGCGATCACCCGGTCGGACACGCCTTCGAGTTCGCGGCAGACCTCGGACTCCAACCGTCTGAAGAACGGTTCGCCTTCCTTCTCGAAGATGTCGGTGATGCGGCGGTTCTGCCGTTGTTCGATGAGGCGGTCGGTGTCGACGAACTCGAAGCCGAGGATCTCGGCGAGGAGATGGCCGACGGTGCTTTTGCCGGCACCCATGAAGCCGGTGAGGGCAATGTTGCGGTACTCGCGGGTGGGCGCCATGGGATGGGTGGTAGCGTCAGGGAGTGGTGTTGGGGAAGCCCCGAAGTGCCGGACAAGGGCTACGTGGCCGGGACGAAGCGCTGGGCGAGGAGGGCGGCGGCGAAACACAGGATATGCACCACCGCCGCGGCCGGGTCGGGTTGGCTGGCCGCGAGATCGACCAAGGGGATGCCGGCGAGGAGTCCCGAAACGGTGCGTCCGAGATTCCGTTGCCGGGCGCCGAAGGTGTGTCGCAGGCAGAGGATGGACCACGTGACGACGATGCCGGCGAGAAGCAGGCCGCGGAGGCGGTACTCGTGGTTGTTGACGATCATGGTCAGGACCGCCGGCACGGCCAGGACCACCATCGGCCACGCCGCCAGCGGGCCCCGCACGCTCTCGCGCCGGGCGACGTAGCTCAGGCCGATCACCCAACAGGAGAGCGCGATGGCACTCCACAAGGCGAGGCCCGTGACCCCGTCGTCGCCCGCGGACGCGGCGACCAGCACGAGGAAAAGGCGGCACGATGCCATGATCACGGGGGAGAACGCGATGGCCTTGTGGACGGCGTCGTAAACCACGACGGAAGCCACGAGCAGCAAGGTGAGGAGGGCGGTGGGGACGCCAAGGAAGACGAGGGCGAGCGTCCCGCCGGCGAGCAAGGCGATGCCGATCTGCCAGACGAGGGCCTCGGCGATCGCACCGCTGGGGATGGGGCGTTCCCGTCGGTGCCGCCGGTCGAACGCCGCGTCGAATGCGTCGTTCAGGTACATGCCGCCGACGTAGATCAGGCTGGCGCCGAGACCCAGGAGCAGGAGGACCCATTCCGATCCGCCCCCGCCGAGGAGCCAACCGCAGAGGCAATTCGACCAGACGGTCGGCAGGTTGGAAACGCGGCCGAGCACCAGAAGCGCGCGGGCCGCGGGACGGACGGCATCGGACATTGGGCGCGGACGTTACCGAACGGGACGGCCGGGTGCCCAGAAGGGAAATCGCGGGCACCGGCGGGAGGGCGCACCTTGAAGTCGTCGTCGGCCGGGGCCCGTTCCGGACGTTGGCTGGTTCCGGCGTTCCCAAGGGGCCCGATCTGCTCCGGTCGCGCCGGTCGTCGACTTTTCGACGGCCTCGGACGCCATGGATCGATCCCCTTCGGCGCGTCCGAATCCAACGGTTGGCTCTCGCAGTCGGTTGGGCCGGGCCGGTGAATTCCGGGTCTTCGACCCTGCCGACACCGGGTCATCGTCCCGCGCCCGGTCGACAACGGCACGTTAGGCGCCCCCCCGGGTTGCGCTCGCGGCCTTCGGACTGGCGGACATGGATGCGGCCCGGCAACCCTTCGCCATGCAACGGCGGCAGTTTCTTTGTCGGACGGCGATCGCGACGGGTCTCGTGTGGGCGTCCGGTGGCTGTGCGTCGCGGGCATTCGGTGGAGGCCGGGAGATCGCGACGGACATCGCCATCATCGGCGGCGGGGTTGGCGGATGCGCGGCGGCGCTCGCGGCATGCCGCGCCGGCCGTCGCGTCGTCCTCACGGAGGAAACCGATTGGATCGGCGGCCAATTGACATCCCAGGCCGTCCCTCCGGACGAACATCCGTGGATCGAGGAATTCGGCTGCACGCGCGCCTACCGCCAGTTTCGGGACGGGGTGCGGGCGCGGTACCGGTCCGATCCGGCCCTGACGCCGGCCGCGCGGGCCATGGCCCACCTGAATCCGGGCAACGGCCGGGTCTCCCGCCTCTGCCACGAACCGCGCGTGGCCCTTGCCGTCCTCGAGGACCTGCTTGCGCCCCACGTGGCCGCCGGCCGCCTCGTCATTCTCCGCGATGCCCGACCCGTGGCGGCGGATGTCGAGGGCGACCGGATCGCGTCGGTGACCCTCGAGGTCGCGGGCGACGGCCGGGTCGCGGTGACCGCCCCGTGGTTCGTGGACGCGACCGAGTTGGGGGACCTGCTGGAATTGGCGCGGGTTGAACACGTGGTGGGCGCGGAAGGCCGCGGGGAGACGGGCGAGGAACGCGCGCCCGAGCGGGCCAACCCGATGGACCAGCAGGCCGTCACGTGGTGTTTCGCGATGGAACACCGGAAGGGCGAGGACCACGTCGGCGCGCGCCCGGAGCGCTATGGTCATTGGCGCGATTTCGTGCCCGCGCTGACGCCGCCATGGACGGGAAAACTGCTGTCGTGGGAATGCACCGATCCCATCGGGTTGGGGCCGCGTCGGATCGGGTTCGATCCGGAGGGAGGCATTGCCGGGCCGAACCTGTGGACCTACCGGCGATTGGTCGACGCGCGGCAGTGGGCGGCGGGCAGCGGTCGCGCCGACGTGTGCCTGGTGAACTGGCCGCAGAACGATTACCTCGGCGGGGCCCTGATCGGGCCGGGCGTGACCGACGCCGTGCGCCGGCGGCGCCTGTGGGACGCGCGCCAGTTGAGTCTTTGCCTGTTGCACTGGATGCAAACCGAGGCGCCGCGTCCCGACGGCGGCACGGGCTGGAAAGGGTTGCGGTTGCGGGGCGACGTGACCGGGGGGACCGATGGGTTGGCGAAGGCGGTGTACGTGCGCGAATCGCGTCGGCTCCGCGCGGAATTCACGGTGCTCGAAAACCACGTGGGCACCGATGCCCGGATGAAGGCGACGGGTCTGGGAAGGGCCGAGGTGACGGCGGAACCGTTTCCGGACTCGGTGGGCGTGGGCGCCTATCGGATCGACCTGCATCCCTCGACGTCCGGACGGAACTATGTGGACGTGTCGTCGCTGCCATTCCGGATCCCGCTCGGGGCGTTGGTGCCGCGGCGGGTGGAGAACCTTTTGGCGGGCGCCAAGAATCTGGGGACGACGCATCTCACGAACGGTTGCTACCGGTTGCACCCGGTCGAATGGAACATCGGCGAGGCGGCGGGCGTGGCGGCGGCGTTCGCGATGGAACGGCGGACGACGGTGCGGGCGGTGCGGGCCGGCGCGACATTGCTGGCGGAGTTCCAGCAACGCCTGCGCGACGACGGATTCGAGTTGGAATGGCCGCGGAACGTGCGGCCGTTGTGACCCGTCGGCGCGGTCGGGTTCAATTCAAGGAGCGCACCCGGTAGTATTGCTGCGCGTGGACCACGCCGTCGGTGAATTCGAAGCCGGCGGTCGAACCCTGGTAGTTCACCAACGGCAGCCATTGCACGGGCTCGGCCAGCGAGGAAGTGCCCTGGATGAGATAGTTGCGGCCGGTGACGCCCGTGGCGTGCAGTTTGAACTGGAATTCGCCGACCTGCGCGATGGTCAGCACCGGATCCGACGAGGGACCGGTCGTTTTCAGCGGGATTCGGGTCTGGCTGAAATGCCCGGTGACGAGCGAACTCCCGTTGGACGATCCCAGCTGGGCTTTCCCATGCAGCACCCGGGCAAAATACATCGTTCCCCCATCCAGCGCCCCGGCCGGGATCGTGAAGGTGACGGCGGTTCCGTCGAGGGCACCCGGGCGGCCGGGTTGCGGCGATTGGACCACGGGATCGTCGCTCGGCGTGGTCACCTCGAATTGGACGAAGTCGGAATGGGTTCCCCCGGCGAACGGCGACCAAGTCACGGTCAAGGAGGCGGCCGGGTTCACCGCGGCGAACATCGCGGGCTCCAGGAAAACGGGCGCCGCGGGGTAGTCCCCCGACGGCAACGCGAGGGGGAATTTTTGCGGGCCATTATGGACGGTGTTCAACGTGAGTTCGTAATTGCCGGCCGGGTACGCCGCCGACAGGGCCGCCGCGCTCGCGAAACCCACCGCGAGTTCCGGCGGGTCCGGCAGGCTCGGGGTCAGGGGTTGGACCGTGCCACCCGGAAGCTTCAGAGAACCGTCGACCACCCCTTGGTTTTGGGAATCGACGAAAACGAGGAATTGGTAGGCCGGATTCTCGGCCACGGGCGCGCCGCTCGTTCCCTGCGAGTAAAACGCGCCCGCCACCATGCCGACCTGCTGGACATCGATCACCGCTCCGGTCGTTTTCAAGACCGCCGCGGTGGCGCTGGCCCGGGCGGCGATCGAGGGCGCGTAGCCCGTCCCGCTCGCGACGACCCGCGCGTAGGTGAGGATCACCGTGTACGTCTCGCCCGGGGACAAGGTGCCGGCCGGGATGTCGGTCGACGTCGTGGTGCCGTCGAGCGCGCCCGGTCGACCGGGCTCGGGCGTGTTGAAGACCCCTTTGTCCAGCGCGTTGATGATCTGGACCCGCGCGTAGTCCAACGCCGTTCCACCGAGACTGGCCCAACGCACCGTTGCCGCGGCACCGGGATCGACGGCGAGCAGGGCCGCGGGATCGGAGAATGCCGGTGCCGTCGGGAATCCGCCCTGCTGGGGAAAGGTGACGACGAAGTCTTGGTTGCCGTCGTGGACGGTCGCGACCTTCACGGTGTAGGTCCCGTTCGGGTAGGCCGCGATGAGGGACGCGACGTCGGCGAGTTGGTCCTCCAGCGAGGGTGCGTCGCCGAAGTCCATGGGCAGCCCCTGCAGGGAGCCGTTGGGCAACTGGAGGTTGGCGGACGCGATGTTGGCCGGATCGGCCTGCACAAAGGCCGAGAACTGGTATCCGGGATTGGCCAAGGCCGGGGCACCCGTGGTGGTCTGGAAGTACCGGGCCCCCTTCACCAGTCCGACGAGGTCGACATCGATGGCAAGGGAGTTCGGCAGCAGCAGGGGGTGCATGACGAAAATGTGAAGAGAGACGAGTTTGCTCTTCTTTTTTGTTCATATGTAACTAGCGTTCTAGTTACTAATGAGCAAACCGCCGCAATCGCTCGCAAATCTTCTCGCCCAGATCGCCCGCATCGACGCCATGGAGTTCGGAAAACTTTCGGAGCATTGCCCCCGC
>WBXI01000251.1 GCA_008933025.1 Verrucomicrobiota bacterium
CCTGGTCGCCGGTTTCCGCCTCATGCCCTTCATCGTCACCCTCGGTTCGATGAGCATCGTCCGCGGCCTTGCCAAGTCGATCGCCTCGAACCAGGCCATCAGCATCCCGCGCCAGTCGCCGGTCATCGCCCTCATGGCCGTCGATCATCCCGAACGGTTCTTCCCGCTCCCGCCCGGCGTCTGGATCATGATCGCCCTCGGCGCCCTGACCGCACTCGTCCTTCGCCAGAGTATTTTTGGACGCCACGTCGTCGCCATCGGCTCCAACGAGGCCACCGCCCGCCTGTGCGGCGTCCGCGTCCGCACCACCAAGGTCGCCGTCTACGCGCTCGCCGGACTCTGCTTCGGTCTCGCCGGTTTGCTCCAGCTCGCCCGCCTCACCCAGGGTGCCCCCACCGTCGCCGTCGGCCTCGAGCTCGACATCATCGCCGCGGTCGTCATCGGCGGCGCCAGCCTCAGCGGCGGCACCGGCAGCGTGCTCGGTGCCCTCGTGGGCGCCTTTCTCATGGCGCTCCTGCGCAGCGGCAGCACCCAGATCGGGTGGGACAACGAGGTGCAGGAAATCATCATCGGCCTCGTCATCGTCCTCGCCGTCGGTCTCGACAAGTGGCGCCAGGGCAAACGCACCTGACGGCGTTGCCGCGCGGGGCAGGGCAGGGCGGGATCCCGACGGCGGCCCCACGAGCCCCGGACCCACCGCCCGCGTTCCCGTGTGGACCCGCGGGCGCGATGCGGGCAGGGTTCCGGATGCCATGACCATCGGAGTTCCCCGGGAAATCAAACAACAGGAACACCGCGTCGCGCTGCTGCCGTCGGCCGCCTACCAACTGGTCCGGCACGGCCACGCGGTGCTCGTCGGCAAGGGCGCCGGCATCGGGGCCGGCTTTTCCGACGACGATTACCGCGCCGCGGGCGCGTCGATCGTGGAGAACCACGCGGCCGTGTTCGCGGCGGAGTTGGTCGTCAAGGTGAAGGAACCCTTGCCCTCCGAGTACCCGCTGTTGCGACGCGGACAGCTGCTCTTCACCTATCTCCATCTCGCCGCCTCGCGTCCGCTGACCGAGGCCCTGATGGCGTCCGGAGCCACGTGCATCGCGTACGAAACCGTCGAGGTGAACCGCCGCCTGCCGCTGCTCGAACCCATGAGCGAGATTGCCGGCCGCATGAGCGTGCTCGTGGGCGGCTTTTTCCTCGCCAAACACCAGGGCGGTTCCGGCGTGCTGCTCGGCGGCGTGCCCGGCGTCTTGCCCGGCCGCGTGGTCGTGCTCGGCGGCGGTGTTTCCGGCGTCAATGCCGCCCGCATGGCCCAGGGCCTCGGCGCCGACGTCACCATCCTCGAGGTGGACATCGAGCGGATGCGCTTCCTCGACATCACGCTCCACACCGCGCACACGCTCTATTCGAGCGAGGCGCATCTCATGGAACTCCTGCCCGAGGTCGACTTGCTGATCGGCGCGGTGCTGGTTCCGGGGGCCCGCGCCCCGAAGTTGATCACGCGGCCCATGCTGCGCCGGATGCGTCCCGGCAGCGTGGTCGTCGACATCGCGATCGACCAAGGCGGTTGCTGCGAGACCTCGCGGCCGACGACCCACGAGAATCCCGTGTTCGTCGAGGAAGGGGTGGTCCACTACTGCGTGGCCAACATGCCCGGTGCCTACGCCCGCACCGCAACCCAGGCGCTCACCAGCGCGACCTTCCGGTACATCGAGGAACTGGCCGACCACGGGCTTGCCGGGGCGTGCCGCCGGCAGGCCGCCCTCGCCTCGGGCATCAACGTCATGGAGGGCCACGTCACCCACGCTGCCGTGGCCGCCGCTCACGGGCTTCCCCATTGCGACGCCGCGAAGTTGCCCGGGATGGCCTGACCGCGCCCCGCGGCCGCCAAGATGGCCCGGGGTGGGGCGCCGGTTGCGATGCCGGAAAGCTGCCGTCCCACGCCCGACGGCACCGACGTCGGATCCATGCTTTCCCCCGGCGCAAATGGGCCGCCGGCCTTGACTTCGTCCGGCCGCCGGGGAGTCTGCGCGCCGGCACGCCGAGTCTTTTCGACGCGCCCGATGCACAATCCATGTCGATTCAACGTGTTTTCTCGGTGGCGGCCGCGGCCATGCTCGCGGGCGTCGTGTGTGCCCAGGACAAACCGGATCTCAAGGATCCCAAGCTTCGCTCGAGCTACTGCATCGGCGCCGACATCGGCGGCAGTCTCAAGCGCCAGGAGCTCGATCTCGATGCCAAGGCCCTCGCGGCCGGCATCGCCGATGCCATGGCCGGAAAGCTTGCCCTGACCGACGTCGAGATCCGCGAGGTGCTCGCCGCGTTCCGGGAACAGATGACCGCCGGCGCCGCCGCGCGCGAGAAGTCGGCGGGCGAGAAGAACCTCAAGGAGGGCGAGGCCTTCCTGGCCGCGAATGCCAAGAAGGACGGCGTCAAAACCACGGCTTCCGGCCTCCAATACAAGGTGACCAAGGCCGGTTCCGGCGCGTCCCCGAAGGCGACCGACGAGGTCAAGGTGCACTACCACGGCACGCTCATCGACGGCACCGTTTTCGACAGCTCGGTCGAGCGCAAGGAGCCGATCACTTTCCCGGTCAACGGCGTGATCCCCGGCTGGGTGGAGGCCCTCCAGTTGATGAAGGTCGGCGACAAGTGGCAGATCTTCATCCCGTCGAAGCTGGCCTACGGCGAACGCGGACCCGGCGGCAAGATCGGGCCCAACGCGACGCTCATCTTCGACGTCGAGCTCCTCGGCATCGAGAAACCCGGCGCCTCCAAGTAGACGCCTCCCGGCATTTCGCGATGGAAACGGCGGCCCAACGGGCCGCCGTTTTCCGTTTCGGCCGGCATCCGTGTCCCGCCGCCGCCCGCCCGCTCACCGCTTGATCCCGCGGAGGTGTTCGTCGAACCAGTCCGCGAACTGCGCCAGATCCTTGTCCATCCCCGGCCAGCCATGGTCCGCGCCCGGCTTCACCACCAGTTTCACCGGTGCCCCGACTTCCTCGCATTTCTTCGCGAAGATCCGGGCCTGATGGATGGGGACCAGCTTGTCCGCATCCCCGTGGAGGATCAGCGTCGGCGGCATCGATTGCGTCACGAAGTGGATCGGCGAGATCTCCGGTCCCAGCGCGAGCCGCGTCTCCAGCGTCTCCGAACGCGGGCCAAACGCCGCGTGGAACGTCCGCCCCACTTTGCCCACGCCGACCTGCGTGTCGCCCGGTTCCGCCCAGTTCTCGAAGTCGGTCGGCGGGAAGAAACACGCCACGGCCTGGACCGCGCTCGATTCGCGTTCCACCGGATCCTTTCCCGCCGGGTCGCCCGGCTTGCCCCGGGTACCCAAGGTCAGGCTCAGGTGCCCCCCGGCGCTGCCGCCGAACGCCCCCAGCTTGTCCGGCTTCACCCCGTGCCGGAACGCGTTCGCGCGGATCCATCGGACCGATCGCTGCATGTCCTCGGTGATCTCCGGGATCGTGAATGTCGGCTGCGACCCGTGGACCACGGCGAACACCGTGTAGCCGCGGTCGAGGATCTCCCGCATGAACGACGGGTTGATCGCCTCGTGACTCGAAAAGAACCCGCCGCTGATCACCGCGACGATGCCGTACCCGTTCGGGTTCGGCGGTTGGAGGACGTCGAGGGTCAATGCCACGCCGTATTTGCGGCCGTAGATCTCCTCGTGCCGCACGACCCCGGGCACGTCCCCCGCGGCCAATCGTGACGTCGGCAGGCAGGCCAGCAGGGCAAGGACTTGGATGCGCATGGGAATGGTGTGACGGCTGGATACGCCCGCGCCCTCGCCCTCGCAAGGCGCCATCGGTCCAATCTTTCGCGGACGGCATCCACCGGCGGGCAAGCCCCCGGCGTCGGGAGGCACCGGCCGCCATCGGGCCGTGACTTCGACATTGCGGAATCGCCCGCTTCCGATTTGTTTTTCCCCCGATGAATTCGATCCGTTCCCGGCGGTTGAAAGCGGCTGTGTGCGCCGCCGCCTTGCTGGTCCTGCTGCCGTTTCCCGGATGCACCACCGTCCCGGTGACCGGCCGCAGCCAGTTCAACGTCATCTCGCCCGGGCAGGAAATGCAGTTGGGCCTGTCCGAGTTCGACAAGATGAAGAAGGACGTGCCGGTGTCGCGCGATCCCGCCGCCAACGCGCTCCTCCAGAAAGTGGGCAAACGCATCGCCGCGGTGACCGGCGCCGACATGCCCAACGCCCAGTGGGAATTCGTCGTGTTCGAATCGAAGGAAGCCAATGCCTTCTGTCTGCCGGGCGGCAAGGTCGGGGTCTACACCGGCATCCTGCCCATCACCCGGGACGAGGCCGGGTTGGCCACGGTGATCGGCCACGAGGTCGCCCATGCCGTCGCGCGCCACGGCGGCGAGCGCATGACCGAGGCACTCGGCCTCCAGTTGCTCGGCACTGCCGTCAGCACCGCGTCGAGGGATTCGAAATACGCCGCGGCCATCGCCACCGGCTACGGACTCGGTGCCCAACTCGGCGTTGCCTTGCCCCACAGCCGCAAACAGGAGTCCGAAGCGGACGAGATGGGGTTGCACTACATGGCGCGCGCCGGTTACCGGCCGGCCGCCGCCGTGGAATTCTGGCAACGATTCGCCGCCTTCAACGGATCCAAGGGCGCGGCGTAACCGTGGTTCCTCCGGACCCATCCCATGGACGCCACGCGAAT
The DNA here is from genome assembly GCA_008933025.1 of Verrucomicrobiota bacterium. GTDB lineage: Bacteria > Verrucomicrobiota > Verrucomicrobiia > Limisphaerales > UBA9464 > UBA6176. Next base: position 4,680 of record WBXI01000251.1, read on the forward strand.
TGCCGATCTCCAGCGGTTGCTGCCGAAGGCCGAGGCAGTGTACCGTCCTGCCAATTGATCTGTCTCGAAGCCGATTTGAATTTCATGAAACCGCGAGTCATTGCCGCCCTTCTCCTCGTGATCGCCGCGTCCGGCGCCGTCGGTTGCCGCACAGCGAAGGAAGGCCAGGCCAAGCAGGAGGAAGCCGAGACCAGCACCGGCCTTGCGTACCGGCCGCCGGGCAAGCCGACCATGGTCGACGTGCCCTCTGCCTACCGCATCTATCCCACGCCCAAGCCATTGGTCCGCTGAACCGGAGCCCTCGATGCAACGAATCCTCGCGGTCCTGCTGCTGGCATTGTCGGCCCTGATGGGTGCCGGATGCGCCCACAACGCCGCCGAGACCAGCACGGGATTGTCGTATCGTCCCGGGGATGTGGGGGTCTATGCCGTGTCCGCTCCCCGCCGCGGGGGCGTTGGCAATGTCGTCGCGCCCGTCCCGGCGCCTCCCCGCACGCCGTCGGTTGCCTACGATCGGTTGACCCCGACCGATTGGCACCTCGCCGCGGGGTCGTGGGTCGGGACCCCTTACCGGACCGGGGGCACCACCCGCGAGGGTACGGATTGTTCCGGGTTCGCCGGATCCCTGCATTCGGAGGTCACCGGCATCCGTTTGCCGCGGACCACCGGGCAACAGTGGGAAGCCGGGCAGGAAGTGCCGGTCAACGCCCTGCGACCGGGTGATCTCGTCTTCTTCCAGACCCTGCGCGGTCAGGACGCCGTATCGCACGTCGGCGTGGTCGTGGGTCCCGGCGAGTTCGCGCATGCCGGCACCAGCACGGGCGTCGTGTTCGCCAAGTACGACCAAGGGTATTGGCAGCGGCGCCTCGTGGGCGCTCGTCGGTTCGTGCCCTAGGGCCCGCGCCCCGCGCTTTCGGCGTCCGCTCCCGGTCCATCCCCGTCCGGATTCTCCCCGTCGGGCCGTTGGCCCGCGGCACCCGCGGGTCGCGCCGCGACTTGCCC
>WBXI01000252.1 GCA_008933025.1 Verrucomicrobiota bacterium
AACTCCGCCGCCACCACCTCCCACTTGTCGTCCAGTTGCAACAACCCAGCGAATGCCTTCTCCGGAATCATGTCCGGGCCGTTCTACCAAGTCCCCCAGCCACAGGAAACAGCGAGGAACCTGGATTGGGCGGGTTCGATCCCGTGGTGGCGTATTCGGCTTCCTATGTCGTCGCCCCGCAGGCCATCTCGCGCGAGTACACCCTTTTCAACGGCCAGGAACCGCCGGATCCACCCCGCGACATCGCGCCGGTGGCCTTGGCCAATCCCGGCTTCGAGGCCCTGGACACGGGGAATTACGTGTATTGGGGCCAGATGGATGACACCGCGCGGCAGACGTTCGGATGGAGCGCGGGGGGGAACGGTGGGAATGGACCGGCCCTGTTCAACAATGGCAGCGGCTGGGGATACCAAAACGTGCCGGATGGCGCGCAGGGGATCAGCCTGCAAGGCGATGCTTTCATCCGGCAGACGATCCAGATCCCCGGTCCCGGGAGTTATATCCTTGGCTGGCAAGCGGCGTCCCGCGGCGGGCAGGTGAATCCGTACCTGGCCGAGATTCTGGACGGGGAAACCGTCGTGGTGGCTTCCCCGGTTTATTCGACGGGAAATCCCGCTTGGAACCGGGTCGAGTGGCACTTCGATCTGGCGGCGGGTGGGACATTTACCCTGCGGTTGCGGGGACTCAATCCCGCCGGGGGCGACAATAGCGTCGCGCTCGACGGGTTCGGGTTGGGCCGCGATCTCGGCGAGGGACACCGGACGGTTTCGTCGGCCCGGGAAATCGCATCCCGGGAGGTCTCGATCCTAGTGCCGGATTCGGCGGTACCGGATCCCGTGACGGGATTGGGCAGCGGATTCGACGCCACGTCGTCGGTCTCCGCCTTCAGCGCCATCGATCTCAGTTGGCCGAACTACAACGAGGAAGGGCAACGGGATGTGGCACGGTACCGGATCTACGTGGCGACTTCGTTTTTCACCGACGTCTCGTCCGTGCAGCCCTACGAGGTGGTGAACGCCGGGCGATTGCGCCACACCGTGCGCGGCCTGTTCGGCGGCAACATCTATTATGTGGCGGTGGTGGCGGAGGACGCCCTCGGGAATTGGAATCCGACGGTCCGCTCGGTTTCCGCCAAAGCATCGGTGGGCGCGCTCGGCGAGGCCCGCAATCTGGTGGTGGTGTCGGGGGTCGATTCCCTGCGGTTCACCTGGGCGCCGCCGGAGCAAGTCGATGCGTTCCTCGCCCATTACAATCTCTACCTCGGTCCGTCCCCGACTCCCATCCCGCTGCCGTCCTCCGCGGCCAGTTACCAGGCGACGGGGTTGCTGCCCGCCAAGGGATATCCGGTCCGCTTGACCACGGTGGATACCTTCGGAACCGAGTCCGGCGGGATCACGCTGGTGGCGGCGACGTTGCTGGACAATCCCGGGGGAGTGGTCGGGCAGGCGTTCGACGGGATGGTCCGGTTGACGTGGATTCATTCCGAGCCCAACGAATTGGTGAAAACCTACCGGGTCTACCGGTCCGCGGCCCCGTTCTCGAGCGTGGCGGGAATGACCCCGATCGTCGCGACGCGGGAACCCCGGGTGGACATCGCCGGATTGGCGAACGGCGCCACGACGTATTTCGCGGTCACGACGGTCAATCTGGTGGACGGCGAGAAGCCCGGGGTCACCTCGATTCCGGCGACGCCGATTCCGGTCGCGGGCAATTTCGCCGACTTGCTGGCGTCGCAGGTCACCGGGCCCCTGTCGGCCTTCGGCGGCGAAACGATCTCAATCCGGTGGGCGGTGACGAACATCGGGCCCGGCGTCACGTCGACCAAGGGCGGCATCGGGGTGGCGAGTTGGGTCGACCGAATCGTGCTTTCGCCCGACACGGTGTTCGGCGATGCCGACGACGTGGTCCTCGCCGAGGTTCCGCACGCCGGCGGATTGGCGTCCGGCGCGGGTTATACCGGGGCGGCGGACGTCTATGTTCCGCCGACGCTGTTCGGAAATTACAGCCTCTCGGTCCTCGCGGATGCGCTCGACGCGGTGTACGAGCACCTGGATGCGGGGACCAACCGGGCGGTCGCGCTCCAGCCGTTGGTGGTGTTCGCGCCGGTGGCCCCCACGATCACGCAGCAGCCCCAGGACCAAGCCCAGCCCGAGGGCCGTCAAGTCACCTTCACCGTCGGCATTTCCGGTTCCCAACCGCTGGCGTTCCAGTGGTCCCACGACAACGTGCCGATCCTGGATGCGACCAACCGGTCGCTCGTCCTGCCGCGGATCAGCCCGGATTCCGCCGGCGCCTACCGGCTCCACATCGGCAATGTCGTCGGCGAAACCAACACGCGGCCGGCGATCCTCACGGTATTGCCGCCCCCGGCGGATCTGGTGGTCTCGGGAATCCAGGCGCCCGCGGGAATCGTGGCCGGCCGGCCGGTGACGGTGTCGTGGACCGTCCGCAACGGGGGCCAGACCCCGGCGGGTGCGCCGTGGCAGGAAACCCTCTATCTGGCCGACAACCCCGAAGGGCTCCATCCGACGGCCGTGCTCGGTGTCACCGCGCCGGATTCGCTGGGGATCGGGGCGACCGCGACGCGATCGCCGACGGTGATTTTCCCGACGGGATTCGCCGGCAGGTATTGGCTGGCGGTCCGCGTGGACGGCGACGACCAGGTCGTCGAGGACGCGGGCGAGGCCAACAATTATTATGTCTCGCCGCAGCCGGTGACCATCAGTTCGACCGATCTGGTTCCGGCGTTGGTATCCGCGCCGTCCGGCGCGTTGTTCGGGGATTCGATTCCGGTGGGTTGGACCGTGACCAACGGTGGGACCACGAACACGGCCTCGGGATGGTCGGATGGGATCTATCTGGCCGTGACGCCGGGATCGCTGGCGGGCGCGACCTTGCTGGCCGGCGTGCCGGCGCCCGCGGCGGGACTGGTGGCGGGCGCGAGTTACAACGCGACTGCCACGGTCAAGCTGCCCTTGGGCGCCCAGTATCCGCCGGGGACTTATTATATCCTCGTCGCGGCGGACGCGGGCAACGCGGAGCCGGAATCGAACGAGGCCAACAATCTGGCGGGCCGGCCGATCACGCTGGGATTGCCGGCCAGACCGGATCTGGCGGTGACGGACGTGGGTTCGGTGGACACGGCATTCCCGGGCCAAACCGTGCCGGTGACCTGGGCCGTCACCAATCGCGGGCCGGCGGTGGTGGACGCCTCTTGGCTGGAAACCGTCCGATTGGTCGATGCGGGCATCGTGGGCTTGTCGGATCCGGTCCAGATCCAGAACCTGCTGGCCTCGGCGCCGACCCTTTCCACGCTGCGCGTGACCAATCGCCTCGCGCCCGGTGAATTCGTTCGGCGGACCCATTTCGTTTCGTTGCCCATCGGCGGGGCGTCCGGCGACGTGCGGATGGCGGTGACGGTGGACGCGCGCGACGAGGTGTTCGAGGAAAACGAGGGGAACAACACGGGTTACGGCACGAACCGCCTCCACGTGCCGATCGCACTGTCGTTGGAACTGTCGTCGGCGACGGTCGCCGAGGACGCGGCGCTTCCCGTGCGCGCCACGATCACGCGCAACGGCGACCGGAGCAATCCGTTGTCGGTGACATTGACCCTGGGCGACACGCGCGAGCTGTCGTTCACCCGGGGAACCCGTTCGCCGGCCAGCAGCACGGTCATCATCCCGGTCGGCCAGACGTCGGTGGGGGTGGACTTGTATCCGGTGCAGGACCACGTCGTCGATCCGGACCAACCGGTGAACGTCGCGGCCGCCGCCGCCGGATACGAATCGGCGAACGCGACCCTGACGGTACGGAACGTGGACATCCCGACGCTGACCTTGGCGGCGGCCAGTCCCAGCGTGACGGAGGGCGGGACGGTGGCGTTGACCGTGACGCGGGACGTCGTCACCGGCAGTCCGTTGACCGTGGCGTTGGGAAGTTCGAATCCGGCCCAGTTGAGTCCGCCCGATCTGGTGGTGATTCCCGCGGGCGCGGCGTCGGTGTCGTTCGCCGTCTATGCGGTGGACGACGCCAACCCGGAGGCCGACGCCACCTATTCCATCGGCGCGAGCGCCCCGGGATTCAACGGCGGCGTGGTGAACGTGACCGTGAGGGACAACGACGTGCCGTCGCTGGTGGTCTCGCTTTCGAAACGGGCGGTCAGCGAAGGGGACGGTCCGCAGGCCACCTCGATGACCGTGACGCGCGATCCCGTCGGCGCCGGCGCGCTGACGATCGAGCCGTTCGCGTCGGACCCGGCCCTGGTGACCACGCCGTTGCGGATCACCATTCCACCCGGGCAAGCCTCGCGGAGTTTCCCGCTGGGTGTCACCGACGATTCCTTGGTGAACGGGACCCGCAACGTGGTCGTGGGCGCCTATGCCTTGGCCGCGGGTTCGGGCGCGCGCCTGGGCGAGGCCGATCCCGTTGTCCTCACGGTGCTCGACGACGACGGTCCGACGCTGAAGGTGTCCGTCGGCCAGAAGTTGGTCCCGGAAGGCTTGAGTCCCGCGACCACCGTCACCGTGACGCGGAACACGCCGCCGACGGCCGATCTGGCGGTGACGCTGGTTTCCGGCGACCCGAGTGCGGCGACGATGCCGCCGGGCCTCGTGATTCCGAAGGGATCGGTTTCGGCGGGCGTCCCGTTGGCGAGCATCGCGGACCATGTGGCGAGTGGGAACCGGTCGGTGGTCCTGACCGCGAGCGCCGCGGGTTATACGCCCGGGTTGGACACGTTGGTCGTCACCGACACGGACCTGCCCAACCTCGTGGTGTCCAGCGTGACCACGCCACCCAGCGCGACGCCGCAACAACGGGTGACGATCGGTTACCGGGTGGCGAACCGAGGATTGTCCGCGACCACGGCCGATTTCCTGACCCGGGTATACCTGTCGCGCGACGCGGTGGTCGGCGACGACGTGTTGGTCTCCCAATTCCGGAACTCGGGCAGCCTGGCGGTGGGAGCCGTGTTCGACCGCACCGAACAGATCCAATTGCCGGCCGAGGTGGGGAATTACTGGGTGGTGGTGGAAACCGATGCCGAACAGTCGGTGGCGGAAATCCTCGAGAACGACAACACGACGATTTCGGCGGGACCGATCGCGGTGACGGCCGATTATGCGGCGTCGGTCCAGACCGACGTGGACAACGCGCCCGCGGGCACTCCGGTGCCGCTGCATGGCCGGGCGACGAATGCCTCGGGCGCCGGCGTTCCGGGGCGACCGGTCAACATCCACGTGCGCGTGCGCGGGACGGAGCGGATTATATCCGCGACGACCGACGCCGGCGGCCTGTTCTCGGCCGTCTTCACCCCGTTGCCCGGCGAGGCGGGGCGCTACGAGATCTTCGCGATCCACCCGGGCGTGGCGAGCGTCCCGGTGCAGGACACCTTCGAATTGTTGGGATTCCAGGTGAATCCGGCCTCGGCGACGCTGACGTTGGTGGAAGGATCGACCCGTGGCGGGAGCGTGACCCTGGAGAATCTCAGCGACGTGCCCCTGACCGGGATGACCGTCCAGGTGTTGGCGAAGCCCGCCAACCTGCAGGTGTCGGCGGCACTCGGGGCCAGCCAACTCGCGACGACGCTTCCATTGACCTATACCCTCACCGCCTCGGCCGCGGACGCCTATGGGACCGTGCAATTGAGGGTTTCCAGCGCCGAGGGAC
>WBXI01000253.1 GCA_008933025.1 Verrucomicrobiota bacterium
CCAGCGGCCATACCACGACCCGTCCGGTTCCTGCTGGGCCCTGAGGTAGTCCAGGGCGCGCTTGATCTGCGGGTGGTTCACGTCCCATCCCTCGTAGCCGAGCAACTCGAGGATGCGCGCGGTGATGTCGGCGCATTCGGGGTCGAGCATGGCGTTGTGGTCCGCGAACGGGACCTTCTCGAGGATGCTCTTGGTGCAGTCCTTGTCGAACGCCGCCCAACCGCCGTCGCGGCATTGGAACGCCATCATCCATTTCAGGCCGCGCGCGAACGACTCGTCGCGCCGACGCGGGTTGTCGGTCGGGGTCTGGCGCAACGCGAGCAGCACCATGGCGGTGTCGTCGACGTCCGGGTTCCACTGGTTGTTGAATTCGAACACCCAGCCGGAAGGCTCGACGTCGACGGGGTTCTTGTGGATCCAGTCGCCCTTGAACCGGATCTCGCGGTCCATCAGCCAATGGGTGGACTTGACCATCTTCGGATGGTTCGCGGGGACCCCGGACTCACGGAGGCAGATGGAGACGATGGCCGAATCCCAGACGGGGGACAGGCAGGGCTCGATGCGGACCGAGTCGGCGGTCTCGTGCATGAGTCGCAGGAGTTCCCGGTGCGCGCGCACGACCTGGGGATGCTCGTCGTCGTAGCCCAGGGCCTTGAGGGCGATGAGGGCATTGAGCATCGCGGGAAAGATGGCGGCGAGGCCGTCGCTGCCCTCGAATCGTTCGAGCATCCAGGTCTCGGCGCGGCGGAGGGCGCGGCGGCGGAAGGGATGGAGGCCGTGGCGGCTGAACCATTCGGCGAGTTTGTGGAGGCGGTCGAGCCAGAGGAACATGTTCCGCAGGCCGAAATCGAAGTACCGGGGGCGCAGGGCCTCGTCCAACTCCCATTTCCCGTTCGGAAACAACTCGTCGACGTTGAGGGGCAGGGGACGGGTGGGACGGAAGTGGTTGATGATTGCCAGCGGGACGAGCATGGCCCGCGACCAACTGCTCATCTCCCAGAAATTCACGTGGAACCACTTGCCGATGAGGAGGACCTCGGAGGGGATGGTGGGGACGTGCTTCCAGGTGACCAGGCCGATGAGGGCGAGGTAGAGCTTGGAGAACGTGTTCATCCGCGGGACGCCGCCGAGGGTGCAGGCGACCTCGCGGGCGCGGAGCATGCGGGGGTCCTTGGGATCGATGCCGGCGAGCTTGAGGGCGAGGTAGGCCTTGACGGTGGCGTTCACCTCGGACGGACCGTGCGGATAGATGTTCCAGCCGCCGTCGGCGAGTTGCTTGGAGAAGATGTGGTGGACGGCCTTCGCTTGCCACGCGGGGTCGACTTTTCCCCACCAGTGGTAGAAGACGACCATGTCGGCGACCAAGGTGACGTCGACGATGAGTTCGCCGATCCAGTAGCCCTCGGGCTTGAGTTCGGAAAGCAGGTAACTCTGCGAACGCGTGATGGCCTCGTCGAGTCCGGCAACGGCCCCGGCCGGCAGGACGGGGCTCTTGGACGGATCCGACGCGGGCGCCAACGGCACCGGGCTCGACGACATGGGCGGGAGAATGGTGGCGAGACCGGGGGTGTAAAGTGGTTTTCCCCTTGGGAGCCGGAGGCCCCGGGGCGTAGCTTTGGCGGACGGATGCGGCTCTTGGACCGATACCTCCTGCGCGAGTTGCTGGTGCCTCTGGGCTTTTGCCTCGGGGGCTTTCTGGTTTTCTGGATGGGGTTCGACATCCTCGGCGAGTTGGACGGCTTCCAGCGGGCCCGGATGCGGGTCGTCGATGTCGCGTTGTACTACTGGCTGGGACTTCCGGAAATGCTGGTGACGGTGTTGCCGGTGGGATTCCTGCTCGCCTTGCTCTACGCGCTGACCAACCACGCCCGGCACAACGAGCTCACCGCCATCCGCGCGGCCGGGATCAGTCTCTGGCGACTTTGCCTCCCGTACTTTGCCGTCGGCGCCGTGTTTTCGGGAGGCCTGTACGCGCTGAACGAGCACGTCGCGCCCGACGCCAGGGAACGGCAGGAGGCCTTGAAACAACGACGCCTCGCCGCCCGGTCCGAAGACGCGAAACTCTGGCGCGAACGCATCGATCTGGAAAACGTGGCGGAAGGCCGGCGCTGGAACATCGGGGCGTTCCATCTCGGCACGGCAGAGTTGCGCGCGCCCCGGATCCGGTTGCCGCTGGATCCGACGGCGCGCCGGGGGTTCCGGGCCCGGTTGGTGGTGTGGACCAACGGCGCGTGGATGCCCAAGTTCGTGGTCGAATCCCTGTGGCGGAACGGGGGCGACGCCCATCCGATCGCCGTGACGAACAAGGTGGGTTTCCCGGCGTTTCCCGGGTCGCCCGCGGACGTGTTGCGATGGCCGGGCACCGATCTCGTGGTCCCGACGCCGGTGTTGGCGACCAATCCCGGGGCCACGCTCGGGATGATCGTCATGACCAACGTGACATGGCGCACGAACGTGGTGCCGCCGGCGGAGAGCGGCGCGCGTTGGCGGGTGGGGTCCTACGATCCGACGCGCCGGGAATGCCACGACGTGCGGGTCGAGGTGCCGGTGCCCGCGGGCGCCGTGCGGCACGTGATGGGCGAGTCCGGCGGTTGGGTGGACGGAGAATGGAGTTTCCGCAACGTGGCCGAGTACATCTTCCGGACGCCGACGGACAGCGAACCGATGGTGTCGATGCACGCCACGCTGGCCGTGCCCGAATTGACGGAGACGCCGGACATGATCCGCGCCGAGATCCGGGTGGAGGGCCTGCAGCGGGGGCGGGCCCTGCGGCGGCCGGAGTTGACCCTGCGGCAAATCCGGGACTACCGCCGGCTGCATCCCAGGATCCCGCCGAAACTCGAGGCCATGCTCGACACCCAAGTCCACGCGCGTTTGGCGGCGCCGTGGACTTGTCTGGTCGTGGTGCTGATCGCCGTGCCGTTCTCGGCGCCGTCCGGACGACGGAACATTTTCTACGGCGTCGCCGGCAGCATCGGGATCGCCTTCGCGTACTTCGTGCTGCAGCGGTTTGGCTTCGCCCTGGGCCAAAGCGGGCAGGTGCCCGGATGGGTCGCGGCGTGGCTCCCCAACCTCGTCTTCGCGTCCGTCGGCGCGGTGCTGACCGCCCGCGTGCCATGAGCGACGAACTCGCCATCCTGCGCCGCCGCCTCGACCGGTTGGAAATCCTCCACCGCGTCGGGAAGGTCATCCACTCCACCCTCGAACCGCGCGAGTCGCTCCAGTTGATCCTCGGCGAGGCCGTGCGTTTGATGCGGGCGACGTCGGGATCGATCTGCCTGGTGAACCCGACGACGGGATTCCTGGAGATCGAGGCGGGGCTGGGGTTGCCGCCGGAGGCGCGGGACCTTCGGTTGCGGGTGGGCGAGGGATTGACCGGTTGGGTGGCGCGGACGGGCCGCTCCGTGGTGGTGGGGGACGTGAAGGCGGACAAACGCTACTTCGATCTCAAGCCCGGGGTGCTGTCCGAGTTGGCGGTGCCCTTGCGGGTCGGGGACGAGGTGCGCGGCGTGCTGAACGTCGACGCGGATCGGGCGGAGGCGTTCGCGGCGGAGGATCTGGAATTGCTGGAGGATCTGGCGGCGATGGCGGCGCCGGCCATCCAGAACACCTGGGCGTTCGAGGCGGCCCGGCAACGGGCGGGCCTGCTGGAATCGTTGGTGCGGGTGAGCCAACGGTTGAATTCGACGGTGTCCCTCGACGAGGCGCTGCAGGCGATCACCCGCGAGGCGCAGAAACTCATGGGCGCGCGGATGTGCTCGCTGATGATGCTCGACGCGACCGGCGAATGGCTGGACCTGCGGGCGCACCATGGGGCCGGTCACCGGTACGTGGACAAGCCGCGGTTGGCCGTCGACGAGAGCCTGCTGGGGATCGTGGTGCGGCGCCGCAAGCCGATGCAGGTCGAGAACGTGCAGGTGAGCGGTCGGTACCAGAACCTCGACGTGGCGCGCGACGAGGGACTGGTGTCGCTTCTGGCGGTGCCGCTGCTACTGGGCGAGCGCGTCACCGGGACGCTCAACGTCTACACGGGCGAGCCGCACGTGTTCGCGGACGAGGAAGTGCGGACGCTCGCCGCGTATGCCGAGCTGTCGGCCTTGGCATTGGAAAAGGCGCGGCTCTACGACCGTTTGATGGTGCTCGAGGAAGAGTTGCGGCAATCCGAACGGTTGAGCGGGCTGGGATTGTTGGCGGCGGAGGTGGCGCACGAGATCCGCAACCCGCTGACCGTGATCAAGATGTTGCACCACTCCCTGGACCTGCGGTTTCCCGAGGGCGATCCGCGCGGCACCGACGTCCGGATCATGGGCGAAAAGATGGACCACCTGAACCGGATCGTGGACCGGGTGCTGGATTTCGCGCGCAGTTCGGAACCGGAACGGACGGCGGTGGACGTCAACCAACTGCTGGAGGACATGGGCCTGCTGTTGCGGCCGAAGCTCCGGCACGCGGGGGTGGAATTGCAGTTGCGGTGCGATCCGGGATTGCCGCGATTGATGGGGGACGCCACGCAGCTGGAACAGGCGTTCCTCAACCTGGCACTCAACGCGGTCGAGGCCATGCCGCACGGCGGCCGGTTGTCGATCCGTTCGCGGGTGTGTCCGCCCGGCGGCGGCGACCCGAAGCTCGGGGCACGGGTTTTGGTCCGCTTCCGCGACTCGGGCACGGGCATCGGCAAGGAGCAGATGGAACGATTGTTCACCTCGCTGCTCAGTTCGACGAAACCGCGCGGCACGGGATTGGGGCTGGCGATCGTGCGACGGGTGGTGGAGACGCACCAAGGCGACATCCGGTGCCATTCGCGGCCGGGGCACGGCACCGCCTTCACCTTGATCCTGCCCGTCGAGCCGTCCTGAGCCGGTTCTCCCGTCCGCGCCGCGCGGGGGGCGGGACCGGATCAGTGGCCGAGGTTTTTCAACACGCTGGCGGTGGAGTGCGCCTTGTTGAGCGTGTAGAAATGGGCGCCGGGTGCCCCGTTGGCCAGAAGGTCCTCGACCTGTTTCGAGCAGTAGTCGATGCCGTAGGCAGTGACCGCCGCGTCGTCGTCCCCGAGTGCCTCGAGCTTGGCCAGAAAGGGTGCGGGCAGCCGCGCCCCGCACAGTTCCACGAATTTCTTCGTCTGCGCCCGGGCGATCACCGGCAGCAATCCGGGCACCAGGGGCACGTCGATGTGGAGCCGCGAAACCAGATGGTCCCGGAACCGGTAGTAGTCGTCGTTGTCGAAGAACAACTGCGTCACCACGAAATCCGCGCCGGCACGGATCTTGTCCGCGAGGAATCCCCAGTCGACCAGTTTGCCGGCCTTTTGCGCGACGTGGCCTTCCGGAAATCCGGCGGTGCCGATGCACAGCCCGGCGGACTGGCGGAGGAACTGGACGAGTTCGCGGGAAAATTCGAATCCGCCCTCGGTGCGCACGAACTCCGCCGAGCCGGGCGGGGGATCGCCGCGGAGCGCGAGGATGTTGTGGACGCCCAAGGCGCGGGCTTCCGCCACCACCTGGGCGATTTGGGCCTGCGTCGCGCCGACGCAGGTCAGGTGCATCATGCAGGTCAGGTCGTGGTCGCGCTGGATGCGATCGACGATGCCGAGGGTCTTTTCCCGGGTGGTGCCGCCCGCGCCATAGGTGACCGAGCAA
>WBXI01000254.1 GCA_008933025.1 Verrucomicrobiota bacterium
GACGAAAAGGCGGGCTGGCTGGAGGAAGTGGAATGCGGATTGGCGGCGCCGCCGCGTTTCGCGGTCCGCTTCGCGCCGATCGCCGCGGAGCAGATGGCGTGGCTGCTGGAAACCGCGCGCATCGATTTCCAAACGCGCCTCGTGGAGTTGCTGGCGCGGGACCCATCGCCCCACCGGGGACGTCGCATCCGCCGGCGACCGGGCGGCCTGTTCGAAATCGGCTGCGGCGCCTGGCGGGCCACCTTCGCGGTCCTGGACGCCGTCGTGTCCGTGCAGGCGCTCGACGCGGCGTATCCGATGCGCTTCCTGGAAAACCACGCCTTGCAGGACGTGCCCGAGCGCGAGGCGCAGTTGGCCTTTCTGGCACGCTGGCCGCGACCCTAGTCGCCGGTCCGTGGCCGACGCGGTCATGGACCGGGAATGGTCCGCGCGGCCGGTTTCGGGCCGGCCTCCCGACGTCGGCGGCCACGGGGCGGTCCCGCCAAACTTGGGACGGGCGCCGGACCGTTTCCCTCGCTAGTATCCCGCCCATGGGCACCGATTCCGCGCCATCCCGACGTCCGCGCCGCCTCCGGCGCACCGCCGCCATCCGCGACCTCGTCCAGGAAACCCGGTTGCACCCGGCTGACCTCATCGCGCCGCTCTTCGCCAAGGACGGCACCGGGGCGCCGACGCCGGTCGGTTCGATGCCCGGCGTCGCGCGCCTCAACCTCGACGATCTCCAGCAGGAAGCTCGGGCCCTTGCCGGTCTCGGCATCCGGGGGGTGGCGCTGTTCCCGGTGACGCCCACCGAACGCAAGGACCCGGCCGGCAGCGAGGCCCTGAACCCGGACTGCCTGATTCTCCGCGCCGTGCGCGCCGTGAAGGCGGCCGCCCCCCAACTCGTGGTGTTCACCGATCTCGCCCTCGATCCGTACACCACCCACGGGCACGACGGCGTGCTCGACGCCGCGGGCACCGACGTCGACAACGATGCCACGGTGGCGATCCTCGCGCGCATGGCGGTGCTCCATGCCCGGGCGGGCACGGACTTCGTGGCGCCGAGCGACATGATGGATGGCCGGGTGGATGCCGTGCGGCGCGCCCTGGACGGCGCGGGGCATGGCGGGACCGGCATCCTCGCCTACAGCGCGAAGTTCGCCTCGGCTTACTACGGTCCGTTCCGGGAAGCGGTCGGCAGCGCGCAGGCCGCGGGAACGCGGGGACTCGACAAACGCACCTACCAACTCAACCCCGCCAATCCCCGCGAGGCTCTGGCGGACGCGATGCTCGACGAGTCGGAAGGTGCCGACGCGCTCATGGTCAAGCCGGCGGGCCCGTACCTCGACATCATCGCGGAACTGCGGCGCCACACCCTCCTGCCGCTCGCCGCCTACCAAGTCAGCGGCGAGTACGCCCAGATCCATGCCGCCGCCGAACGCGGATGGCTCGACCTCGAGCGCTGCCGCGACGAAAGCCTCCTCGCCATCAAACGCGCCGGGGCCGACTGGATCCTCACGTATTTCGCCAAGGACGTCGCCGCCGCGCTCCGGTGAGAAGGTCCCCGTCCATGTGGCGACGGCTCGGCTCGAAAGGGATTCTGCTCGCGGGCCTGCTGTTGCTGGCCGGTTGCATGCCGTCGCGTTTCGTCGCGCGGCGCTTCGCCCAGGCACCCAACAGTTACCCGCGCTGGTTTGCCCCCGAGCCCCGGGTCGTCTTCGACTATCGGGACGGGTTGGTCACCAACTTTCCCCTGCGGCATCTCGCCGTCGCCGTGCCACCCGCGCGGATCGCCCATCGCGTCGTGCCGCCCGCCGACTACCGCCTGGAAGTGCGCACCACGAACTGGGTGGAACACGGGCTCCAGAAGGCCCGGTTCGATTTCGACGCCACGGTGCCCGCGCCCCCGCCCAACGGGGTCCGGAAGGGCACCGTGTTCCTGCTCCACGGATACGCGCTCGATCTCGAGACCATGGTTCCCTGGGCCCTCTGGCTCGGCGAACGGGGATGGACCGCCGTGCTGGTCGATCTCCGTGGCCACGGCCAGTCCACCGGGAAACAGGTCGGGTTCGGGCCGCTCGAGGCCTCCGACCTCGACCGGTTGCTGGCCGACCTCGACGCGCGCGGCCCCCTGCCCCGCCCGATCGTCGCGCTGGGAAATTCCTACGGCGCCTCCCTGGCCCTTCGTTGGGCCGCGTCGAATCCCGGCGTGGATTCCGCGGTCGCCATCGCTCCGTACGCGGAATTGGTCCCGACCATTGACCGGCTCCGCGGCGACTACGTGCCATGGATGCCGCGCCGGTGGGTGGTGGCGGGCGCCCGGCAGTTGCCGCGGGTGTTGGGACAACCGCCGGGGGAACTCGATACCACGACGCCCCTGGCGCGGCGCGCGGTGCCGGCATTGCTGCTGGCGGGTGGCGCCGACGTGATTGCACCCCCGGGGGAAGTCGGGAGATTGCGGTGCGCGGCGGGCCCCGGAAGCCGCCTGCACGTGGTGCCGGGCGCCAGCCACGAATCCCTGCCATTCCGTTTCCCCGAACTCGCGGAGGTCGTGGGGCAGTGGCTCGACGGGCGCGGGGAACGGCAATGAGCCGACGCCTCAGCGGGGGCGTCCCAGCCGACGGCTGACCAGCGAGGTCATCTCCTGGGCCTGCGGCAGCTTGATGGCCAAAGCGAGGGCGAGGTACGCGGCGGCAGCGATGCCCGACGGGACAAACACCGCGCCGACCTGCCGCCAGAAGCCCGCGTGGCCCACTTGCTGGTCCCAGGCGCGGTGCGCCATCCACGCGAACGCGCCGGCAACGAGGCTGAGAGCCACCATGCGCAACACCGGCCCCTGCATTTCGCGGAAGCCGAACCGCGGCAGCTTGCGCCGGAGCGCGTAGACGAGGAGTCCGGTGTTCACGAGCGCGCTGATGGAATTGGCGATGCCCAAGCCGCCCTGACGGAACGGCACCACCAGCAACCACACCAACACCACGTTCATGCCCAGGCAAAACACCCCGATCCGCATCGGCGTCGAGGTGTCCCCGAGCGCATAGAACGCCCGCCCGATGATGTTGTTGAGCGAGAAGGCGACGAGTCCCGGGATCAGGCACTCCAGCGCGAAGGTCGAGCGGTCGGTCGACACCGCCGTGAACTTGCCGTGTTCGAAGAGCAACCGGATGACCGGTTCGGCGAGCACGAACAGGAGGACCGTCGCCAGCGCGTTGAGAAACACGAGGTTCAGCATCCCCTCGCGCAGGACGCCCCGGAATTCCACGTACTTCTTGTCGGTCGCCAGCCCGCTCAATTCGGTCAGCAGGTAGGTCGCCAGCGACACCCCGATCACCCCCTGGGGAAGCTCCATCAACCGCACCGCGTAGTTGTAGGACGCCACGACGTACTCCGCCTGCTGGTCCGCCATCAAGCCGGCGACCACCACGTTGATCTGGTACGCCGCGACCCCGATCGTCGCCGGCAACATCCGCCGGGCCACCTCCCGCACCGTCGGGTCGGCGAACGGATTGCCCCAGCGGAAGGAGAACCCGACCGACCGCAGCGCGGGCAACTGGAACGCGGCCTGCACGATGCCGGCGAGGACGACGCCGAAGGCCAACCCCCGCACCTGTTGGTCGAGCGACACGCCGAAGCGGGGCGCGACGAGATACACCGAGGCGATCATCACCACGTTCATCATGGCGTTGCCGAGGGCGGGCAGGAAATAGCGTCCCTGGGTGTTGAGCATGCCGACGAACACCGCCGCCACGCACATGAAGATCCCGTAGGGGAGCATGATCCGCAGCAAGCGCAGCATCAGTTCGCGCCGCCATTCCATGGGCACCCACTCGACCAGGACCGTGGTGACCAGCAGGCCGGCAACGACGGCGAGCGAACACAACAGCACGACGGCCGACACCACCGCGGAAGCGCCGCGCCAGGAGGCCTCGAGTCCCTGCTCGCGCTCCTGCCGTTTGAAGACCGGGACGAACACCGCCGTCAGCGCGCCCTCGCCGAGCAGGCGCCGCAGCAGGTTCGGGAACATGAACGCGAGTTGGAACGCACTCGCCGCCCTCGTGTCGCCCATGAACCCGGCATACGCCGATTCCCGCAGGAACCCGAGGATCCGGCTGAGCAGGGTGGCGACCGCCACCGCGCCCGACGACTTCAACATCCGTGACATGGGTTTCCCCTCCCGCTTCATCAGAGGCGCCGACGCTTGGGGCAATCGCCCGGGGAATCAAGCCGCGCGTCGCGCGCCCCTCCGTTCCACCATCCACCACGACCCCGTTGCCTTCCGCCGGGCGGCCGGTAATTTTGCCGCGTGCCACGCCGTCATCTCGCCGACGCGACCGTTCCATGACCTCGCGACGCTCCTTTCTCGGCTCGCTCGCCGGCGCCGTGGTCGCCGCGGGTTGCACGACGCCCCCCAATCCGGCGCCCGCCGGCATCGTCGACACCCACACCCACTTCTACGATCCCACCCGCGCGGAGGGCGTGCCGTGGCCGCCCCCGGGCGAAGCCCGGCTCTACCGACCGGTCCTCCCCGCGGAGTACCGGCGCCTCGCCGAACCCCTCGGCATCGTCGGCACCGTCGTGGTCGAGGCCTCGCCCCGGGAATCGGACAACGACTGGGTTCTCGAAAGGATGGCTCGCGAACCTTTCCTGATGGGTCTGGTGGGCCACCTCAAACCCGGCCGGCCCGGCTTTGCCGAGGGTCTCGACCGGTATGCCCGCAATCCGTTGTTCCGCGGCATCCGCACCGGGGGATGGGAAGTCCGGGTGGCACCGGCCGACGCGGCTTTCGTCCGCGACTGTCTCCGACTCGCCCGGCGCGACCTCGCCCTCGACGTGTTGGTTTCCCCGGCCGAATTGCCGCGCGTCGCGGAACTCGCCGAAGCGGCTCCCGACCTGCGCATCGTCGTCGATCATTGCGCCAACGTGCGCGTCGACGGCCGGCGCCCGCCCGACGACTGGCTGCGCGGGCTCGACGCATGCGCGGCGCACGGCAACGTCCACTTCAAGGTATCGGGCCTCGTCGAGGGCACGGGGCGCAACGACGGTTCGGCGCCCCATGACCCGGCGTACTACCGGGACGTGGTGGATGCCGTGTGGCAGCGGTTCGGCCCGCGCCGCGTCCTCTACGGGACGAATTGGCCGGTGAGCGCGCTGTTCGCCCCGCTCGACGCCGTCCATGCAATCGTGCAGACCGATGCCACCCGGCGCGGGGCCCGGGCGGCCGCGGCCTTTTTCCGCGGGAACGCCGAGCGCGTATACCGTCTCCGCAATCTTTCCCGTTGAACCCTCGAACCCTGCCGGCCGCCCTCGCCGCCTTCCTGTTGCTCCTCGCCGCGCAGGAAGCCGCGGACCTGATTGCCGCGCTGCGGGGCAAGGCCGCATCACGCTCCAAGGGCCCGTCCATTCCCGCGACGCACCCATAGCCGGCCCGTTCGCGAAGTTCCGTGGGGATTCTTGCGGGAGAACCCGGCCCACACCTGCCGCCACGGGGGCGTCGGGCCGCAAGCGGGGTCCGCCGACCCGGCGTCTTTTCCGACCGACTGTTGGCCGCGGGGATTCCCGTCAGGTCTTCGGGGTCAACTTCAGCACCGCTTCTTTCATTTCC
>WBXI01000255.1 GCA_008933025.1 Verrucomicrobiota bacterium
CCCGCGCGGAGCGCCGTGGGAGTGCGGGGGGTAGGAGCGTCAGCGACGCCCACCCCGCTGTGCGACGAGGTCCGGCCAGTCCCGTTGCCACGCCCGGTTTCGAAAGCGGTGTCGCGGCCTTCCGAAGGCCTTGCCACCGCAGTCCGAAGGCGCTCCGCGCGGGAGACAGGCCGCGGCGGTCCCCCGCGCGGAGCGCCGTGGGAGTGCGGGGGGTAGGAGCGTCAGCGACGCCCACCCCGCTGTGCGACCAGGCCCGGCCAACCCCGCGGTTGGACCCGGTTTCGAAAGCGGTGTCGCGGCCTTCCGAAGGCCTTGCCACCGCAGTCCGAAGGCGCCGGGCGCGGGAGACAGGCCGCGGCGGTCCCATCACTCGTAGCGCAGGGACTCGATGGGATCGAGGTTCGCCGCCTTCCATGCCGGGTAGGTTCCGAAGGCGATGCCGACGAGGGAACAGATGCCGAGGCCGATCAACGCCCAGTCGTAGGGGACGATGGGTGGCACCTTGATGGCCAGGGCCAGCACGTTGCCGGCGACGATGCCCAGGACGACGCCCAGCAGGCCCCCGATCTCCGACAACACCACCGCCTCGCAGAGGAACTGCGCGAGGATGTTCCGCTTCTTGGCGCCGATCGCTCGGCGGATCCCGATCTCCCGGGTGCGCTCCGTCACGCTCACCAGCATGATGTTCATGATGCCGATGCCCGCGGCGACCAGCGCGATGCTGCTGACGACCGCCGAACCGATGCGGAGGTTTTCGGTCAGGCTCCGGAACTGCGCCACGATCGAGTCGTTGGAAACGATCTCGAAGTCGTCGTCCTCGCCGGGTTCGACCTTGCGGATGGCGCGGAGGATGCCGCGGGCGTGCTCGACGGTGGCGTCGTAGGAGGCCGCGTCGTGGGACTGGACCTGGATCTGGAGGTGGAGATCGCGGCCGTAGCGGTCGAGGGCGGTCTCGATGGGGATGGCGAGGAAATTGTCCTGGCTCTGGCCGAAGATCGCGCCCTTGGCCTCGAGGACACCGATCACCGCGTAGCTGGCACCGCGGTATTTCACGGTGTCGCCGAGAGCCGAACCATACGGGAAGAGTTTCTTGGCGAGATCGGCGCCCAGCACGCAGACCCGGCGGGCGGCGTCGTTGTCCGAATCGCCGATCGCCCGGCCCTCGGCGACGACGAGGTTGCGGGTGACGAACGCCTCGGGGGAAACCGCGCTGGCGGGGATGTTGGGGTTGGTGCGGGCGTAGCGGGACGACGCCTCGCCGACGTCGATGCTGGCGACGACCGACACCGCCTCGGCCATCGAGGCCCGCTGGGCGAGGCGCCGGGCATCGGCCATCAGGAAGCGCTTGCGGCGCGCGAACTTCCTCCAACTGTCGGCGTCGCCGTCCACCTGGATCGCGGGGAACCGCTGGATCTGGAAGGTATGGGCGCCGAACTGGCTCATCTGTTTCTCGAGGTTCGTCTGCAGCACCCGGATGGCGGTCATGACGAGGATGATGGAGAACACGCCGACGAGGATGCCGAGGATGGTGAGGCCCGAGCGCAGCACGTGGGAGCGGACCGCGGCCAGCGCGAGGCGGACGTTCTCGCCGATTTCCAGGAGCGTTCGCATGGGTCAATCCGCGCGCAGGGCATCGATGGGGTTCATGCGCGCGGCGCGCAGGGCGGGGATGAAGCCGGCGACGATCCCCGTGAAAACCGAGACCACGACGGCGAGGGCGACGATCCACCACGACATGCGCGCGGCGAAACTGGTGTAGCGGTCGATGGCGAGGGTGAGCGGCCAGGCGATGGCGATGCCGAGCAGGCCGGCGCCGAGGGTGATGGCGGCGGCCTCGACGAGGAACTGCGAGAGGATGGCGCGTCGTTTGGCCCCCAGTGCCTTGCGGACGCCGATCTCCTTGGTGCGTTCGGCGACCGAGACGAACATGATGTTCATGATGCCGATGCCGCCCACCACCAGGGAGAGGCCGGTCACGAAGAGTCCGACGAGGCCGATCGTGCCACCGAACAGCAGGAAGAACTGCACGAACGCATCCTGCTGGTTGACGGCGAAATCGTCGGGCGCGCCCGGCGGGACCTTGCGCAGGCGGCGGAGGATGGCGCGGACTTCCTCGATGGTTTCGGGGAGTTCGGCGGCGCTCCGGGCCTTGATGGCGATGCCGTAGTCGGGACGCTGGCGTTGGTCCGACTGGAAGCGGGTGATGGGGATGGCCACCTGGTTGTCCTGGTTCCAGCCGCCGAGGAAGTCCCCCAACTTCTCGAGGACGCCGATGACCTCGTAGCTCGCGTCGTTGACCCGGATTTTTTTGCCGAGCGGGGATTCGTGCGGGAAAAACCCGTCGGCGATGTAGGCGCCGATCACGCAGACGTTCCGGCCCGCCCCGATGTCGCCCGGGTTGAACCAGCGTCCGCGGGCCATGGAGAGGCCGCGGATCACGAGGCTCTGCTCGGTGTTGCCGTTGATCCACACGCCGGTGGCCCGGCGGCGCCCGTAGGTGAGGGTCCCGTTGTCGTCGACTTCCGGCGCCACCGCCGTCGCCGTGGTCATCTGGCGCTCGACCTCGCGGGCGTCCTGCAGGGTGATCTCGCGGCGGTTCCGATAGAGGCGCCAGTCGTCGAAACTCATCCAGGGGAAGCGGCCGACGTGGAGGACGTCGGCCCCCAGGGTGGAGATGCTTTGGCGGAACGACTGGTTGATGCCGTTCATCGCCGTGCCCATGAGGGTGACGGTGACGATGCCCACGACGACGCCGAGCGTGGTCAGTCCGGAACGCAGTTTGTTCGCGCGGAGGGCCTGCCACGCGAACAGCGTCGATTCCCGGAACTCGGCGGCGAGGGTCATGGCCGGTCAGGGGGAAGGGCGGGGCGGCGCCGCCCCGGGATCGGCGGGAGCCATGGAGCGGGGACGGGGATTGGCGGCGTCCTGGGCCACGAGACCGTCGCGGATGCGGATGATGCGGTGGGCATGCTGGGCGACCTCCTCCTCGTGGGTGACGACGACGATGGTGTTGCCGCGTCGGGACAGTTGTTCGAAGAGGTTGAGGATTTCCTCGCCGGTCTTGGAGTCGAGATTGCCGGTGGGTTCGTCGGCGAGGACGAGGGAGGGGTTGTTGACGAGGGCGCGGGCGACGGCGACGCGCTGGCGTTGCCCGCCGGACAGTTCGTTGGGGCGATGGTGCATCCGGTCGCCGAGCCCGACGTTCTCGAGCGTGCCGCGCGCCCGGAGGCGCCGCAGCGCGCGGGGGATGCCGGCATAGACCAGCGGCAACTCGACGTTGTGCAGGGCGTCGGAACGCGGCAGGAGGTTGAAACTCTGGAAGACGAACCCGATCTCGTGGTTGCGGATGTCGGCCAGTTCGTTGTCCGACATGCGCGAGACATCCTTGCCGTTGAGTTCGTAGGAGCCGTCGCT
This sequence comes from Verrucomicrobiota bacterium, assembly GCA_008933025.1. Lineage (GTDB taxonomy): Bacteria > Verrucomicrobiota > Verrucomicrobiia > Limisphaerales > UBA9464 > UBA6176. The sequence goes on from WBXI01000255.1 coordinate 3,415, forward strand.
CGGGGAGTCGAGGCAGCCGACGAGGTTCATGAGCGTGGATTTGCCGGAGCCGGACGGTCCCATGATGGCGACATACTCGCCGCGCTCGATGTCGAGCGAGACACCGCGCAGGGCGTGGACGGTATCGGCGCCCATGACGTAGCGGCGCGCGAGGTTCCGGATGCGGATGAGCGGCATGGCGCGTGGGTTACTCGCGGGCCTTGGCCCCGAAGGAAAAGCCCCAGGGTTTGTTGGTCCGGGTGGTGACGGCCTTGCCGTCGTCCAGTTCCCGGGCGATGGCCCGGAAGCCGCCGGTGACGACTTCCTGTTCCTCGGCGACGCCCTCGACGATCTCGTAATGGGTGTCGTCGCTGATGCCGCGTTTGACGGGCTTCATGGCGGCCTTGTCGTTCTCGACCAGGAAAACGACTTCCAGGGGTTTCGGGCCGTCGTGGGGTTTCTTGTTGGTCACCAACTCGAATTCCTTGTCGGCCTTTTTGTCGGGCTTCGCCGGGGGCTGGGGATTCGGAATGCCCTTCCCGAGCCGGGTGGTGATGCTCTGGATGGGCACCGCGAGGACATTGGTGCGGTAGCGGGTCTCGATCTCGGCGGTGACGGACATTCCGGGCAGGAACGGATCCTTGTCGTGGATGCGGATGCGGACCTCGAACTTGGTCGATTCCTGTTGCGTGCCCAGTCCCTGCGACTTGGCGGAGCGGGCGACCTGGGTGACCTCGCCCGCGAACTTGCGGTCGCGGAAGGCATCGACCTCCAGGCGGGACTTCTGGCCGGGCCGGATGAGCACGACGTCGACCTCGCCGACCTCGACGCGGGCCTCCATCACGGCGAGATCGGCGACGGTCATGATCTCGGTGCCGGCCATCATCCCGGTGCCGACGACGCGTTCGCCGACCTCGGAATTGAGTTTGGCGACGGTGCCGTCGATGGGGGAATTGATGGTGGTCTTGAGGAGGTCTTCCTCGGCCTTCTTGAGGGAAGCGCGGGCCATCTCGATCTGCTGGGTGGCGCTGGCGGAGTTGGCCTTGGCCACCTCGAACGTCGTCTTGATCTCGTCGTGGACCGAATCGCTCAGGAGTTTTTTCAGGAACAACTCCTCGTTGCGGCGCAATTCCGCGTCGGCCTTGCGTTCGTTGGCCTGCGCGGTGAGCAGGGAGGCCTCGGCGGACTTGAAATTGGCCTCGGCGGAACGCACGCCCGCCTCGTACAGGTCGCGGCGGATGCGGACCAAGAGATCCCCCTTGCGGACGCGTTGCCCTTCCTTGACCGGCAACTCGATGATCTCGCCGGCGACCTCCGGGCTGATCTTCACCTGGGTCACCGGTTGGATCTTGCCGGTGGCCATGACCAGTTCGGTCAGGTTCCGGCGCCGCACTTTTTCGGTCTGCACGAGGACCGGGTTTTCCCGGTGGCAACCGGCGGTCGCGAGGGCGAGCACGGCGGCGGCAAACAGAAGCGCGCGGTGGGAAGCGTGGCGCGGCGTGCAGTCGCGGAGGCGATGGGTGTCAGGCATGACGACGTCCCGTAGACACGGGAACCCGAGGATTGTTTCGGATTTCCCCGGATGCAATGCCGGGGAGTCGGGAATTCGCCGGGGCGCCACGGCGTCGAGGCCCCCCGATGGCGCTCCTTGCAGGGGTCGGTCCCGCTCAGGGTGGGGGTCGGAGGGTGGTGTCGAGCGAGGCGATTTCGGGCAGGCTTTTCTCGCTGCCGACCCCGAGGCGCAGCAACCGTTCCCCGGCGGGACGCACCATGCGGTCATAGCTGCCCACGGCCGCGTCGTACGATTTGGCCGCGCGGTCGAGCGCCTCGCGCAACCGCTCGAAGTGGCCGGCAAAGGTGGTGACCCGCTCGTAAAGGGCGGTGGCCGCCGCCGCGATCTCCCGCGCGTTGATGGATTGCTCGTGCAGTTGCCAACTCACCGCCACCGACCGCAGCAGGGCGATCAGGGAGGCGGGCGTGGACAACAGGATGCGGCGTTCCGCGGCCCACACGATGAGGTCGCGGTCGGCCTCGAGCGCCGCGCTGAACAGGGATTCGGCCGGGAGGAACAGGACGACGTAATCGAGCGCCTGCGGGAACTGGCGGGGATAATCGCGGTCCGCCAGCGCCTTGATCGTCTCCCGCAGGCGCCGGGCATGGGCCGCCAGGGCGTC
>WBXI01000256.1 GCA_008933025.1 Verrucomicrobiota bacterium
CGCCGGCCTCCTGCGACTGGCGCGCGACCTCGAATGCCAGATTGCCGCCCACGCAAAGTCCCACCAGATGCCACGGGCCGCGGGGAAGGATCCGGCGCATCGCCGCGCGGCAGGCACGGGCCTCCTCCGCCAGCGTGCGGCAACGCGGGTGCAATGCGTCCGCACCCGTGCTCAACAGCGCGTACACGGGCTGCGCCGGCCCCAGATGCCGCCGCGACATCCATGCCTGCGAGATCAACTCCGACTCGTCGCCGTAGCCGCCCGGAAACACGAAGATCGGCGGACGATCACCCGCGGTCTGCAAGGCGACCAACCGGTCGTCCTGCGGTTGGCGGGCGACGCGCCCGGGCCGGACCAAGTCGTCCCATACCCGCCGCGCCAAACCGCGGACGGTGGGATCGGCGAACAGTTCCCGGGGGGTGATGCGCGAGCCAAAGACACGATCGATCTGCTCCACCAACTGCAACGACAGCAGCGAATGGCCGCCCAGATCGAAGAAGTTCTCGTCGAGGCCCACCCGTTCCAAGCCCAGCAATCGGGCCCAAAGGTCGCCGATGACGGCCTCCACCAGACTGCCCGGAGGCGCGGCGTCGCCGACTTCCCCGTGCCCCGTGGCTGCGACCGGCGACGCGGCTTCCACCGGGACCTTTGCCGGCACCGTCCCGTCGGGTTCCCCCGTCGGCGGAAGGTCCGCGATCGCTTGTTGCGATCCCGCGACGAACCCTTCCACCAAAGTCGCGAAAGACGCGATCCACCGGGCGATGGTCGACGCCTCGAAAAGGTCCGCACGGTATTCGAGCGAGCCTTCCAACCGGCCCCCGCGTTCCACCAGCGACAGGGTCAGGTCGAACTTGGCCGTCGGAGCCGCGAGTTCCTCGCGCTCGACCGAGAGGCCGGGCAGTTCCAACCGGCCCGGAGGCATGTTCTGGAATGCGAACGCCACCTGGAAAAGCGGCGCGTGCCCCAGGGCTTCGTTCCGGATTCAATGCCTCGACCACCTTCTCGAACGGCAGGTCCTGGTGCGCGTAGGCTCCCAGCGTCGTTTCCCGCACCCGCTGCAACAGCTCGCGAACGGTGGGATTCCCGGAGAGGTCCGACCGCAATACCAGGGTGTTGGCGAAAAACCCGATCGCGCCTTCCAGTTCCGTGCGGTTTCTTGCCGCGATCGGGGCACCCACCAGGATGTCCTCCTGCCCGCCGAGGCGCCCGAGCAAAACCTGCCACGCGGCCAGCAGCGCCATGAACGGCGTCACCCCTTCCCGATGGCCCAGCGCGTGCACCCCCGCCGTCAGCGTTTCGTCGAAAGCCAACCGCACCCGCCCGCCCCGCTGGCCGGCCACCGCGGGTCTCGGAAAATCCGTCGGCAACGCCAGCAACGCCGGTGCCCCGGCCAACTGTCGCTTCCAGTACCCGGCCAACCGGCCGAGCACCGCGCCCTGCAACCACTCCCGCTGCCACGCCGCGTGGTCGAGGTATCCGATCGCCGGTTCCGCCAGCGGCGACGCCTCGCCGAGCGAGAACGCCGCGTACAGCGCCGCCAACTCCCGCCAGAACACCCCCATGGACCAACCATCCGACGCGATGTGGTGCATCGTGACCACCAAACCGTGGTCCGCGTCGCCCAACCGCAGCAACCGCGCCCGCAACATGAAGTCGCGGGCCAGATCGAACGGCCGTTCCGCCGCCGCTGCGGCACGGCGTCGCGCCTCCGCTTCCCGCTCCCCACCCCCCAGCCCGCGCAGGTCGTCGGTCTCCGGATGGAAACCCGCCGCGTCCAACAACGCCGCCCGCGGCATGCCGTCCGTCGAGACGCACACCGTCCGCAGCGCCTCGTGCCGGCGGACGATCTCCCGGAGGCTCCGCCCCAGTGCCCCGGCATCGAGGGGCCCGCGCAGCCGCAGCCACTCGACGACGTGGTAGTTCGAACTGTCACCCTCGAACCGGTCGAGGAACCAAAGCCGCTCCTGCGCGAACGAAAGGCACGGGGCAGCGTCCCGCGGCACCCGCGCGATTGCCGGGGCTTCCGCGGCCGGCTCCGATTCGCGGGCTCTTTCGATCCGCTCCGCCAACCCCGCCACCGTCGGCGCCTCGAACACCCCGCGGACCGACAACTCCACGCCCAGTGCCTCGCGGAGGCGCGCGACCAACTGCATCGCCAGCAGCGAATGCCCGCCCAGCTCGAAGAAGTTGTCGTCCACCCCGACGTCCTGCACGCGCAACACCGCCTTCCACACGCCCGCCACCACCCGTTCCAAGGGCGTTTCCACCGCGCGGACGGTCTGGACCACGACGGGTGCCGGCAATGCGCGCCGGTCCAGTTTCCCGTTCTCGGTCAGCGGCAGCGCCCCGAGGAACACGAAGGCCGACGGCACCATGGACTCGGGAAGGCTCGCGCGCAGATGCCGGCGCAGGAGGTCGGCCGACGGCGCGGCGTCGTCTTCAATCGGCACCACGTACGCCACCAACCGCGCTTCGCCCGGCCGGTCTTCCCGCAACAGCACCACCGACTGCCGCACCGCCTCGTGCCGCGCCAGCACCGTCTCGATCTCCCCCAACTCGATCCGGAAACCCCGCAGTTTCACCTGACGGTCCAGCCGCCCCAGAAACTCCAGGTTCCCGTCCCCGCGCCACCGCACCCGGTCGCCCGTCCGGTAAAGCCGGGCCTCCCCATCGTCCCGGAACCGGTTCGCGACGAACCGTTCGGCCGTGAGTCCCTCCCGGCCCAGATAACCCAGGGCCAGCCCCGCGCCGCCCACGTGCAACTCGCCCGGCACCCCGATCGGCACCGGCTCGCCCCCCGGGTCCAGCACGTAGGCCACCGTGTTCGCGATCGGCTTCCCGATGGGTACCATTCCCCGCCCGAAGGTTTCCCCCCGCCCGATCTCGTGCGTGCAGGCGAAGGTGGTGCATTCCGTCGGCCCGTATCCGTTGGTCAGCCGCGTCCCCGGCAGCAACGCGCGCGCTTTCTCCACGTGCGGCACCGACAGCGCCTCGCCCCCGGTCAGCACGTGCGCCACCCCCGCCAACACCGACGGCCGCAGTTCCACGATCTGGTTGAACAACGCCGCCGTCAGCCACAGGCAGTTCACCCGCCCTTCCCGGATGACCCCCTCCAAGCGCTCCAGCGCCACGTCCCGTTCCCCGTGGACCACGCACGTGCCGCCGTGGAGCAACGGGCCCCACAGTTCCAGCGTCGAGGCGTCGAACGCCGGCGGCGCCAGCAGCAACGTCCGGAGCCCCGGGCCGAAGGCCGCGAACCGTTGCCCGAACACCAACCGGGCGATGGCCCGGTGCGGCACCGCCACGCCCTTGGGTTCCCCGCTCGAGCCCGAGGTGTACATCACGTAGGCCGCGTCGCCGGCCCGCGCCTTCCCCGGCGTTCGGACCGCCGCCGGGGCCGTCCCGGGCATCCGGTCGAGGTCCAGTCCGACGCAGCCTTCCGGCCGCAACCCCTCCGGCAGCGCGCCCCGGCCGAGGACGAAACCCGCCCCGCTGTCCGCGAGCATGAAGTGCAGCCGCGCCACCGGATACTCCGTGGGCAAGGGCACGTAGCAACCGCCGGCCTTCAGCACCCCCAGCACCGCCGCGACGAAGCCCACCGAGCGTTCCAGATGCAGCGCCACCCGCGTCCCGGGCCCCACCCCCGAGGCCCGCAACCCGGCGGCCAGCCCTTCCGCCAACCCGTCGAGTTCCCGGTAGCTCACCCTCTCCGCGCCCCATTCGAGGGCGACGGCCCCGGGCGTCCGCTCCACCTGCGACCCGAACAATTCCTGCACGCATTCGTCCCGGGGAAAGTCCGCCTCCGTCCGGTTCCATTCCTCCAGCACCCGACGGCGCTCCGCCGCGTCCATCAGCGGCAGTTCCCCGATCCGACGGCCCGCGTCGGCGAGGATTCCCTCCAGCAAGACCCGGAAGTGCCCGGCCCACCGCCCGATGGTCGCCTCCTCGAAGAGGTCGGCCCGGTATTCCAAGGCGCCTTCCAGCCGTCCGTCCACGGCGTTCAGGGACAGGGTCAGGTCGAACTTGGCGGTGGTGCCCGCGCGTTCCCACGGCTCGAGCGTGGTCCCCGCCAACCCCGGCTTTTCCGCCGGCGCGTTCTGGAACGCGAACGCCACCTGGAACAACGGCGAGTGGCCCAGGCTCCGCTCCGGCCTCAGTTCCTCCACCAGTTTCTCGAACGGCAAGTCCTGGTGGTCGTACGCCCCCAGCGTCGTCTCCCGCACCCGTCCCAACAATTCCCGGAACGTCGGGTTGCCCGACAGGTCCGTCCGCAACACCAGCGTGTTGGCAAACAATCCGATCGTGCCCTCGGCCTCGGGCAGGCCCCGTCCCGCCACCGGCGCCCCCACCGCCACGTCCTCCTGCCCGCCGTGGCGCGCCAGCAACACCTGCCAGGCCGCCAGCAGCGTCATGAAGGGCGTCACCCCTTCCCGGCGGCTCAGCGCGCCCAACGCCGCCGCCAACCCCGCGTCCAATTCCACCCGCACCCGCCCGCCCCGCCGGCCGGCCACCGCGGGCCTCGGGAAATCCGTCGGCAACTCCAGCAACGCCGGCGCCCCGGCCAGCGCCCCTTTCCAGTAGGCCATCTGCCGCGCGGTCTCCGCGCCCCCCAGCCACTCCCGCTGCCACGCCGCATGGTCGGGGTAACCCATCGCCGGCTCCGCCAACGGCGACGGCTCGCCGCGCAGGAACGCCGCGTGCAACACCGCCAGTTCCCGCCAGAAGATTCCCATCGACCCGCCGTCCGAGGCGATGTGGTGCAGCGTGACCACCAGCACGTGGTCCTCCTCTCCCAACCGCAGCAACAGCGCCCGCAGCATGAAATCGCGCGACAGGTCGAACGGCCGGTCCGTCTCCTCGGCCGCGCGCCGGCGCGCCTCCGTCTCGAGCCCCTCCCCCGCCTCGCTCCTGAGGTCGGCGGTCTCCAGCCGAAAGCCCCCGGGCTCCAGGACCACCGCCCGCGCGATGCCGCCGCGTGCCACGCACGTCGTCCGCAGCGCCTCGTGCCGCCGCACGATCTCCCGCAGGCTCCGCTCCAGCACCGCGGCGTCCAACGGCCCGCGCACCCGGAGCGTCTGCGCGATGTGGTAGTTCGCGCTGTCGCCCGCCAACTGGTCGAGGAACCACAGCCGTTCCTGCGCGAACGACAGCACCGGCTCCCCGCCGCGCGCCGCCGGGTTCGTCGTCTGGCCACTCGCCTTCCTCCCGATCGCCCGCGCCGCCTCGATCCGCCCCGCCAGCGCCGCCACCGTCGGCGCCTCGAACACGGCCCGCACCGGCAGGTCCACCGCGAAGGCTTGGCGGATCCGCGAGACCAGTCGCATCGCCAGCAGCGAGTGGCCGCCCGACTCGAAGAAGTCGTCGTGGATGCCCACCCGTTCCGTCCCCAACACCCCGCACCACACCCCGGCCAGCAGCTCCTCGGTCGGCGTCCGCGGGGCCTCCATCGGCCCCGCCGGACGGCCTCCATCCGACTCCGGCGCCGGCAACGCGTTCCGGTCCAACTTGCCGTTGGGCGTCGTGGGCAGGGCGTCGAGGAACACGAAGGCCG
>WBXI01000257.1 GCA_008933025.1 Verrucomicrobiota bacterium
CTGCCCGCGGCAGCGCGCCGCGGGCTCCATCCCGTGGCGGCATCTGCCACCTGGCGTCGGGATTGGCCCCAGAGGAGAGGCTTCCCGCGCTGTCCCGATCACGGGCGTCGCCGACTTCGAGCCACGCCGCGTCCCGGGGAATGCCCTCATGTATATGTAGGGATTACCCCTACAGTCAAGTTTCGGCATTTCCGAAATACCGGACATTTCTTGCCCCGTGCCCGGCGGCGGGAATCACTTGGGCTGCCGCTGGACGAACCAAGCCGCGGCCTCCGCGCGGTTGGCCACGCCGATCTTCTGGAATATCCGGCTCAGGTAATTGCGGACGGTGGTCTCCGCGAAATCCAGCACCGCCGCGATTTCCTTGTTGGTCTTGCCCAGCGCGACCATCCGCAGGATCTCGCGCTCGACATCCGGCAGGTCCGCCATGGCATCGCCCGACGCGGCGACCGCCTCGGGACGTTTCATGAGGCGTCGCGCCACCAGCGGATCCAACACCATCCCTCCCTGCGCCACGCGGACAATGGACTCGGCGAGGTTCACGCCGGTGATTTCCTTGAGCAGGTAGCCGTCGGCGCCGCCCTCGATCGCTCGCAGGATCAAGGCCTCGTCCGTGTAGGACGTGAGCACCAGCACCCGGGCATCGGGTTGCTCGCGTTTGATCTCCCGGGCCACGTCCGCCCCGTTCCCGTCCGGCAGGCGCAGGTCCAGCAGCACCACCATCGGCCGCAACCGGGCCGCCTCCGCCACCGCTTCGCGCGCGGTGCCGGCTTCGCCGACCACGGCGATCTGGCCGGAACGGCTCAGCAACGAACGCAGGCCGACCCGCACCATCTCGTGGTCGTCGACGAGCAGCACGGTGATGCGTTTGCCGGAGTTCATCGGCGGCCCCTTGGATACGAGAGGACGATCCGGGTCCCCTTGCCCGGATCGGAGTCCAGCCGGAATTCCGCGTCCAACTCCTCGGCCCGCGCCCGCATGTTGCCGAGGCCATGCCCGCCGCCGGGCGGGGAATCCGTGGCCGCGAAACCGATCCCATCGTCCTCGACCTCGAACTCCCACCGGTTCGCATCGCCCGTCAGGCGCAGTTCGATGCGGCGGGCGCGCCCATGCCGGATGGAATTGCTCATGGCTTCGCGCGCGAAATTGACGAGGTGGAGCGCCGTGCCCGGCGGGAGATTCGCCGACGCCGCGGGCTCGACCTCGACCGACACGTCGCAACCGGTCACCACCGTCAACCGTTCCGCGAGCGCCTCGAGCACCGGGACCAGCGTGCCGCCTTCGAGCACGTCCGTCCGCAGGCTCAACAACACCTGGCGCAGTTCGAACACCACGGAGTCGAGGAATTTGGCGTCCCGTCCCAGACGCTCCGCCGCGTCCGGTGCCCGGTCGCCCGCCAATTCCCGGCAATACTGCAGGTCCAATCCGATCGCATAGAGATTCTGCAGCGTGTTGTCGTGGAGGTCCCGGCTCAACTGCTCGCGGTCCTTCAGGGCCGCCGCCAACCGATCGTTGGTGCGGCGCAGCACCGCCGCGTCGCGTTGCGCCCGGACCCGGGACCGCGACTGGATCCATACGAAGCCCGCCATCGCCAGACTCACCAGCGTGCCCGCGCCCAGTGCCCAAAAAGCGCGGTCGCGGCTCGAACGTTCGTTGAACAACGGAAGCCTCCAGCAAAGCACCGTCCAACGCTGGCCGTACCACGGAATCGACAACCGGAAGTCGGCGGGCCTCCGTTCGACTTCCGGCGAAGGCGCCAGCACCGTGTTGTTCAGGCATTGCGCGGCCGAGGGCTCCGGACCGTCGTACCATCGCATCGCCAACTCCCCCCGCACCTTCCCAAACTCGGACACCAGCATCCGCTCGACGTCGACCGTCGCGAACACGATGCCGCGGACGGCCGCGGCGCGCACCCGGGCGGTGTCGCCGGTCGAAGGATTCCCGCGGATCCGCGAACCATCCTTGTACACCGGCCAGAACCACCGCAGTCCGGGCACCGCGCGGCCTTCCACGCGCGTCACCGAACGGGTCAGCCGCGAGCTGTGCATTTCCGCCGTCAGGATGGCGTCGCTGACCGGCTGCCACCGGTCTTCCCCATCGATCCGAAAATCGAATCCGTGCTCCAGGGAACCGGCCTCGCTCCGCGTGTGGTGGAACATCAACGGAAGTTTCTCCCCGGCCACCGGGATGTCCGGCAAGGCCTTGCCGGGATTCCCGCGCCGAAACCCGGCCGCGAAACCCTCGAGTTCGGACTTCCCCTCCCCGACCCAGGGCGCGTAACCCAATTCGATGGCCGCGGGGAAATCCACGTCGAGATTCAGCAGCGTCAATTCGGTCTCCCACGCCGCGGGGTCGATCTCGGGACGCGCCGCGAAAAAGCCCTGCAGACGGGCCAATCCGAACTGGTAGCGCTCGCTGACCCCGTCGATCGCCTCCTTGATGCCCAGCGCCTGCGTCTCGGTCCGCACCGCGTCGTCGCGTGCCGCCCAGCGCCAGAGTTGCTCCGCCACCACGCCGCTCAAACCAAGACCCAGCACCAACACCGCCAAGGCGGGTCTCCAGGCGGCAGCGGGGGATTTGTGGGCAGGGTCCGGAATCACGGTGCGGACCCGGATCATGCGTTTGGGTAAGGCGGGCGTCCAGCGTGGGCCGCGACGCGACGCGGCCATGACGGGACGGCGCCCCGGCCGCAACGCCCCACGCCAGAGGACATTCGTCCTTTCGCAGGGGACACTCGTCCGCCAGATGCCCGGAAAAACTACGGGGCTTCGCCCGCCGCGCCCCGGACCGCGCGAAGATTCCCCGCCAAGCCCGCGCACGCCGCCGTTTCCCGGTTCCATCGTTCGGCCAATTCCCGGACTTTCCCCGGTCTGGAGGCCGCAAGATCCCGCGATTCCGAACGATCCTTCGAGAGGTCGTAGAGTTCCCACGGCCGATCCTTCCCGGCCGCCACGATCTTCCATTGGCCCATCCGCAGCGCCCGGTTCCCCTCGTGCAACCACCAGAGGGAATCGTGCGCCACCGCGCCGTCCCGCGCGAACGAGGGCACGAGGCTCCGTCCGGGTGCCGCCGGCCTGGGCACGTCGGCCCATGCCGCGGGGACGCTTCCACCCGCCACTTCGAGCAGCGTCGGCAACAGGTCGACCACGTGCCCGGGCCCGTGCCGCAACTTGCCCCGCGCCGCTATGCCCCGCGGCCAATGCACGATCAACGGCGTCGAAATCCCGCCCTCGTGCACCCACGTCTTGTGCCGCCGGAACGGCGTGTTCGCCATCGTCGACCACCCCGGCCCCAGACTCAGGAACGTCGCCCCCGTCCCGCAGGCCGCGTCCACGTCGTGCCCGTCGCCCCGCACCATCATCTCCGCACTCGCCCCGTTGTCCGACAGGAACAACACCAGCGTGTCCTCCATCGCGCCCATCGACCGCAACTGCTCCAACACCCGTCCGATCTCGCGGTCCATCCGGTCCACCATCGCCGCGTGGACCGCCATCTTTGTCGCCTGGAACACCCGCTGCGACGGGGTCAACCGCTCCCAGGGCAGCGGTCGGTCGACTTCGTCCGGACCCAGGGCGCGCAACGCGTCCGGAAACGCATAGGGCGGTCCCACGTCGCGTTCCACCGCCGACAGCGCCCCTCCCCCGATTCCCATGCGGTGCATCCGGTCCCAGCGTTCGCCGCGCATGACGTCCCAACCCCGGAGGTACTTGTCCCGGTACCGAGCGATGTCTTCGGCCGGCGCCTGCAGCGGAAAATGCGGCGAGGTGAAGGCGAGGTATCCGAAGAAAGGTTCGCCCCGGTGGTTCTCGGCGTGTTCGCGGAGGCAGCGGATCGCGTGGCTCGCGATCGCGGTGGTGGTGTAGTAACCGGTGCCCGGCACGACTGCCGGCAACGGCACGCCGTCTTCCGTGTGCTGGCGTGGCGCGAAATGGCGGTCGTGGTCGTCGACGCTGTAGGAATGGTCGAAACCGTTCCCCAGGGGCTTGCCGTCCAGATGCCATTTGCCCGAGTGATACGACCGGTAACCGAGAGGCCGGAGCATGTCGGGGAGGAGCGGCGCCCATGGGGGCCGGGTTCCCAGCGTCCCGCTCCGCACGCCCGGCACCGTGTCGCGGCGGACGGCCTGCGCATAGTAACCGGTGAGGATCGCGGCCCGCGAGGGCCAGCAACGCGCCGTGTTGTAGAATTGGGTGAAACGCAGGCCGCCCCTGGCCAGCGCGTCCAGATTCGGCGTCTCGATCTCGCTCCCGTAGCAACCGAGATCCGAGTAGCCAAGGTCGTCGGCCAGGATGAGGAGGATGTTGGGCTTCCGGGACTCCACGGCGCGCCCGCCGAAAGCCGCCCAAGGCAGGAGCAAGAGGCAGTACAACCAAAGGCGTTTCATCCGGCGCAAGCCTAGCCACCGCCGGCTTCGCGCGTCGATTCAACGGTTGCGGGGGCAAGCGGCCGCCTCTAGAAAGGCCCGCCTTTGGTATGTCGGTTACTCCTCCTTCCACTCCCGCCGCGCCCGTGCCGAGCGATTTCATCCGCGACATCGTCGCCGCGGACCTCGCTTCCGGCCGTCACTCCCGGATCGTCACCCGGTTCCCCCCGGAACCCAACGGATACCTCCACATCGGCCACGCGAAATCCATCTGCCTCAACTTCGGCATCGCCCGCGAGCACGGCGGCCAATGCAACCTGCGGATGGACGACACCAACCCGGCCAAGGAAGACGTCGAGTACGTGGACTCGATCCTCGCCGACGTCCGCTGGCTGGTGGCCGGCTGGGCCGACGACGTGCTGGCCATGAAACCGCGCGGCGCCCGGCCCACCGCGGTGACCGTGGATGACCGCACCGATTTCGAGCAGCGCGGCGTCCGGGGCGCCGACGCGGGCGGACGGGAACTCGAACCCTTCTTCGCTTCCGATTATTTCGAACCGATCTGCCGGTACGCCGAGGAACTGATCCGCCGGGGCCACGCCTACGTGTGCGACCTGTCGCCCGCGGACACCGAAGCCTACCGCGGCACGCCCGATCGCCCCGGCAAGGACAGCCCTTACCGGGACCGCGGCGTCGCGGAAAATCTCGATTGGTTTGCCCGGATGCGCGCCGGCGAATTCCCGGACGGCGCCCGGACGCTGCGCGCCAAGCTCGACATGGCTTCGCCGAACATCTGGCTGCGCGACCCCGTGCTCTACCGGATCCGCCACGTCGAGCACCACCAGACCGGCAAGTCATGGTGCATCTACCCGATGTATGACTTCGCCCATTGCCTGAGCGACTATCTCGAGGGCGTCACCCATTCGATCTGCACGCTCGAGTTCGAGGTGCACCGGCCTTTGTACGACTGGATTCTCGGCAGCCTCGGCTTGCCCCGGCCCCTGCCGCACCAGTTCGAGTTCGCGCGCCTCAACCTTGGCTACACCGTCATGAGCAAGCGCAAGCTGCTCCAACTGGTCGCCGAGCGCGTCGTCGACGGCTGGAGCGACCCGCGTTTGCCCACCATCTCCGGATTGCGCCGCCGCGGCGTCTCGCCCGGGGCCCTCCGCGATTTCGCCTAC
>WBXI01000258.1 GCA_008933025.1 Verrucomicrobiota bacterium
GATGGCGTCGCGGACGCCGAAACACCAGCCGAGATGGGAAGCGCGTTGGATCTTCATGGCATCGCGTTGCAGTACAAAGTGAATGACCAAGGAACGGGATCCGCGTTCGAAAAAAAAGGAACCTCAGGCGGCGCCGCGGTTCTGCCGGACGATTTCCGCCAGCAGCGCGAGGTATTCGGCGAACGCCTTGCGTCCCGCCGGGGTGAGCGCGCAGGTGGTGAGGGGACGGTTGTCCCGGTAGGCCTTGGTCACGGCCACGTAGCCGGCTTCCTGCAGGGTCCGGATGTGGGTGGTGAGATTGCCGTCGGTCAGTTGCAACCCTTCCCGGAGTTCGGTGAAGGAAAGCTCGGGGCTGGCCGCGAGCATGGACATCAGGCCCATCCGGACCTTCTCGTGGATGACGCGGTCGAGCTGGAGGAACGGACCGGGTTTCACGTCTCGGCGCGGTGCTCGGTGATCTGGAGGTAGGCGCCGTAGACGAGGTGTCCGACCCCGAAGCCGAGGCCCATGACCAAATGGCTCTGGGCGATGGAAGGAAACTGGTTGAGGGGACAGGTCCACCACAGCAGGTCGGCAATCCCCGCCACCGCGTAGGCCCAGCCCAGCAGTCGGATGCCGCGGCGCATGAAGAACCCTGCCGCCTGCAGCGCGCAGCCGTAGAGGATCATCCAGAGGGCCGGGAGCAGCCAGACCACGCGCCGGGCCCAGTCCTCCCCGAGCAGGAATGGGACGGCGAGCGCCGCGCCGGCGACCAAGGGCGGCAGGAGGGCGGAGGCGATCCGACGGGTGGGGGGCGACCAGAACGGCTCGCCGGCCCCGAGGGCCTGGCGGCGGGCGACGAAGAAAGCCAAGGCGACGGCGGCCAGGGCGGCCCCGAGCCAGAGCGCGGCGAACGCGGTGACGTTCTCGACGTGGAGTCCGAAGCCGACGCCGCCGGCGAGCACGCCGACGCCGCCGACGCACAGACAGATGGGTCCGAGGGCCCGCCGATAGAGCGCCGCGCGCTCCATGATGATGCGGATCGTCTCCAATTGCGCCAAGGCGTCTGCCGGGTCCATGGGTTCATACTTTGCTTTGCAAAGTGCCGGTGTCCATCCGAATCGGGTGGGTCTTGCCGCCGTTGTGGCCGACCGCGCCGGCCACGGAGATCCGTGGCAAGACCGGACGGCATGGGGTCGTGGTGGCGTGGACGGGGTGGCGGCGTGGCGGCAGGTAGGGCGTGTCCGGTGCCGGGTGATGGCCGGAGGTTCCATCGGCAACGGGGTCGGAGGGTCCCGAGGGTCATGGAAACGGCATCCAACCCCCATCCGGTCCAAGATCCGGGGCAAGTCCCGGCGGTCACCACGGCCGTCGGCCGCACGGTCGCGGGGCACCCTTTCGAATCGGAAGACAGGGAATGGGCTTGGATTCCGGGGTCTGGGTCGCGCATCATGGCGCCCAATGGATTCACGAAAGCTCGCCCAGCGCTGCCGCGATCTGGCCGAGAACCGGAAAGCGGAGAACGTCGTCGTGCTCGACGTTCGCAAGCTCTCCACCGTCACCGATTACTTCGTTGTCGCCACCGGCACCAGCGAACCGCACCTCCGCGCCATCCAGGACGAGATCGTCAGTCGCCTTCGCGACGAGGATGGCATTCACCCGAACTCGACGGACGGGTCGCCGCAGACCAGTTGGCTGGTGATGGATTTCTTCGATGTCATCGTGCACGTGATGCGGCCCGAGACGCGTGCGAAGTACGATCTCGAGGGGTTGTGGGGCGAGGCGCCGCGGGTGCGGGCGGTGCGCAAGAAGACGGCCGGGTCCCAAGAGGAAGAAACCGAGACGGCGTGACCGGCGCCCGTGGGTGGAAGACCCGCGGGGTGTCCGTCAGTCGATGAGGGAAGGCGGGCGTGGCTTGGCGGCGTCCGCGGCAATGACGGCCTCGAGGGCTTGCCGCAACTCCTCGAGCCCGGCCGCGGGCACGATCACCGCGTCGCGTCGCCCGCCCACGTCCTCCACGATCCGGAGGAAGCGTCCGCGGGGATTCTCCTTGAGCGAGAGGGTGATCACTTTGCGTTCTACGCGGAGGCTGACATTCAGCAGCGCGTCGTCGGGGGGGCTGTTGTCCATCGTGCCCATAGGGAGTGTGGCCCCCGACCCGGCGGGGACCCGACTGGCTTGATCCCGGACCGTCGGCTTTGCGGAACCCGGGGTTCGTTTCTTACCGACCGTCGGTCCGCGGAGCCTGTGCCGTCGGGGAGACCTTCGAGAGAGCCTGTGCGACTTGCCACCAGCAGGCAAGCGTGGCGGCGAGGACCAGCAGGTTTCCCGCTTGGGTCGCACCATGCCACGCCGCGAACCGTTTGCCGGCCTCGACCCGCTGGGCTTCCGGGAGGTCGGCCGAGTATTTGCGTTCGAAGTGGCCCCGCATGGTGGGATGGACCCAGAAGAGGGTGGCGAGGCTCAGGCCGAGCAGGGTTGGGAGCAGGAGGCTCCGGAGCCGGGTTGCGGGGAGCGATCCGCGGGAACGGGCCAGCAGTTCCAGCACGCAGGCCGCCGCGGCGAGACCCGCCTGCCATTGGAAGGTCCGCAGGAGGATGCCCTGCGCGATGCGTCCCGATCCCCCGGGCGGAAGGGCATCGCGGACCCCGGGCGAAAACACGTGGGGCACGGCAACGAACGAAACCCCGATGCCCATGCCGAGCCACAGCGAGAAGACCAACAGCAACAGCGTCCTGACCATGTCGCCACGGTGGGGGTGCGGAAGGCCGCGGGCAAGCGGTGGTGCGAACGCGGTCCGTCATTCGCCCCTGCGGAAGCGCTCCCGTTCCCGCCGGTTGTGGTGTTTCACGTCCTCCGCCATTTCCCCCAGGGTCGCGCGGATCTGCGCGACGAACGAATCGCAGCTCTGCACGAGTCCCCCGACGGACATCACCGTGTCGCATTCCGCGTGGTCGTCGGTCACGGCCAACACCTCGCCGAACGGCTTCATCCGGTAGGCGGTGCGCTCGATCATGTCGTCGGCCGTCTGGCCGGCGCGGGAATAGAGCACCTCGACCTGTCGGGTCGACGGGGTTTTCGGGGTGCCGGAGGGTGCGCCTTGGCCATCGAAGAACACCGTGAGGGGGATGCCGCAGGCGTCCTGGTATTGGGTCAGCACGGCGAGCAGGGCCTCGCGCGCCCCGGCGGAATGCGGGGCATTGCGGGGCGAGAGTTCGCGCCACGCGTGCAGGAGGCTGTAGCCGTCGATGAGAATCCGGACGAGCGCCACGTCGGCAGGATAGCGCCGGGGCGACCGGCGAGGCGAGCGCGCGCGATGGGGCGTGAGGCGATGCCGGGAGATCGGTCCGATTTCCGGCTGGGCGTCCCCGCCGGAGGGATTACGTTCGGCCGGTCGACGATGAGTGCGCCCCACCATCCGAAAGATTCCGGGATTCCCACGCCGGAGCGGCAGTCGGCCTTGCTGACGTTGCTGACCGACGACGACCCGGCGATCTCGCGTTGCATCCGCGAACAGTTGGTGGCTGGGGGGGCGACGACGCTGGCGTGGCTGGGGGGGTACCGGTTGCATGCGGACGCGGCGGTACGCCGGGAGGTGCGGGGGATTCTCGGCCAATTCGCCTCGGCCCGGGCGGAAGTCGCGTTCCTCGGGTTCGTGGCCAGCCACGGCGAGAATTTCGATCTGGAGGAGGCGCTCTGGCTGTTCGTGCGGACGCGCCATCCGGAGGCGCCGGTCGAGGGCTACGTGGCGCAACTGGACGAGTGGGCGGGCCGGCTTCGCGAACAGATGCCGGGGGTCGCGAGCGGCGAGGAGATGCTGGGCCGGATCAACAGCCTGTTGTTCGGGGAACTGGGTTTCCGCGGCAACGAGGAGAATTTCTTCGAGCCCGCCAACAGCTACTTGAATCTCGTGATGGACCGCCGGCTCGGCATCCCGATCTCGTTGTGCGCGGTGTACCTGTTCGTTTGCCGGCGGCTCCACCTGCCGGTCGCGGGCGTCGGCATGCCCGGGCATTTCCTCTGCCGCTACCAGACGCCGCGCGAGGAACACTATGTCGACGCGTACAACGGCGGGATGCTGATCCCGCGGTCGGAATGCGTGCGCCGCATCAAGCAGGGCGCGGTGGCGTACGACGACGGCGCGGTGCTTCCCATCAGCCCGCGCCGCATCCTGCAGCGGATGATCGCGAACCTGCACCTCGTCCACAAACAACGCCGCGACCGTGCCGAGGCCGAACGGTTGCAGCGCTATCTGGTGGCGCTGGCGCGTTGAGGGAAATCCGCGATGGCATTGGCTTGGAGCATGACGCGGCGCCCGTTCTTGGCTTTGCTGGCGGCCATGGGGAACGTGGTTTCCATCGTGGCGGCGGGCGATCCGGGCGCCGGTTCGCGCTGGCTTGCGGCGGCGGGGCCGGTGCCGGCGCTGGACATCCCGGCGGACCGCGCGGCGTGGGAAGCGCGACGGGCCGGAATCCGGGCGACCCTGCGAGGGTGTCTTGGACACCTGCCGCCGCGCCCGGCGGTCCCGGCGGTCCGGACGCTGTCGCGCGAGGACCGGGGCACCCATTGGGAAGAGCGGTTCCAATTCGACAACGGTGCCGGGTCGATGGTGCCGGGCGTGTTGTTGTTGCCGAAGAATGCCGCCGGGAAAGTGCCCGGGATCCTCTATTGCCATTGGCACGGGGGCGAATACGGACGCGGCAAATCCGAACTCTTCGAGACGAACCACACGCCCGCGGAGCCCGGGCCGGCGTTGGTTGCCAGGGGGCACGCGGTGTTGGCGATCGACGCGTTTTGCTTCGGCGAAAGGAACGGCGAGGGCGCGGACGGCGAGACGGGAGCCACGGGCGAGGCCAGTGCGGCCAAGCTCCAGCTGTGGCTGGGGCGCAGCCTCTGGGGAATGATCCTGCGCGACGACCAGATGGCGCTCGATTACCTCTGTTCGCGGCCCGAGATCGACGCGTCGAGGATCGGCGTGACCGGCATCAGCATGGGGGCGACGCGGTCGTGGTGGTTGATGGCGATGGACGACCGGGTGCGGGCAGGGGTGGCCGTCGCCTGCCTCACGCGATACCAGGACCTCGTGGCGTCCAACGGGCTCAGGCACCACGGGATCTATTACTTCGTGCCGGGTTTGCTGCGGCATTTCGACACCGAGGCGATTGTCGCCTGCGTGGCTCCACGCGCGTTGCTGTGCCTCAACGGCGACCGGGATTCGGGCTCGCCGGTCTCGGGAATTCGCGAGATCGAGCGCCGGGTGGCGCCGGCGTGGAGCGTCACCGGACGCCCCGATGGTTTCCGCAGCGAGGTGTTTGCCGGCGTGGGCCACCAATACACGCCGGAGATGTGGCGGCGGATGCTGGAGTGGTTCGACGCGGAATTGCGGCGGGGGCCCTAGTGTGCTGACCGCCAATTCCTTTGCATGATGCGGCAAGGGTTTTTGGCGTCAGCCGAGGCGCGAACGACGAGCGGATCCGGAGTGATCCGTGAGGAGTGA
>WBXI01000259.1 GCA_008933025.1 Verrucomicrobiota bacterium
CTGGCGGCCATCGCCCTGGCGGTGCTGGTGATGCGGATTCCCGCCGAACGGGCCGCCGGGCACCGGTCCCGGGTGGATTGGTGGGGAGCGGTCGCGGTGGCCACCGGTCTGGCGGCGCTCAACCACGGCCTAATCCAGGGAGCCCGCCGGGGTCTGGGGAAGCCGGGCATCCTCGCCTGGCTGCTTTTGGGTGCGGGGTTGCTCGTCCTCTTTGTCCTCCTGCAACGGCGGGTGACCC
Source organism: Verrucomicrobiota bacterium (assembly GCA_008933025.1). GTDB lineage: Bacteria > Verrucomicrobiota > Verrucomicrobiia > Limisphaerales > UBA9464 > UBA6176. Next base: position 239 of record WBXI01000259.1, read on the forward strand.
GACCGCTGCTGCCCCTCGATGTCTTCCGGTCCCGCGCGATGGCGGCGTCGAGCCTGTTGAGCCTGCTCTTCTACACCGGGTTTCACGGCATGCTGTTTTTCCTGCCGCTGAACCTCATCCAGATTCAGGGCTACGACCCGGCGGTCGCCGGGTTGACCCAACTTCCCCTGATGGCGCTGCTGGTTCTGGTGTCGCCTTGGGCGGGCAGGATCGTCGACCGGCACGGTCCGCGCCTGCCGCTGACCCTTGGTCCGGCACTCGCGGGAATCGGATTCCTGCTGTTCGCCCTGGCGGGCGTGACTGCCGGGCCCCGGGAATTCTGGTTTCGTTTCCTGCCCGGGCTCCTGCTGGTCGGGGCCGGGCTGGGCCTGACGGCGGCGCCGCTCAGCACGACGGTGATGGACTCGGTCCCTCCCGAGCGGCTGGGACTGGCATCCGGGATCAACAGCACGCTCTCGCGCCTCGCCGGGGTGCTGGCCATCGCCGCGATGGGGTCGGTGATGATGGCTTCGTTCGATGGCTTTCTCGGAAGCCGCGCGGAGGGCTTGCATCTCCCGGCCGCGGCGGCCGCGCGACTCGCGGGCGAGTCCGCCCGACTGGCCGAGGCGCGGGTCCCTCCCGGGCTGGGCCGCGAAACCTCCGCGGCGGTCAACCGCGCCATCCGCGAGTCGTTCGTCGACGCGTTCGGGGTGGTTGCGTTGGTCGCGGCGGGGTTGAGTTGGCTCGGGGCCGCGGTGGCCGCCCGGATGTTGGGGGCAGGGGCGGTCGCCCCCGGGATCGACGCCGCCGATGCGCGACGAACATTTATCGACTAACCCATCCCGTGGATTCGGCCATCATCGCGCCCGTGGAACCAATTCCGGGAACTTCGCACGGCGCCCCGCGGCAGGGGGATCCGGCCGTCTTCATTGCGACCGAGTGAACGCCATGCCCTCCATGCCGGGAGCGAACCGCTGGTGGATCTACCAGCGGGAACGCTTTCCGATCGTCGCCCACGGTTTGCTGATCGCGGCGTTCAGCGCGTCCGCGGTGTGTTTTTCCTGTCTCCTGCGGGGGGGGTGGGGCCCGGCCTTCCGCGGCGGCCCTGGCCACGGCGTTCGCCAGCGCGTTCCTCTTGTTCCTCCAACTGCGGATCGCGGACGAGTTCAAGGATTGGGAGGAAGACTCCCGTTACCGCCCCTACCGTCCCGTGCCCCGCGGCTTGGTGACGCTCCGCGAACTGGCCGTGGTCGGCGTGGCGGGCGCCGCGGTCCAATTCGGGCTGGCGCTGTGGTTGGCGCCCGGGCTCGTGCCGTTGCTCCTGGCGATCTGGTCGTACCTGGCGTTGATGACGCGCGAGTTTTTCGTCCGCGAATGGATCCGGGAACGCCCGGTCACCTACCTCTGGACGCACATGCTGATCGTGCCGCTGGCGGACTATTACGCGACGGCCTGCGACTGGCGGGGCGCGCGGGTCGCGATGCCCGCGGGGTTGTTCTGGTTCGTGGCGGCGAGTTTTTTCAACGGCATCGCGCTGGAACTCGGGCGCAAGATCCGGGCGCCCGGCGACGAGGAGGAAGGCGTCCGCACCTACAGCCATCTCTGGGGACACCGGAACGCCACGCTCGTCTGGCTGGCCGCGCTTCTGGCCACGGGGACGACCGCGGGGTTCGCCGCGGCCCGGATCGGGAACCTCCGCCCCGAGGCCGCGGTGCTCGGCGTGTTGCTGGGCATGGCGGTCGCCCTGGCGTGGCGCTTCCTTGCCGTGCCCATCCCCGGGCGCGCCCGGCTCCTGAACCATTTCTCCGGCTTGTGGACGCTGGTGCTGTACCTGAGCCTCGGCGTCGTTCCACTGTTGTGGAGACTGATGGAGGCACGGCCATGAACTATGTTTTCCGGCCCGGTGCGGCGGCGGGAAGCGACCGGTTGGGAGGCAAGGCGGGGGCGCTGGCGACGTTGCACGGCCGCGGCCCGTGCATCCCCGAATGGTTCGCCCTCCTGCCGCAGGCCTTCGAGGACAGCCTTTCCCGGGACGATGCCGGTTCCGGCCCCGTGCCCGTCCGGTTGGCGCCCGCGGTGCTCCGGGAATTGGAGGCGGCCCTTGCAGTCCTTTGCCCCGCCGGCGAACCGGTCGCCGTGCGCTCGTCGGCGCCCGGCGAGGACGGCCGCGACCATTCCTTCGCGGGACAGCTGGAGAGTTTCCTGTGCGTCCCGACGGACGAGGTCTCCTCCCGGGTATTGGCCGTCTGGAACTCGGCCTTCGGCGAGCGTGTCCTCGCCTACCGGGCCCGCCACCGGATTCCCGGGACGCCGAAGCCGCCGGCCGTGCTGATCCAGCGCATGGTGCGGGCCACCGTGTCGGGCGTGGCCTTCGGTGCCGATCCGGTCACCGGGCGGCCCGATCTCGCCGTGGTTGCCGCGGTGGAGGGGTTGGGAACCGCGCTCGTGAACGGCGAGCGGGACGCGGACACCTGGCACGTGGAAGGTTCCGGCGGCGTGGTCCGACGCCAACCGGCCGGTCCGGGGGGCGCCGGGTCGCCCGTGCTGGACGACGCACAGGTGCGGGCCGTGGCGGCGTTGGCGCGTCGCACCGGGGAAATCTTCGGGTGCCCCCAGGACATCGAGTGGGCCATCGGGGACGGCCGACTCCAGTTGCTCCAATCGCGGCCCATCACCCCGACCGCGAGGCGGGGCGCGATGGCCATCTGGGACAACAGCAACATCGTCGAGAGCTATTCCGGAGTGACGTTGCCGCTGACGTTCTCCTTTGCGCGGCGCGCCTACACCGGGGTCTACCGGCAGTTCTGCCGGATGCTCGCGGTTCCCGGGGACCGGATCGCGGCCCACGAGGACACCTTCCGTCACATGCTCGGGCTGGTCCGCGGCCGGGTTTACTACAACCTGCTGAATTGGTACCGCGTCCTCGCGCTGCTGCCGGGCTTCACGCTCAACCGCCGTTTCATGGAGCAGATGATGGGCGTGAAGGAGGAACTGCCCGCGGAAATCCTCGCCGGGCTGGGCAACGCCGGCATCGGCGACCGATTGAAGGACGGCTTCGACGTCGCCCGCAGCCTCGCGGCGCTCGCCGCCAACCATCATCTCCTGCCGTGGAAGATCCGCCGCTTCCACCAACGCCTCGACGACGCGCTCGCGCCCCCGCCGCGGCCCCTGGAAGCCATGACGGCGGAGGAGTTGTCCGCCCATTTCGCCGGGCTCGAGCGGAAACTCCTCACGCGCTGGGACGCGCCGCTGCTCAACGATTTTTTCGCGATGATCTTCTACGGCGTGTTGCGCCGGCTCACGGCGAAGTGGGTGGGCGACGCCGAAGGCACCCTGCAGAACGACCTCCTGTGCGGCGAGGGCGGGATGATCAGCGCCGAACCGGCGGCACGCATCCGTGCCCTCGCCGGACTGGCGGCCGCCGATGCCACGCTGGCACGCCAACTCCGCGACGGGCCCCTTGCGGCGATCCGGGCCGCCATGGAATCGGTCCCGGGATTCAAGACGGCCTACCTCGATTATCTGGCCCGCTTCGGCGACCGCTGTCCCGGGGAGTTGAAACTGGAAAGCCCGACCCTACACGACGACCCGATGGCGTTGCTCCGTTCCGTGGGACGGATGGCGGGCCGGGAAACCCCGGAGGCCGGCACACAAACGCCGGCCGGGGAACAACCCGCCCGCCGGGCCGCCGAAACGCGGGTCGGAAAAGCCCTCGCGGCCCATCCCTTTCGGCGCGTCCTGTTCGCCTGGGTCCTCCGCCACACCCGGGCGCGCGTGCGCGACCGCGAGAACCTCCGCTTCGAACGCACCCGGCTCTTCGGACGTGTCCGCCGCCTGTTCCTCGAACTGGGAAAACGCCTCCACGCGGACGGCCGACTCGGGGATCCCCGCGACGTGTTCCTGCTGGAGGTCGACGAGGTGCTGGGAATGGTCGCGGGGGCGCGTTTGGAGCCGCAAGCCGCGGAACTCGTCGCCCAAAGGCGGGCCGAGTTTTCCGGCTACGCGGCCACGCCGCCGCCACCCAACCGCTTCACCACCCACGGTCCCGTGGACGGCGACACCGCGTGGACCGACGTGCCGCCGGTTTCCCCCGGCGCGGAAGGACCGGTGCGCAAGGGCCTCGGCTGTTGCCCCGGCGTGGTCCGTGGACGCGTGCGAAAGATCGTCGACCCCCGCGACGCCACGCTCCACGAGGGCGAGATCCTCGTCGCCGAGCGAACCGACCCCGGGTGGATCCTGCTCTTTCCCGCGGCGGCCGGCCTGCTCGTGGAACGCGGCAGCCTGCTCTCGCACTCCGCGATCGTCGCCCGGGAGATGGGGCTGCCCGCCGTGGTGTCGATCGACGGGCTGATGGGTTGGCTGCAGGACGGCGACCAGGTCGAGTTCGACGGCGGCACGGGCGTGGTGCGTCGGGTGGGACGGCCCGGCGTGGACGCGGCGGGGGCGGGGCCATCGATTCCCCGGGGCGGCGACGGGCTTTTACCGATTGGCATCCCCGGGACGGAATCGCCCACGATCAACCCATGAGACGCGACGCCGGCATTCCCGCTTCCGAACCGGACCCAGCGCGGCCGGTCGCCGCGCATTTCAAGCCGCGCCTGCGGGAACTGCTCGGGGCGCTGCGGCTCGACGTCGCCTACGAGCGGGGCCAAGGGGACCATCTCTATTACCGGGACCCGGCGGGTGCCGAGGTCGAGGTGCTCGATCTGGTGGGGGGCTATGGATCGTTGCTGCTGGGACATGCCCACCCGGTGTTGGTCGCCGAGGCGCAGCGTCTGCTCGCGGCGGGCCGACCGATGCACGCGCAGGGTTCCCGGCGCGGGCCGGCGGAGCAACTGGCCCGCGAACTCTCGCGGCGCGCGCAGGGCGACTACTGCGTGGTCTACGGAAACTCCGGCGCGGAAGCCGTGGAGGCGGCGATGAAACACGCGATGCTGGAGACGGGTTCGCGCACGTTCGTGGCCCTGGAACGCGGGTTCCACGGGAAGACGCTCGGGGCATTGCAACTCACGGCCAACGCGCGGTACCGCGATCCGTTCGACCTTCCCGGCCTCCGGGTGCTGCGGGTCCCGGCCAACGACATCGGGCAACTGGAGGCGGCCTTCGCGGGGGCCGAGGACTTGGCGGGATTTGTTTTCGAACCGATCCTGGGCGAGGGCGGCATCCACCCCGTCGACGGGGCGTTCGCGCGGCGCGCGGCCGGGCTTTGCGCGGAGCGGGGCGTGCCGCTGATCGCCGACGAATGCCAGACCGGGC
>WBXI01000260.1 GCA_008933025.1 Verrucomicrobiota bacterium
ATTGGTCGGATGCATGGCGAACGCCCGTTCCAACTGGACCATGGCGCCACGGTACCTCGCGCTGGTGGGCGACGGGTCCTACGATTACCGGCACCACACGGCGTACGCCGACAACCTGGTCCCGCCGTTGGTCGTGATGACCGGTTTTGGCCGCGCGGTGAGCGACGTGTTGTTCGGGGACACGGATGGGGACGGATGGCCGGAGATCGCCACGGGACGAATGCCGGTGCACGGCGTGGCGGAGATGTCGCGGTTGCTGGGGCAGATCGACGACTTCGAATCGCGGTTCGTGGCGGTGCCGAAGGCCCTGGTGCTGGCCGACCAGCCGGACCAAGGGGGCGATTTCATCGCCAACGCGATGGCGATGGAGGCGTTGTTGGCCGGGGCTTTCTCGGTGGACACCATCCTGAACGACGCCCTCGGGTTGCAGGCGGTGCGCGATTCGCTCGCGGCGGAATTCAAGGCCGGCGTGAACGTGATGAGTTACATCGGGCACGGCGGACGCGACCGGCTGGGCAACGGGTACCTGACCACGGCGGACGTGGTCGGCCTGGACTTCGGGCCCCAGCAGCCGCTGATGGTGGCCATGACCTGCGCGGCGGGGCAATTCGGGCTGCCCGGATCGCCGTGTCTGGGCGAGAACCTGTTGCTCAAGGCCGGCCGCGCGCCGATCGCGGTCTGGTCGGCGAGCGGATTCTCCCTCGATTTCCAGGCGCACCAGCTCAACGCGCTCATGGCTGCGGGGTTGGCCTCGCAGCCATTGGGCACGCGGTTGGGCGACACGTTGCTGCGCGCGGTGAGGGCGTTCCGTACCGAGGGCGGGGACGCGGTGAGCCCGTCCATTTACAATCTGTTGGGCGATCCCGGATTGCCCCTCAATTTCGGCACGGTGCCCATGGCCCTTTCGGTGCGGCTGGACGGCGATGTCCTGAGGTTCGGGTTCAAAGGCACCCCGGCCCGGACTTATGTCGTGCAGTGGTCGGCGCGCCTCGACGGGACCGGCTGGGAAGCGTTGCGGGACGTTGTCCCGGATGCCACGGGGGGCGGCGGTTTCACCGAGCCATCGGCGACGGGGCCGGACGTGCGTTTTTACCGAGTGGTCATGATGCCGTGAAGCCGTCGACGGGAAGCGGGAACGGAACGAAAGCACGACGAATGTCGACGAACCCAGGCCGGTCTTCGACAGTCGTTTCACCGGTTCAATTGCCCGCCGAGGACTTGCAAAGTCAGGCTTCGCCCGAGGCACTGCATTGGTCGGATTCGATCGTCGTCGGTTCCATGAGCGTTTGGGGCAGTGCCACCCCGGCGGCACGCAAGGCGATTTCGGTCTGCCCGGTGGGTTCGGCCCGCGACGCATACCGACGGTCGCGAAATGGCGGCGTCGCTTCGGTCCGGTGGTCCAACCCGCGGAGGAGTTCCGACGTCAATCCGCGGAGGGTCCGCCAGTATATATGGGACATGGGCTCTCTCCACGTTTCCGGGGGCATTGACCCCGCTTCTTGTCCGTCGGGATCCTTCTCGGGCCGAACCCCGGTCGTCTCCTGGAACCGCGCGATGTCCGGAAGGTCGGCTGGCAATGCCGAGCGCCCGCGCGTCACGGCACGCGCGAACGCGTGGGGAATGGCGTAGCCAACGGCGGGGAGGGTTCGTCAGGGCGACTGCCCCTTCAGGCCGGCGAGGAAGGCCAGCAGCGACCGGAGTTCTTCCGGCGCGATCACCCCATCCAGCCCCTGGGGCATCAAGGAAACGGAGCCGATGCCCATCGACGCGATGTCGCCGCGCGGGATCCCGAGGATGGTTTGGTCCGCCCGCGTGAGTTCGACCGAGGCCTCGGTCTCCTGGTGCAGGAGTCCCGCTTCCACCTCGCCGTTTTTCCGGACGACTTGGATGGGCTCGAACCCGCGGGCAAAGGAAGCGCTGGGATAGACGATGGCCTCCAGGAGGTCGCGGCGCGTGCGGACCTCGCCGATGGACGAGAGGTCGGGGCCGAGGGTTCCGCCGAAACCCGCGATCCGATGGCACACGGCGCAACCGGCCTTCGATCCGAAGAAGACTTCCCGACCGGCCGCGGGATTGCCGCCGGAAAGGGTGGATCCGAGGGATTTGAGACGCTCGGCCTGGGCGCCTGCGCGGGTCTGCAGGGATTGCAGGAGGGGTGCCGCCGCGTCGCGGACCCTGGGGTCGAACGGGCGGACCACCTTTTCCAGATCGTCCGGCGACAGCGCGTCGAGTCCGGGGGATTGGCGCAGGGCGGCGACGAGTCGGAGACCGAGAGGTTCGCCGGACGCCTTCTCGAAGGCCCGTAGCAACGCGGGCAACTCGATGGGACTGGCCGTGGATGCCACCGCGGTCCGGGCATCCCACTGTGCCGGGGTTCCCGCGGCGCGGCCGAGGATCCGGGCGGCCGCCAGGCGAACGACCGGGTTGGATTGGGAAGTTGGCCGGGCCTGTTGCACCACGAAATCGTGGACGGCGTCGGGCATGGGAACCGCGGCGTCGGCGAGACCTTCCGCGGCCCCGAGGCGCAGTCCGGCCGTTCGGGCGGGGTCCAGCGCGACACGCGCCAAAGCGTCGCCCCAACCGTTGGTCGGGGATGCCCGCATCAGGGACAATGCCGGCCGGACCAGCGATTCGTCGGGGGACATGACCGCGGACTGGAGTTCCGCGCGCCAATTGGGCAGTCCGGGGGCCGGGCCGGCCTGGGCCCAGACATCGAGGATCAAGCGTCGGAGCGGGGTCGGTAGATCCGGACGGGCGAGGGCGGCCTGGGCGAGGCCACGGACGGCCTCCTGTTTCCAGAAGGCCCCGAGCAACCGGCGGAGGGATTCGAGTTCCGGGGCCGGCAAGTCCGCGGCCGCGAGCCAGGCGCGGACGCGTCCGATGGCTTGCTGGGTCCAGGCCGGCCGCTTGCCGATCACCGACACGGCGGTTTGGCGCACGGTGGGATCGGGGTCTTCCAGCAGGCTTCCCGCCGCGCGCTCGGGCAGTGCGTCGGGCGCCATTTGGTCGAGGGCGATCAACGCGCCGCGGCGCACCGCCGCGGAGGGGTGCACGAGTCCCTTCGCGGTGGAATCCGCGGCGTTGATGCCGATCAGGGCATCGATGAGCGCGTGTTCGAGGAAGCGATCCGAAGCCCCGACAAGGGCCCCCAGCAATGCGGGCACGGCTTCGGGCCTGGCGAGGCGCGAAAGCGCGGACGCTGCCTCGCGCCTTTCCGCGGGAGTGCCCCCGTCGAGCCAACGCAGCAATTGGGGCGTCGCGGCGCCGTCGCGGTCCATTCCCGCGCACCGTGCGGCGGCGAGACGGACGTCGAGCGAGGCATCGGACAGCCCGGACCGGATCCGTTCCCGCGCGGCATCGGTGCGATGGCGTGCCAAGCCCCAGATGGCCTGCAAGCGGGCGGTTTCGCTGGCCGGTCCGGCGAGAAGCGCCGCCAGCGCCACGCGATTCGGATCGTTCGGCCGCCCGAGCATCGCGACCGCCCGGTCCGCGACGGCGGGGCGTGGATCCGAGAGTCGTCCCGCGAGTTCCGCCGGCGACGGGGTTTTCCAGTCCAGCGCCAATCCGCGGGGGTCGCGGGGGCGGGGCGCGTCCGATTTCCGGACGCGATAGATGGCCCCGAGCTTTTCCGGTTTGGCGATCTTGGCACTGGGGCAGCCATTGATGAACCACCCCCCGGTGTCGATCACCAGCAGGCTTCCGTCGGCGTCCTCGAGGACATCGCAGGCCCGGAAATCCGGGTCCGACGATTCGAAAAACGGGGTTTCGTCGGCACGGAAGGTGGCGCCGTCGCGCGCGAGGACGATGCGGTTGACGCGGTGGGTGTTGTAGTAGGAGACGAAGAACGAGTCCTTGAAAGCCGGGCCGAAGGCGTCCGAACGGTAGCGGACGATTCCGGAAGGGGCGACGGTGCCGTACCGGGTGATGGCGGGCATCAGGGGGCCGGTCTGCTTGAACTCGTTGATCCAGGCATCGACCCGTCGCGGGTAAACGCCGTTGAGGACAAAGTGGACCAGGGCATCGTGCCGGGCTTCGTCCGGGTTATACCACGTCATGATGCCGATCATTTCGCCGGCGGGGGTGAAGGCGACCTCGATGGGGTTATAGGTGCCGCCCCCGCAGAAGGACTCCAGATGGCCGCCGTCCCCGTCGCACAGGAAGACCCGGGCCGCGGTGCCTTTGTGGACCAGGCGTCCCGTTGCATCGCGGATCTCGTGCCCGAGCGGCGCGTCGGTGAACGCCAAGCGCCCGTCGGGGGCCAGGAATGGGCCGTGGATGTCCCCCGCATGGCCATAGGACCGGAATTTCCCGACGATGGGATCCCGTTGGTCCGCGATGCCGTCGCCGTCGGTGTCGCGCAGGCGCCAAAGATACGGCGGGCTGGTGGTGTACAGGGCGCCCTCGTGCCACAGGGCACCTTCGGGAAAGGTCATCCTGTCGGCAAACACGGTGCCGCGATCGAAGCGGCCGTCGCCGTCGGTATCCTCGATGCGGCGGATGAAATTGGGGAGCTTCCGGAGCAAGCCGGCCTCGTCGTCGTTGCCGCCCGCGCTCTCGCAGACATATAGCCGGCCCTGTTCGTCGAATCCGCCGAGCATCGGGTAGCGGAGCAACGGCGGGCCGGCGGCCAATTCCACGGTGAATCCCGGCGGGACCCGGATGGCGGCGAGTCCGGTCTCGGCGCGGGCGGGGCCGGCAAACGCCAAGGCCAACCACAGCAGGCCGGGCAATCCCGCCAGATGCAGGCGGCGGGCAAGGGCGACGGGGGAACGGGAGGACATGATGGAATGTGCGATCATCGGCACCGGCCTTGGCAACGCTCGGGGCGACCGCTTCTCCACGAAACATTGGCCCGGCCATGGACATTGCCGGGGCCGGGCAGGGTGTGGAATCGGACACGACCTTGCAAACCCGCTCTTGGTCCGGCGGTGCCGAGGCTGAAACCGGCGACGCGAATCGTGCAGGCGATGCCGCGTCCCGCGCTCGAGGGCGCCGAGGGAAGGCAGCGCCTCCCCGGAAGGCGCGCTGCCGCCGGGGCCCGCGCCCTGTGTCAAAGCGCGGTCGTGACCTTCCGAAGGCCTTGCCACCGCAGTCCGAAGGCGCTGCGCGCGGAAGACAGGCCGTGGTGGTTCCCCGCGCGGAGCGCCATCGGAGTGCGGGGGGTAGGAGCGTCAGCGACGCCCACCCCGCCATGCGGCGAGGTCCGGCCAGCCCTGTGGTCGCGGCCGGTTTCGAAAGCGGTGTCGCGGCCTTCCGAAGGTCTTGCCACCGCAGTCCGAAGGCGCTCCGCGCGGAAGACAGGCCCGGCGGTTCCCCGCGCGAAGCGCCGTGGGAGCAATGGTGTTAACCAACAAGGACGAAGTTGGGATTTTTGAGGAGGCGGTTGAGGAGGACGAGAAGCTTCCGGAGGCAGGCTGTGAGAGCGACCATGGGTGGCTTGCCG
>WBXI01000261.1 GCA_008933025.1 Verrucomicrobiota bacterium
ATCCGCCGCCGTTTCACCACGGCGGGAATGTCGCTCGGCGCGTTGTCGCCCGAGGCGCACGAATGCCTGGCGGTGGCGATGAACTCGATCGGCGGGAAATCGAATTCCGGCGAGGGCGGCGAGGATCCGGCGCGGTACTCGAACGACAAGAACTCGGCCATCAAGCAGGTGGCCTCGGGTCGTTTCGGCGTGACCCCGGCGTACCTCGCGAGCGCGCAGGAGATCGAGATCAAGATGGCGCAGGGCGCGAAGCCCGGCGAGGGCGGCCAGTTGCCCGGGCACAAGGTCACGCCGCTCATCGCGCGTCTGCGCCATTCCGTGCCGGGCGTTCCCCTCATCTCGCCGCCGCCGCACCACGACATCTATTCCATCGAGGACTTGGCGCAGCTCATCTACGACCTCAAGCAGGTGAACCCGCGCGCCAAGGTCTGCGTCAAGCTCGTGGCGTGTGCCGGTGTCGGCACCGTGGCCGCCGGCGTCGCCAAGGCCTACGCGGACGTCGTCCTCATCTCCGGCCACGACGGCGGCACCGGCGCCTCGCCGCTCAGCTCCATCAAGAACACCGGCGGCCCCTGGGAATTCGGCGTCGCCGAGGCCCAGCAGACGCTCATGCTGAACGACCTCCGCTCCCGCATCGTCGTCCGCACCGACGGCGGCATGAAGACCGGACGCGACATCGTGATGGCCGCGTTGCTCGGCGCCGAGGAGTTCAACTTCGGCACCGCCGCCCTCGTCGCCGCGGGTTGCGCCATGTTCCGCGTCTGCCACCTCAACACCTGCCCGGTCGGCGTCGCCACCCAGAAGGAGGAATTGCGGCTCAAGTTCCGCGGCAAACCCGCCAATCTCGTCGCCTTCTTCAACGCCGTCGCCCAGGAGGTGCGCGAGATCCTCGCCCAGCTCGGGGTCCGCAAACTGGACGACCTCGTGGGTCGCACCGAGTTGCTCGAGAAACGCCCCCTCTCGGATTTTCCCGAGGAGCTCCGCGCCAAGATCGCCCCGCTCCAGATCGAGCGCCTGCTCACCCAGATCGATCCCAGCGGCGATTCCTCGCGCATCCATACCCGCGAGCGCAACGAGCGCTTCGGCGACAGTTCCCTCGACGACAGGATCATGACCGATGCCCGGGTCGCGCTGCAGGGTCATGGCGTCGCCAAACTCAGCTACAAGATCAACAACACCCACCGGAACATCGGCACCCGGGTGTCCGGCCACATCGGCTACACCTACGGCGAAAAGGGGCTGCCCGAGGGTTCCGCGCTGGATGTCACGGTGCGCGGTTCGGCCGGCCAGAGCTTCGGCTGCTTCCTCGCCCGCGGCGTCCGCCTCAAGCTCGTCGGCGAGGCCAACGACTACGTCGGCAAGGGCATGAACGGCGGCGAGATCGTCATCCGCCCGCCCGACGGCATGAAGTACGCGTGGGCCGACAACTGCATCGCCGGCAACGTCTGCCTCTACGGGGCCACCGGCGGGCGGTTGTTCGCCGCCGGCACCACCGGCGAACGCTTCGGCGTCCGCAATTCCGGCGGCATCGCCGTCGTCGAGGGCGTGGGCGACCACGGTTGCGAGTACATGACCGGCGGCACCGTGGTGGTCCTGGGCGCCACCGGCCGGAACTTCGGCGCCGGCATGTCCGGCGGACGCGCCTACGTCTGGGATCCGGACGACCGACTCCACGGGAACCTCAACACCGGCATGGTCGGCCTCGAGCGATTGACCGACGACGCCGAGGCAAGGTCGGTCGAACGCCTGGTGCTCGCGCATCGCGAGGCGACGGATTCGCCGCGGGCCGGGGAATTGCTGAAGGACTGGGGCAACGCCCGCGGGAAGTTCTGGGTCGTGGTGCCGCACCCGAGCGAGGCCCGGCCCGCGGCGCAGCCGGTGCACGAGCCGGAACGGGCGCAATCGACGCCCGCCGCCGAAGCGCTGCCGACCGCCAAGGGCGGCTTCTAGACAACGGGGTCGTATCTGTACAATGGACAAGTACCCGGCAGGGACACCGGTCCCGCCGGAGTCATCTTTGCCGCTCGCGGCCGTCCGGACCCGTTCCCGTGTCACGGACGGCTCCGGATGGCATGCCCACCACGGGATTCCCCGGAACTTTCCACCGAGGCTCGATCCATCGATGGCCCACCGAGGGGCGTTCGACCCGGATCCACGGCCCAATGTCCAATGTACAGATACGATCCCGTTGCTCAGGCCAGGATGCCGTCGAGGACCCGCGCGCCTTCGACGCCCGTCAGGCGCCAATCGAGGCCCTGGAATTTTTCGGTGAACCGCGCGTGGTCGATGCCCAGAAGCCGGAGCATCGTCGCGTGCAGGTCGTGGACACTCACCCGGTTCTCCACCGCGTTGTAGCCCAGGTCGTCCGTCGCGCCGTAGTCGATGCCTCCCTTCACGCCGCCGCCCGCGAGCCAGATGCTGAAACCCTTGTTGTGGTGGTCGCGCCCGGGCGAACCCTTGTTCGTCTGGGACATCGGAGTGCGCCCGAACTCGCCCGCCCAGACCACCAGCGTGTCCTCGAGCATCCCGCGCTGCTTCAGGTCGCGGATGAGCGCTCCGCAAGCCCGGTCGGTCTCCCGCGCCTTCACGGGAAGTTCCTCCCGCAACCCGCTGTGGTGATCCCAGTCCCGGTGGTAGAGTTGGATGAAGCGCACGCCGCGCTCGGCAAGGCGCCGCGCCAGCAGGCAATTCGATGCGAAGGAACCGTCGCCCGGCGTGCAGCCGTAGAGATCGCGGATGCCCTCCGGTTCCCCGGACGTGTCCATGAGGTCCGGCACGCTCGCCTGCATCCTGTAGGCCATCTCGTACTGCGCGATCCGCGCGGCGATTTCCGGATCGTCCACCACGGCGTCGTGGCGCGCGTCGAGCGCGCCCACCGCCCGGATCACGTCGCCCTGCCGCCCGCGCGTGACACCGCGGGGATTTTGCAGGTAGTGCACCGCCTCGCCCTTGCCCCGCAATGGCACCCCCTGGAAACGGCCCGGCAGGAACCCCGCCGACCATTGCCGCGCCGCGATCGGTTGGGGCGACCTCCCGACGCCCTGCGACACCAGCACGACGAAACCCGGCAGGTCCTCGGCCTCGGAACCCAGCCCGTACGTCGCCCACGTGCCCATCGAGGGCCGGCCTACGATCTGGGTGCCGGTGTTCATGAAGGTGTGGGCGGGGTCGTGGTTGATCGCCTCGCTGGTCATCGACCGCACGATGCAGAGTTCGTCGGCGACCGATCCGACCGCGGGGAACAACGCCGTGATTTCCGCGCCGCACCGCCCGTACCGCGCGAACGTGGTCTGCGGACCGAAACAAAACAGCTTCTGTCCCTGCAGTTGGGCGATCTGCTGTCCCGCGGTAACGCTCTCGGGCATCGGTTGCCCGTGCATGGCGGCGAGCTTGGGTTTGTAGTCGAAGGTCTCCAGATGCGAAGGCCCGCCCGCCATCGTCAGCCAAATCACCCGCTTCGCCCGTGGCCGGAAATGCGGTGGATCGACGGTGCCCGTCCACCGGTCCTTCGCCTTGGGAACTGCCGCCGCCATTCCGCGTGGTCCTAGCAACGAGGCAAGGGCCATGGCTCCCAATCCCTGGGCCGCGCGGCCCAGGAACACCCGACGCGTCCATGCCTGACCGGCGAGTCGGCGGAATTCGCAAATCGGATCCATGTCGGGCAACGGGGTCGTATCTGTACAATGGACAAGTACCGGGCATGGGCACCGGTCCTGACGGAGTCATCTTTGCCTGTCGCGGCCGCCCGGACAAGTTCCCGCGTCCCGCACGGTTCCGGATTGCATGACAACCCCGAGATTCCCCGGCTACCTTCCGCCGAAGCTCGCTCCATCGATGGCCCACCGAGGGGCATCCGCACCGGTTCCACCGCCCGTTGTCCAATGTACAGATACGACCCCGTTGCCGTCCCTCCCGCATCGCGGCACCACGGTGCGGCGCTCGACGCACGGAGGGCGCTCTGTTACGCACGGGAAATCATTGGTCCGGAGCGAGTGTGCCGAAGGTCGGGCGGTCAAAAGGAGATTCCATGCAAAAGACGAGGGTATTGGCGGCGATAATCGGGTGGCTCGTTGCGACCACGGTTGGCACGGCTGAGGTCGCCGGGAAGGCGAGCTCAAGTGCCGGCGCTCCGAAATCGCGGGTGTTCAATGTCGCGGCCTACGGCGCCGTGGGCGACGACAAGACGGACAACACCGCCGCGTTCTCGGCCTGCCTGCAGGCAGTCGTCGGGGCCGGTGGCGGGAGAATGTATCTGCCGGACGGTGTATATCGCGGCAGAATATTGATCCCCGCGGTTTCGAAGCCCACGCCGAGCTGGATCACCGTGGAAATCGTGGGCGAAAGCGAACCCACGCCGGTTTTCGGCACGATTGGATCAACCCCGCTGCTGAACCACGGCGCGATCGTCAAGGGTTCTTACAAATCGGGCCCCGCAGTCATCTCGGCCATTCGTTCGCCCGATTCGCTCTATGGCGGCTTCTCGGCGGTAAACGTGATCATCAGGAATCTGGATGTCCGGACCGAGGATGATCCGGGGATCGGGGGCATCGACCTGCACCATGCCCTGCAATGCAAGATCGAGGACGTGTTCGTCAACACCGGCGTGTACAACGTGCAGGCCTCGAAGCCAACCCATGGCACCAGGGGATTGGTCACCCCGGCGTGCAACAATGCGGCATTCACCATCCTGCGCAACGTGGTGGTGACCGGCTATCATACGGGTATCCTCGTCAACGAGCACACCGACGGTGACAACATCGTGGTGGCGTCCAACGGCAACGGCCTCGAGTTCGTTTTCGCCCATCATGCCTCCCGCTTCGGCCGGTTGGGCGCCTACCGCAACACCCGCCACATCGCGGTCTCGGGCAGGCACGGGTTTTCGATCGAACAGTTGAACACGGAACAACCGGGTCCGGGACAGACCGATGCCCAGAACGCCTGGCAGACGCTCGTCTGCGATGTCGATGACCCGATGAATCTAGGGGTTGCGGACATCAACTATTGGGTCGTCGAGGGGAATGTGGGGGCGGTCGAGAAGTTTGTCCGCAAGGGCGGCGCCGGGATCCGGGCCCGGAGGATTGGTTCGGCGCCAGCGGGAAAATAGCGGGCGGGAGCAACGGGGTCGTATCTGTACACGGGACAAACGCCCGGCATGGGCCGGGGTCCCGCTCCCCGGAGCGCACCGGACGACATGCCAACCACGTCATTGGGCGCTCCCCGTCCACCGAGGTTCAGCCCGCCGATGGCCCAGCCATGGCGTCCGCCCACGTTGCCGCGGCATGTTGTCCAATGTACAGATGCGACCCCGTTGTGCACTCTCCAGCCGGTGTAAGAAGCTTTCTGTAATTTGCTTTCCGGCTGCTCCCACCCAACCCCTGCGGGGGAGGTGGAGCGATGGCGAGCGTAGCGAGCCGAGCGCAACCGACCCCGCAGGGGTTGGG
>WBXI01000262.1 GCA_008933025.1 Verrucomicrobiota bacterium
CGCCCTCCTGGCCGAGATCTCCGAGGAATGGGAAACCGGAAAAATCTACCTCGGCATGGTCCCCTCAAATCCATCCACGAACTAATGCCCGCCGAAATTACAGAAAGAAAATTGCGCGGCCACTCTCCAGGCCGTCCGACGGGCTGTTTGAGAGAGGAAACTCATGATGATCCGACTGGTTCCAAAGATATTCTTCGATCGCATGGAGGAGGGACTCGATCTTTTCGTGGGCTGCCTCGGATTCACGGTGCTGTACCGGGATGCCTCGCTGGCCGTGGTCGGCCGGGATGGAGCCAAGGCGTACGTCGTCGAGAGTCCGGAATATGCGGCAAAGGACCGGCCGGAGATCGCCATCGAGACGGACAACATCGGGGAAATCCACGGGGACATCTCCGCCAGGCGTCCGGATGTGCTGCACCCCAACCTTCCACGGGTCACCCAGCGGCCTTGGGGTGCGCTCGAGTTCTCCGTGTTGGACAAGACGGGTGTCTGTGTGGTGTTCCGGCAATGGCCGACGTAGGTTCCAGAATCGACCCGACGGTCCGAGCAAAACCGGCTGCGATCGAGGTCTGGGAACGCGGGGGTTGCCCGGGGATTTCGTTCCGACACCCTCCGGTGGACGCGGGCGCGTCGGCTTGCGGGGCCGTGAGACATGCCTTTTCGCCATGAACCCGATCCTCATCGGCTATTTCCCGAAGCGCACCTTTCGGACGCCTGATTGGACCAAGGTTACGGGCGTCGGCGAGGTATGCAGCGTGTCCAATTGCATGTCGCGCGGTCCCGAGGGGTGGATCGACCGGTGGCTACACAACGATCTGTGCGTCTACGACTCCCCGGGTTTGGCCTGGAGCGTCGTGCCGGAGGCGGTACGGGAGGAATACGATCTCTACGCCTACCGGATGTATCCATGGCTGTTCCAGAAGGGCCGGCATCGCTTTGAGATCCCGCGGCTCGGGGTGGAGTCGTTGGCGGATTCGTTCGGGTTTCTTGGGGTCGATGCGGTCAGCCGGAGTTGCGGCAGCACGTTCGAATGCTCCCCTCTTTCGTGCAACGGGATGGCGGGGCGGGTGGCGGTGAACCGGCACTGTTTGTTCGACGATGTGGACGCGGCGTTCCGCTGGGCCGCGGAGTTCGATGCCGGGGCTGGCGAGCCGGGGCCGTACCATGTTCTCGAGGTGTGGAGGGACCGGCGCGGCGCGGGTCGTGAAATGCCGGCGCGGTGATCCGGCGGCGAGCGGGCACGGATGTCCAATGTACAGATACGACCCCGTTGCCCGGGGCGGCGGGGGACGCGAGGTCAGCCCAGGAGTTCCTGGATGTCTTCCCAGGTGAGCGAGTTGGTGAAGGCGTCCTCGCCCGTCAGCATGGCTTCCGCCAGGCCGCGCTTCTTCTGCTGCAACGCCAGGATCTTTTCCTCGACCGTCCCGCGCGTGATCAGCTTGTAGCTGGTCACCACCCGGGTCTGGCCGATGCGGTGCGCGCGGTCGGTGGCCTGGTCCTCGACCGCCGGGTTCCACCACGGGTCGAAATGGATGACGGTGTCGGCCCCCGTGAGGTTGAGACCCACGCCGCCCGCCTTCAGCGAGATCAGGAACACGGGCACGGCGGGGTCGGACTGGAACCGCTGCACCACGGCCCCGCGGTCGCGGGTGGAACCGTCGAGGCGGCAGTGCGCCAGGCCGCGCGCCTCGAGGTCTTCCTGCAGCAGATCGAGCATCGTGGTGAACTGGCTGAACACGAGCACGCGGTGTCCCCCGTCGACGATCTCGTCGAGCAGTTCCCCGAACATCTGCACTTTGCCCGACGGGGGAACCCGATCCGTGGCCGCGGGGATGGCGGGGGCGTCGTCGGGACCGGCCGGCACGGTGGGGTCGGGTTGGCCGAGGAGGCGGAGGTCGCAGCAGACCTGGCGGAGGCGGAGCAGGGCGGTGAGCACCAGCATGCGGCTCTTGGCGAGGCCCTGTTGGCCGACGGCGGCGTTCACCTCGCGGCGCGTGGCGGAGAGCAACTGATTGTAGACGGAGGCCTGTTCCTCGGTGAGTTCGCAGTAGCCGACCTGTTCCAGTTTGGCCGGGAGATCCTTCACGACGTCGCGCTTGAGGCGGCGGAGCATGAACGGGCGAATCCGGCGGGAGAGGCGGGAGAGGGTGCCGGCGTCGCGTTCCTTGGTGATGGGCAGTTCGTAGCGCTCGCGGAAATCCTGCGCGGTCCCGAGGAAGCCCGGCATGAGGAAATCGACGAGGCTCCAGAGGTCGAGGACGGAGTTCTCGAGCGGGGTTCCGGTGACCACCAACCGGTGTTCGGAACGCAGGGCCTTCACCGCCTGTGCATTCCGGGTGTCCCGGTTCTTGATGTGCTGCGCCTCGTCCAGCACGACGGTGTCGTAGGCGACGGCGCGGTGCCGGTCGAGGTCGCGGCGGATCAGCGCGTAGCTGGTGACCACGAGGGCGCCGGGCCGGATGGATTCGAAGTGGCGATGGCGGTCGGGCCCGTGCAGGACCACGACGGGAACGTTGGGCACGAAGCGCGCGGCCTCGGCCGCCCAGTTGAAGACGAGCGAGGTGGGGCAGACGACGAGATGCGGCCGGGTGGTTTCGACGCCGCGGAGGTGGGCGAGCACCTGCAGGGTTTTGCCGAGGCCCATCTCGTCGGCGAGCATCCCGCCGAAACGGTTCTCCCGGAGAAAGCGGAGCCACGCGACGCCCTGTTTCTGGTACGGCCGAAGGATGGGCTCGAGGGCGCCGAGCGGTGGGCAGGCGAGTTCGAGGGCGCCGGTCTGGCGTCGCGCGTGGTCGCGCCAAGCGGCGGGGGCCTCGAGGGCGAGCCCCTGGTCGCGGAGGCTGGCGTCCAGAAACCCCGCCTGGGCGCGCCCCATGCGATAGCGCACCGCGCCGTCGGCCCCGGCCTTCTGGTCCTCGGGCGCGCAGTCCACGAGGATCTCCTGCAGTTCCTCGACGGCGCCGGTGTCGAGGATGGCGAAACGACCGTTGCGCAGCTTGCGCGGCCCGCCGCCCCGGAGCAGTTGCTGGATGTCCGCCGCGGAAAAGCGTTCGCCGCCGGATCCCGCGTAGCCGACCTCGAGGTCGAACCACTGTTCGCCGCTCGGGGTGACGCGGAGTTGGGGCGTGATGCGCTCGAGTTGGGTGCGCGTGCTGCGTTCGAGGCGTTCCTCGAGGGTCACCTCCCATTCGCGTTCGAGCCGGGAGAAATCGCGGGCGAAGAATCCCAGCACGCGGTCCTGTCCGGCGAGTTGCCAGCGTCCCTCGGCATCGGGACCCGAGAAGCCGGCCTGGCGCAGGCGTTGGAAAGCGGCCTGTTCGGCGGCGAGATCGCGGGTGCCGTAGCGTTTCGGGTCGGCGGGGTCGGGAAGCCACGCGGCCTCGTCGGCCCGGGTGACCCCGACCGTCATGATCCGCGCGCCGTAGCGGCATTGGAGCGTGCCGGCGAGTTGGGCCAGACCGCCGGCAAGTTCGAGGACGAACCGCGGCGCGGCCGGCGCGAACTGGAAATCGGCCACCGCGAAGTTCGCCTCGACCGCGCCCGTCGCCGCGAGTCGCGGCCAATCCGTCGAGAGGAACGCCGGCACCTGGGGTCGCGCGATCCGCAGCGGCTTCTGCAACACCCCCAGGAACTGCGGGGACAGCCCGACCGGCGCGAGTTCCGGTGACGGTTGCTGCCGGTAGATCCACAGGCCCGTCGCGACCGCCACGAGGCGCGGGGCGGGCGACATCGGTTTTGCCGCGAGGACGATCTCGCCGTCGGTCTCGAGCGTGGCACGGAGCGGCAACGCGGCGGGTTCGGCCCGGATGGCGAAGGATTGCTGCCGGCCGAGGGTGACCCGGGGATGTCCGGCGAGGGCGGGCAACACCCGGCCCAGCGTCGCGGCATCCAGTTGGATCATGCCCGGGGTGTCGCCGCCGGCGATTTCCTCGGCGGCATCGACGAGGCGGGCGTCGTCGGCATCCAGACGCCACGGGCCGGCGGGCACGAGGGCGTTGAGGGGGACACGTCCCTTGGGGCCGGCGCCCTCGAGGACCATCATCATGCGGCCCGCGATCGCGGCGTCGGCGAAATTGGGCGGCAGGATGACGTGGACCGAAAGGGGCGTGCCGGCGGGATCGCGTCGCAGGCGGACGGGATCCCGGGAAGGCGGGGCGGGGCGACGGGCGGACGCGGTGGTGCCGGCGGCGGGGGAAGCCGGGGACGATGCCGTCGCCGTCGCGCGCGGGGCAGGGGGCTTGAGATGGTGGAGTCCGACGGCGACGGAGTGGGGGCAAATGGTGCCGTACTCGCGCGATTGCCGGCAGGTGCAGAGGTTGTCGATGTCGATCTCGCCCTTGATGACGAGGCCGGCGCGGTAGGAAGTCTCGCCGGCCTGGACGACGCCCTTGAGCACGGGCGGGGTCCAGTTCGACGAAAGGACGTGGCCGCCGGCGAGCAGGAGGCGGGCGTGCTGGACGGCTTCCCATCCGGCCGCCTTCTGGAAGAAGGCCTCGGTGAGTTGGACGTCGGCCATGGCACGGGTTCCGGGAAAGCCCGGGCAGGATCAACGGCCGGACCGACCGGTGGCGGTCAGTTCGCGGAGGACGCCAACACTTCCTCGAAATCGACGATCTCCTTCATCTGCGCGAGGAACCAGGGGTCGATCTTGGTGAGGTTGTGCACTTCCTGCGGCGACATGCCGGCGCGGTAGGCGTGGCGGACGAAGAAGACGCGTTCGGCGTTCGGGACCGTGAGCTTCCGGGTGATGACGTCGCGCGGAAGGATGTCGCGGTCGCCGTAGACGTCGTTGCCGATGCGCCAGGGCTTGCCGTCGCCGCCGAGACCGCTGCGGCCGATCTCGAGGGAGCGGAGGCATTTCTGGAGGCTCTCCTTGAAGGTGCGCCCGATGGCCATGGCCTCGCCCACCGACTTCATCTGGGTGGTGAGGGTGGCGTCGGCCTGGGGGAACTTTTCGAAGGCAAAGCGCGGGACCTTGGTGACGACGTAGTCGATGGTGGGCTCGAAGCTGGCCGGCGTCTCGCGGGTGATGTCGTTGCGGATCTCGTCGAGCAGGTAGCCGACGGCGAGTTTGGCGGCGATCTTGGCGATGGGAAAGCCGGTGGCTTTGGAGGCGAGCGCGGAGCTGCGGCTCACGCGGGGATTCATCTCGATGACGATCATGCGCCCTGTGGCGGGATCGACGGAGAACTGGATGTTGGAACCGCCGGTCTCGACCCCGACCGCGCGGATCACGGCGAACGAGGCGTCGCGCATGATCTGGTATTCCTTGTCCGTCAGCGTCTGGATCGGGGCGACCGTGATGGAATCGCCCGTGTGGACGCCCATGGGATCGAAGTTCTCGATCGAGCAGATGATGACGCAGTTGTCGGCCTTGTCGCGCATGACCTCCATCTCGAATTCCTTCCAGCCGAGGAG
>WBXI01000263.1 GCA_008933025.1 Verrucomicrobiota bacterium
ATCACCGGGATCACGGGACAAGACGGATCGTATCTGGCGGAACTGTTGCTGGAGAAAGGATACGAGGTGCACGGGATCGTGCGGCGGCAGAGCAGCACGATCCGGCCGCGGCTGGATGCGGTGATGGGGCGGGGGGACCTGCCGCTGGACAAGTTGCAGTTGCACTACGGGGATCTGGGGGACGGTGGCGGGCTGGTGCGGCTGGTGTCCAAGGTGCAACCGGACGAGGTGTACAATCTGGCGGCGCAGAGCCACGTGCGGGTGAGTTTCGACGCGCCGGAATACACGGTGGACGTGACGGCGACGGGTTGCATGCGGTTGCTGGAGGCGATCCGGGACGTGGGGATCCACCCGAGGTTTTACCAGGCGAGCTCGAGCGAGATGTACGGATTGGTGCAGGAGATCCCGCAGACGGAGTCGACGCCGTTCCATCCGCGGAGCCCGTATGCGTGCGCGAAGGTGTTCGCGTACTGGGCGACGGTGAATTACCGGGAATCGTACGGGTTGCACGGGAGCAACGGGATCCTCTTCAACCACGAGTCGCCGCGGCGTGGGGAGACCTTCGTGACGCGGAAGATCACGCTGGCGGCGGCGCGGATCAAGCTGGGGCAGCAGAAGCGGCTGGCGCTGGGGAATCTGGAGGCGCGGCGGGACTGGGGCTACGCGAAGGAGTACGTGGAGGGGATGTGGCGGATGCTGCAGCAGGAGGACGGGGACGACTACGTGCTGTCGACGGGGGAGACGCACAGCATCCGGGAGTGCCTGGACGTGGCGTTCGGGGCGGTGGGATTGGACTGGCACGACCACGTGGACGTGGACCCGAAGTACTACCGGCCGGCGGAAGTGGACCTTTTGATCGGGGATCCGGCGAAGGCGAGGAAGAAGCTGGGATGGGAACCGGCGACGAAGTTCCGCGGGCTGATCGAGCTGATGGTGGAGGCGGACCAGCGGTTGCTGAGGGACCAGTTGTCCGGCAAACCCATCTGGTCGTACTGAGGGAAGGCCCATGAAACGCGTCTTCATCACGGGTGCATCGAGGGGTCTCGGACTCGCGCTGTGCGAGGGCCTTCTGGCGGATGGTTGGCACGTCGTCGGCTCCGCCCGCCGCGCCACGCCCGAGTTCGAGGCGCTCCAGGCCGCGAATCCGGGCCGTCTGGAATTCGTCGCCGCGGACCTCGCGGACGCCGCGGACGTCGATCGCCTCGTCCACGAGGCCCGCTTGGTCGATGGCTTCGACGCGTTCGTGTCGAATGCCGGCATCGGCACCGACGGGTTGGTGACCCTGCTGTCGCCCGAGGCGATCGCGCGGTGCGTGCAGGTGAACCTGACCGCGCCGATGGTGGTGGCCCGCGGGGTGTTGAAAGGCATGCTGGACCGGGGCGGCAGCGTGGTGTTCGTGGCGTCGGTGGCGGCGCGGACGGGATTTTCCGGCCTCAGCGTGTACGGGGCG
Organism: Verrucomicrobiota bacterium; assembly: GCA_008933025.1. Classification (GTDB taxonomy): domain Bacteria; phylum Verrucomicrobiota; class Verrucomicrobiia; order Limisphaerales; family UBA9464; genus UBA6176. The sequence goes on from WBXI01000263.1 coordinate 1,451, forward strand.
ACGAAGGCGGGGTTGGTGGGATTTTCGCGGGGTCTGGCGCGCGAGTATGGATCGCGCGGGATCCGGTCGAACTGCGTGTTGCCGGGATTCCTGGCGACGGAGATGACGGCGGGATTGGACGCGGGGCGGCAACAACAGTTGCGGCGGCGGACGCCGTTGGGTCGGTTGGGCACGCCGGGCGACGTGGTGGGCGCGGTGCGGTTTTTGGTGTCGGAAGCGGCGGGGCACGTGACCGGAACGGAGATCACGGTGGACGGTGGCATGACGGCGTGAGGGAGGCAGACGCGATGAACGACGACAACCAGTATGGGGAATTCGCCGCGGGAACGTTGGTTCCCCGGGAGATCCTGGCGCGGGAGCTGCGCGCGTGCGGGAACGAAGTGAAAGTGTACCGCGGTTGCCGGTTGGTGCCGCCGGACCGGATCGCGATCGGCGACCGTTCGCAGATCGACGAGTTCGTGCGCATCTACGCCGGCGAGGGCGTGACGATCGGGCGCCACGTCCATTTTGCCTTCCTGAGTTCGGTTTCCGGGGGCGGGACGTGCGAGGTCGGGGACTTCGCGGGAATCGCCGCCGGCGTGCGGTTGTTGACCGGCACGGAAGAGATCGAGGGCGGGTTGACCAACCCGACGGTGCCGGCGGAGTTCCGGAAGGTGCGGCGCGGCCGGACGGTGGTGGGGGCGCACGCGTTGGTATTCACCAACTCGGTGGTGTTGCCCGGGGTGACGATCGGCGAGGGCGCGATCGTCGCGGCGGGATCGGTGGTGCACCGGGATCTGGCGCCGTGGGGCATCTATGCGGGCAACCCGCTGGTGCAGGTCGGGGTGCGCGACCGTGTCCCGATCCTCGCCGCCGCCGCCGCGCTGGGCGGGGAATAGGGTCGGGGAGCGGGAGCCCGGCCTGTCGGTTGTGGGCCGCGCGGCACCAACGCGGCGGCTCCGCCGAGACCCGGGGTACCCGCGTCGCCCCCGTTTCGCCGCCGGGCGCTCGTTTTCCGCGGCTTGCGCGGGCACGCGGTAACCTCCAACTTCCGCGGGTTCCATGGAGGAGGTCAACGAACGCATATCGGGGATGGTGCTCAACGTCCACCGGCGCAACGGCGGCGCGTTGGCACGTCTCGAGCCGGGCTGGCGCCTGCTCGAACCGGCCCTGCGCCTCGATTCCCTCGATCTCGCGGAGATCATGGTGTCGATCGAACGCGCCTTCGGTTGCTCGCCCTTCGATGCCCCGCAGCCGCCGCGGACCTGGGACGAAGTCTCGGCGGCCGTCACCCTCGCCTTGGCCCGCGGCACGGGCGCCCCGGCCGCAAAGCCCGCATGAAATCGCTGGTCGCATTGGCATCGTTGGTGGTGGCGATCTGGGTCTTCCCGAGGTTCTGGTATTCCCGCGTCGATCCGGCGTCGGCGACGCAATGGCTCGACGCGCGGACGAACGTGGCGGGTTGGAAGTACCGGGCGGTGGCGGTGGACCAATCGGCGGAACGGTTGCTGGTCGCGGACCGGCTCGAGAACGGGGAGTTCCTCGCCGAATCCAAGGAACGATGGGAACGCGATCCCGTCCGGGTATTCGCGGCGTGGCGGCTGAAAGAGGACCCGCGCGAGATCGGCCTGTTCGTGCACACGCCCGATCGTTGCTGGGTGCAGTCGGGCTGGGACATCGAGGCCAGCGCGCCGGAGGTGGTGACGGTGCCGGTCCACGGGCGGGAACTGGCGTTCGAACGGCGGATCTTCGCGAACCGAGGGCACCGCGAACTGGTGTATTTCACGGGACTGGTCGCCGGGCAGACCCTGCCGTATCGCCTCGACCACAACCTCTCGGTCAGCCGCCGGGTGGTGGCCAAAGGGGTGGGGGAAGCGGAGCGCATCACCAAGGCCAATCGTTGGAACGATTCGTTGTTGTGGCGCCGGGTCGTGGAGTCGTTCCTTAGCCGCCGGCCGTTGCTCGGCCCGAAACAGTTCCTGCGCATCTCGACGCCGCTCGACGGCGGGGAAGCCGAGGCGGACCGACGGATCCGGGAATTCCTGCCGCGGTGGTTGGAGCCGGAAAAGCCCGGCGCGACCCGCTGAACCCGACGCGACGATGAAGCTCGATCTCGACAGACTCGAACCGCGTTGGCCGGCGTTGGGCGCGCTGATGTTGCCGGCGTTGGCGGCGACCACGTGGCTCGTCTACAACGTCAGTTGGTTCTGGTCCCACGTTCCCGACCTGCAATTCGGCTGGCTCGTGCTGGCGCTGTGCGCGTTCCTGGTGCTCGAGGCGATCCCCCAGTTGCCCCCGCCGCGGCGCCGCTGGTCCTTCGTCTCGGTGACGCTGGTCGGCGTCGGGCTGGGGATCCTCGCGGTGTTCCAGATGTACCAGGCGGCGTTCGGAACGATGGCGGCCAGCATCGCGGGGTTGGCCATCGGCACGATGTGCATCGTGACGGGGAACATCCTGTATGCCTTCGGCCCCGCGGCGCTCGGCACCCTGGGGGCCGCGTTCTATTTCCTCCTGATCGCGTTTCCCATGCCCTCGTTCATCCAGGGCTTGATCGTCTCGAACCTCCAGAACTTCGTCGCCGCGGTCGACGTCGAGTTGCTCAAGTTGCTCGGGTACCCGGCGAAGCGCTCGGGGGCATTGGTCGAGTTGGCCAAGGGCCAGGTGGGCGTGGACGAGGCCTGCAGCGGGTTCCGGAGCCTCCAGTCGTCGATCATGGCCGCCGTGTTCCTTGGATTCCTGCAGTTCCGGCAGTGGCGCTGGCGGATCCTCCTGGGCGTGCTGGCGGTGGCGCTGGCGGTGCTGGGCAATCTCACCCGGACTTTTTACCTCTGCCGCCAGGGCGCCATCCATGGACCCGAATCCGTGAAGGGCGTGCACGATGCCGCCGGTTGGTCCGTGCTTGTCTTCACCGCGGCCGGGGTTGCCTGCGCCGCCTGGATCATCACCCGCCTCCAGAAAGCCGTCGACCTGCGACGCCAGGTGCTCGCCGAGGGACCGGCCGCCCGGGAGGACGCGAAGCCCTGATGTCCGATCCGGTCCGCGACAACGATGACCGCCGTCCGGCGCATCCCGCCGTGCCGCGGTGGACGCGGCTGGGGCGTTACCGCGAAATCGGTTTCGCCTGGAAGCGCGCGTTCGATCTCGCGGCCCTCCTCGCCGGCGCGCCGTTGTGGCTGCCCCTCCTTGCGGTCGTCGCCGTGTGGGTCCGGTGGGCGCTGGGGTCGCCGGTGCTGTTCCGGCAGGAACGACCCGGGCATCGAGGCCGGGTTTTCCGGATGATGAAATTCCGGAGCATGACCGACGCCCGGGACGCCTCGGCGCAACTGCTCCCCGATACGGAACGACTGGTCCCCTTCGGCCGGCGGTTGCGGTCGACGTCGCTCGACGAGCTTCCGGAACTCCTCAACGTGTTGCGCGGTGAAATGAGTCTGGTGGGGCCGCGTCCGTTGCTGGTGCGTTACCTGTCGTTGTATTCGCCGGAACAGGCGCGGAGACACGACGTCCCGCCGGGCATCACGGGCTGGGCGCAGGTGTGCGGTCGCAACGCGCTGACCTGGGAAGCGAAGTTCGCCCACGACGTCTGGTACGTGGACCACGCGTCGCTCGGTCTCGACCTGCATATCCTGTTGCGGACGGTGCGCGCGGTGTTGCTGCGCGAAGGCATCTCGGCGGCCGGCGAGGCCACCATGCCGGAGTTTCGGGGCGGCAAACAGTAGGTGGCGGTCGGACCAACCTTCCGGTCGCCTCCGGTTTCACAGCGGTGTCGCGGCCTTCCGAAGGCCTTGCCATCGCAGTCCGAAGGCGCTTCGCGCGGGAGACAGGCCTCGGCGGTTCCCCGCGCGGAGCGCCGTGGAGTGCGGAGGGTAGGAGCGTCAGCGACGCCCACTCCGCTTTGCGACGAGGTCCGTCGTCCATCCCCGCCGCATCCGGTTTCGAAAGCGGTGTCGC
>WBXI01000264.1 GCA_008933025.1 Verrucomicrobiota bacterium
AAGATCGCGAACGGGAGGTTGCGGAGCGAGAGCAGGGAGGCGCTGTTGGGATGGCCGGCCATCATCGCCGCGGCGGCCCAGCGATCGGCCATGCGCGGGCCGAGTTGCCAGACGCCGTCGCCGCCCGCCGAGTACCCGAGCACGTAGACGCGGTTGGGATCCACCCCGCGGAGCGCGACGTAATCCTCGATGAGGCGGTCGAACATCGGGTCGATGTGGCCCTCGTGCCACAGGTTCCAGGTGTCGGTGGGGGCACGGGGCGCGACGTAGATGCCCTCGGCCGGCTGGTAGAGGCGGATCTGGTTGGCCCACTGCTGGTCGTTGACGGCGGGCGGGGCCCCGCCGCCGCCGTGGAGCGAGATCCAGAGGCTGGGGCCGGAGGCCGGCGCGGTGCCGAAGACGCGTTCCTTCCAGCGAAGGGTCTTGCCTGCCACGGCGAGCGCCCGGGCCTTGAACTCGTCGCCACGCTCGGCCCGGAGCGTTTCCCGCCGCTCGTTCCAGAGCCGCGCGATGGCTTCGTCGGCGCCGCGCCGGTCGAGACCGGACGGCGCCGCGAGGCAGCGGGCCGCCAGCAGCATCGCCGCGGTGGCGAGGAAACTTCGACGGAGGTTCATGGCGGCGGATCAGGAAGCGCTGAGCAAGCGTTCCCAAAGACGCTCGTTGGTCATCGCCCGCACGAGGAATTCCTCGCCCTGGTCCCCGGCTTCGACGGCGGTGGTCTCGAGCGGGAGTTGGATCGTGATGGCGAGGCCCTGGGTGTTCCCCGGCCGCACGAGGACCGTGCCGCCGTGATGGTACACGATGAAATAGACGGCCATCAGCAGCACCCCGAAATCCTCCGGCAATTGCTTGCGCATCAGGAACGGGTCGAACATCGACAGGATCGCGTGGTGCGGCATCCCCGGGCCGTTGTCGGCGATCACGATCTCGACGCCCGGTCGCCCGCCCGGGTCCGAGCGCAGGTGGGCATCGATCTCGATCAGGGAACCGTCCGGCAGGTGGCTGAGTTCGTCGCGCAGGAGCAGCGGGAAGAGCTTGCGGAACTTGCCGGCATCGACCGGAAGCCGGGGGAGACTGTCGGACACGCGGCTGACCACCTGGATGCGCCGTCCGTCCAGGAGCGGCTTGATCTCGGCGATGGCGGCATCGATGGATTCGCGGAGGGAAATCTCGGAATCGAAACTGGACGCGGAAGGCGCGGCGTCGCCGATGTTCTCGAGGACGTCGAGGACCTGGCGGACGCGGGACTGCACGTTGCGGTGGAAATCCTGCCAGAAGGTGGGGTTGCGGAGCTCGTTGAGGTCGAGGTTCTCGCGGTGGAGCATCTCGGGGGTCAACTCGAGGAACGTGCGCATGGCGTTCATGGCATTGCGCACCTGGTGGCCCAGGCCCGCGGCCAGCACGCCGAGGCTCAGCACCCGGTCGGTGATGACCATCTTGTGGAGGACCGACAGCTTCTCCCGGAGCAGGTAGTCGCGTTCGGTCTGGACGATGAAAAACTCGAGGCTGCGCTTGAGCGTGGTCTCCAGTTGGTTGATGTCCCAGGGCTTGTTGACGTACTTGTAGATCGCCCCGGAATTCACCGCGGCCACGGCGGCATCGAGATCCGAAAACGCGGTGGCGAGGATCCGGATGATGCGCGGGCGCAGGCGGCGAGATCTCTCGAGCAGTTGGACGCCTTTTTCGCCCGGCATCCGCTGGTCGGACATGATGACGCCGATCTCCTCCTGGTGCTTTTCAAGGAGCTTGTATCCCTCCTCGGCATTCGGCGCGGTGAAGATCCGGAAGGTGTCGCCGAACGCGCGGGAGAAGTACTTGAGGGACATCTCCTCGTCGTCGACATAGAGGATCGCGTACCGCTTGTAGTCGTAAATGTTGTCCATGGGTGGGGGCGCCTTGAGACGGGTTCAGGTTTCGTTCGGGGGAAGGGGGAATTCCAGCGTAAACTGGCTGAATCGGCCCGGTTCGCTGGTGGCGAAGATCCGGCCGCCGGCGTCGGTGACGATGCGATGGCAGATGCTCAGGCCCAGACCGGTGCCCTGGCCCACGTCCTTCGTCGTGAAGAACGGGTCGAAAACCTGGGCCAGAACCATCTCGGGAATGCCGGTGCCGTTGTCCCGGAACCGGAGCACCCGCTGCGGCCCCTCGTCGGAACCGGTCACCCGGATCAACGGCGATTCGCCCTCGGGGAAACGCTTGGTCTTGAGGGCGTCGCTCGCGTTCTGGAGCAGGTTGATGAAGACCTGGATGAGCTTGTTGCGGTTGCCCTGGACCCGGAACCGTTCGGGCATCTCGATTTCCACCCGGATCCCTTCCTTGAGTTCCGCCGCGAGGAAGCGCAGCGCGGAGTTCAGCGCGTCGCGGAGGTCCACCATGTCGTCGGGCGCGGACGGATGCGTGAAGCTGCGGAGGTCGCCGACGATCTCGGCGACGCGGCCGATGCCGTCCCGGATGTCGCCGATGGTCTCGTCGAACTCGGCCCTGGACTTGTCGGGCAACTGCCCGCCCTGGCGGGAAAGCATGTGGAGGCCGGTCATCGCGAAGTTCAACGGATTGTTGATCTCGTGGATGATCCCGGCGCTGAGGCGGCCGAGGGACGCCAGTTTCTCCGACTGGACCAACTGGATCTCGGTTTCCTTGAGCTGCTCGAGGGTCGCCTCGAGCTTCTGGTTCTGCCATGCCAGCGATTTCTGGAGCCGGAAGGCATCGACGAGATTCTTGAGCCGGACCCTGAGTTCGGCGGTGGAAAAAGGTTTGCTGAGGAAATCGGAGGCCCCGGCCTCGAGTCCCTGCATCTTCGATTCGTCGTCCGCCCGCGCCGTCAGCATCAGGAAAGGGATCGGGCGCGTCGAACGCTGCTGCCGGAGTTCCCGGCACACCTGCAACCCGTCCTTCTCGGGCATCATCATGTCGCACAGGATGACGTCCGGCAGGAACTGCGTGGCCAGGGTGATGGCCTGGTTGCCGTCGATGGCCTCGATGACGTCGTAATCCTCGCGCAACTGGAGCTTGAGGAAGCGGAGCATGTCCGGTTCGTCGTCCGCGACCAGAAGGCGCGGCTTGCGGTTGTGGCCGGCGGTCGTGAGCGGCCGGACGGCCTCGCGGAGCGCCGGGATGCCCGCGAAAAGCTCGGCGCGGCGGTAGAGACTGTTCAGCCAAGGGTCGGAGGCATTGCCGTCGGGCGCGGGTTGCGCCGGCGACGCATAGGGAGGCGCATGCACCGGCACCGACCCGGCCGGGGTCACCGGGGCATCGGACGGCGGCAGGTAGACGGTCATCGTGGTGCCCTTGCCCTGGTGGCTGTTGACCTCGACGCGGCCGCCGTGCGCGCCGGCCAGTTCCTTGACCAGGGCCAACCCGATGCCGGCGCCCTGGTATTTGCGCTGGGCGGAGGTGTCGGCCTGCCAGAACCGGTCGAAGATATGGGGCAGTTGCTCGGGCGAGATGCCGACGCCGTTGTCGGTGACGTCGATGGCGACGAACGCTCCCTCGCGCCGGGCGGCGACCTGGATCTTGCCGCCGGCCGGGGTGAACTTCACCGCGTTGAACAGCAGGTTGAAAAAGATCTTCTCGAGCTTGTCGGGATCGCCGCGGATGCCGGTGACCTCGGGCGCGACGGAGAGGGCGGTCTTGATGCCCTTGTCCTCGGAGACCTTGGCCATCGAATGAAGGACGCCGCGGAGGAACGCGGTGGCGTCGACGGCGGTCAGGTCGAGCCGGAGATGGCCGGCGTCGAGGCGGACGAGGTCGAGGAGGTCGTTGATGAGCTTGAGAAGACGCATGCCATTCGCCTGCATGGTCTCGAGCAATTCGCGGACGCGGGGATCGGCCTGCAGCTGCGGTTGGGCGCGGATGGCCTCGAGCGGGGCGAGGAGCAGCGTGAGCGGCGTGCGGAGTTCGTGGGAAATGTTGGCGAAGAAACGTCCCTTGATCTCGTCGAGTTCGCGGAGCTTGCGGTTGCTCTCCTCCAGTTGCCGCCGGCTGTGGTCCAGCTTCTGGGTGGAGACAAAATCGTTGAACCGCAGCCGGCTGGCCACGGTGTTGCCGATGACGACGATGACGCCGGTGAGCGCGATGAAATAGAGGTTGTTGATGAAATCGCCGCCCAGGAAGTCGCCGGCGTGGCGGACGGCGGCGAGGACGTAGAGCAGGATGACGCCGGCGACGGCCACGAGGCTTTGGATCTGGGTCCACTGCAGGACCAGTCCGATGGCAAGGATGACGAGGTTGAGTCCGGCGTAGTAGGGGGAGCGGGCGGGTTCCGGGGTGTGGGAGATGACGAACGCCATGCAGGCGGCCGGGATCAGCGCGAGGGCGACGCCGATCGCCGCGTGGTGGCGGCGCCCCACCGCGGTGTGCACCAACGCGAGCAGGGGGGCCATCGCGAGGGATCCGGCGATCCGGTATTTCAGGAACTCGGCGGCGTGGCCCCGGTAAAGCTGCAGGTCGATGAACGATCCCAAAGGCAGCAGGATGATGGCGATCGTGCAGCCAATGCGGATCCTCCGGAGTGCCAAATCGCGGGTGCTCTCGGCAAATGCCGCCTCGATCTCTGGGTCCTCGCGCGTCATCGGGTCACGCGGCGGGCTTGCGCAGTTCGAGGAAGATGTTGACCCCGGTGGGGTCGGCGTGGACCTCGACGGCGGCCGTCGCCGCGTTGGGGGGGATGAGTTGGCGCATCTGGTCGCGGTAGATGAGGTGCCACTCGAGCAGGTAGTCCATCGACTGCCGGAACGGCTTCGAATCGTCGACGTTGGTGACCAGCAGGAGGCCGCCGGGCGCAAGCAGTTCGTAGAAGAGTTCGGTCAACCGCCGGCAGACGCGGTCCGAGACGTAGTCGAAGAGGCCGGCGCAGTAGACGAAATCGTAGCCGCCCCGCTGGCTGACGGTGTCGGGCCGGAGCGCTTCCTTGAGGAGTTGGTTGATGGACTTCTCCTCGAACCGCAGCGCGGTGCGGCGGCCGTGTTCGGCCCGCAGTTGCAGGAGGCGTTCCTTCGTGAACTCGAGGGTCTCGCCGTTGAAGTGAGCAACAGCAGGTCGGTCTGGTCGCAGACCGGGTTCTCCGCGAGCAACTCCTGCACCTCGCGCGCGGGACCGCACCCGAGGTTCAGGACCCGGCAGGCGCGGCCGGTGCCGGCGACCCGGACGGTTTCCTCGGCGATCCGTTGCTTGAGATGCTGGATGCGGTTGCGGTGCGCGAGCGCGGGCGGGTTCTGCAGGAACACCACGTTGACGAGCTTGGCGAACATGGTCGCGCCCTCGTGCGGGTCGCGCAGGATCATGTTCACCATCTCGTAGTCGCCCGCGTAGCCGAGCGGTTTCTGGA
>WBXI01000265.1 GCA_008933025.1 Verrucomicrobiota bacterium
CCCTGAGCGAGCAGGCGTCCACCCCGTCGCTCAAGTTCGCGGAGAACGTCGAGTTCCGCCTGTTCCAGCGGCCCGACGACGCCGTGGTCCGCGGCTACGACCACGCGGCCGAGGCGGAGTTCGCCCGCGGCAACAATTTTTACAACAACTACGAGCCGCTGCGGCGCGCGGACGCCGTCGAGATGGTCGAGGACGCCATCGGTTTCCACCAGTTCACCGAGCCCATGCAACGCCTCGTGCGCGACGCGGCGTCGGCCCCGAGGGACTGTTATTTCGTGTGCAGCGCGAATCCCCGGATCGTCGACGGCAAGCCGTCGAAAAACCCGCGGTTCCTCGAGGCGCGCGCGGACCTGCTGAAGCCGCGCCGCTGGCATCTCGCCCGGGTCGGGGCACGGCTGTCGCGCCGTTTGCCGCTCGAAGCCCCCCTGCCGTTGCCCGTGCATGCCGTGCTGGCGGGACGCCGCAACAACCCCGCGGACGGCAAGACGCCGTCGCTCGCCTGCTACGGGCCGATCCACTACATGGAGCTGCCCGAGTTGTTCATGGAGTTCATCTCCAGCATGACCGGCAAGTCCCCGAGCACGACCGGCGCGGGCAGCGAGGGCGCCATGACCAAGGGCCCGTTCAACGCGCTGCCGCCCGTGTACGACCTCAACGCGGCGCTCGTGGGCTACATCGTGAGCGGCTACGACGCCTTCGTCACCAGCGCCGGTTGCGTCGGCCCGCGTCTCCGCGTGGACCACGACGTCAGCCTGCTCGTTCCGGAACTGTGGTGCCGCCTCGGCGTCGAGGAACGCGACCCGCGCTTCCTGATCCGGCACGGCTATCTCGAACGCTGCACCGACTTCCAGCGCGACGGGCGCCTCGTCGCCGCCAGTCGGCTCGGATACCGCGTCACGACCAAGTTCGTCAGCACCTTCCTCGGCCGCATCTTCAACCACCCGCACGCGGTGCTCACCGAGCCCATGCTCCGGCCCGAGTTGCAGGATCCCGCGGAATTCGCCGACGCCGTCGAGACCGTCGTCGCCACCCACCGGCACGTCGCCGCCCATTATTTCGCCGATGGCAGCACCGCCTGGGCCTGCCCGCCGCTGCGCGCCTTGTTGCACATCATGCGCGACGACCAGTTCGAGGGGCACGGCCTCGGCCATGCCGCCGTCCGCGATCTCTTCGACCGCGACCGGGTCCTCGCGAGCGACTGGTACGCGGCGCGCCTCAAGGCCAAGCAATCGGTGGATCTCCGCCTGTGGCGGCGGCACTGCGATTACCTGGAGAAGATCCTCGCGAAGGGGGGCTACGCGGAGGAGGCCTCGCGGCTGGGTTTGCGCGACCGGTTGCGGCACGCGCGCACCATGGTGGAGCGGGTCAAGGGCCCCGGTTACCTGAAGGAACTGGTCGGCACCATCGGCGCCGAGCCCGCCATCGCGACCTGACGGCGGAAAGGGTGCCGGTCAGGACGGCGTCGCGCCTCGGTCCCGTTTGGGTCCGGTGGCCGGCGCTCCCGGCGTGGGCGCCAACCCCGCCGCCTCCAGTTGGCGTCGCGCGTCCCATCCCGGGGGCGGGGGCGTCGACCGACTGAACCAACGCGCGCCGCCCGCGATCCAGCGCTCCCGCGCCGTCGCCGGGTCGAGGCCCCGGTCGTCGTCGTCCACGCCGAACTGGAAGCCGCAGCAGACGCAGATCTCGAACGATCCGCCTCCCGCCGGGGACCGGGGCGGTTGCTCGAGACCGTGGTGCCCGCAGATCGGGCAGCGGTGGGGATTCGGTTGCGTGCCGGGGTTCATCGGGGCAAGGGGAATTCCTGGAGTTGGCGGAGCGTCGCCGGCTTGCCGGGTTGGTCGTCGAAATAGTCGCGGCGCCCGGGTTTGAAATACGTCTTGGTGGTGCCGTTCTTGTTGTAGGCGGCAAACGAGCGGGTCGCCGGATCGTAGACCCGCAGGTCGCCGGACTCGTCGATCTTCGCCCTGTGCTTTCCCGCCCGCGCTTCCTGCAGGAACCACCATGCCTTCGCGGCATAGGCATCCGGATCCCGGGTGCCGAAGTCCGTCCCGTGCCGGTCGAAATGGTCCTGCAACGAGCGGGGATTCCCCCAGGTCGCGGTTGCCGGCGGGGCCCTCGGCGCCGCCGGCACCGTGCCGTCGGGGTTCGTGCCCGGAATCACGGCCGCGGCCGGCGTGGAAAACCGGTTCGTCGCGAGCGCGATCCGGAAGGTGCCGACGGCGTACCAGTATTCCGTGCCGGGCTTCAGCCCGCGCAGTGTCGCCCGGTGGTTCTCCGCCACCGCGTCGTCCGCGTGCTGGTCGAGGTGCTCCCGGTCGGTGCCGTATCGCACCCGGCTGCCGCAGGTCACGTCGGTGCTCCATCGCACCAGCGCGTTGGTCGGCGTGGCCTCCACCACGGGTTCGCGGGTGATCTGGACCGCGAACGCGCGGAACGCGAGGACTAGCAGCGCGATCCACGGGAGGCGCGGGCCGAAACCGGACCGGGCGATGCCAATCGCCCGCGCGCGCGGCGGCCCGGGGAGGGAAGGGGAGTCCATGGGATCGGATCGTCAGTTCAACGTCTTGAGGAAGGCCTCGGCCTCGGCGATCGACGCGTTCATCTGCACGAGCAGGGAGTCGATCTGGCCCTGGATGGCGGTGGCCTCGCCCTTGAGCGACGCGATGGCGGCGGCGTTGAGGTTGTGCTTGAGGTAGAGGACGTGTTCGCCGAGCGACTTGAGCACCGGTTCCATGGTGGCCTCGGCCCCGCGGAGGCTGCCGGCGAGTTGGGCGTAGCGGGCGCGGGTGTCGGCGAGTTTGCGGCGGCTGTCGGAGGCGAAGGTGGGGTTGGTGAAGGTCGCGGCTTCCTTTTCCCATTCCGCGAAGAGGTCGTTGGCGACCTGGTCCATGTCGCGGATGCGTTTGCGGACGTCGGCCGCCTGGGAGTTGCAGGATTCCTGGTTGGCCTTGAGCTTCGAATAGGCCCGCTCGAGGTCGCCGCCCTGGAGGTTGTACATCTCCTTCATCCGGGTCAGGGCGTCCTTGAACTGCGCCTGGGCGTCCTTCTGTTCGTCGCGGGCCTTGGCCACGGCGGACTTGAGGAGGTCGCGCTTCTCGTATCCGAATTTCTCCATGGTGGCGTAGTACGCGGTTTGGCAACCGCAGGGGAGGAAGGCCGCGGACAGGAGGAGGAACGAGAGAACCCACTTCATGGAGCTCATCATGGGCGGCGGGCGGTCGGCCGGCAAGGAGCGGTCGGCCGTCGGTATTCGCGAGGCACCCGGACCGCGGAATCCACTGAAAATCAAATTGCCGGTGGGCGCTCTCCCTCCTAACGTCGCCGCGCTTGGTACCCGCGCGGGTAGCTCAATTGGATAGAGCGTCGGCCTCCGGAGCCGAAGGTTGAGAGTTCGACCCTCTCCCCGCGCACCACTTCAAAGCCCCCGAAAACCCGCTGGTTTCCCCAGGAAACCGCGGGCTTTTTGCTTTTGACGCAGCGTCCATGTGCCGTCCACCGACTGCCGCGGGTTGCCCCCCCCCCGAAACCGGAACACCCGGCAACCGGGCACCCGTTGGACCGCCAGTCCCCGTTCCCCAACCCGCACGACCGCCACACCGACCGGTCGCCGGACGGGGGGAGACCATCGTGGAAAGGTTGGACGAGCCCGGGCCGGAGCCGATGCGAACGACGAACTGCCGTTGAGGCCGAGGGCCGGCCGGGTCCGGGCGGGCGGATGTCCCGGCACGCACGCCGGCCGCAGGACTCCGAAGATGTCGTCCCAAGGACGGAATCCATGGGGCAAGACGCATGCGTCACGGCGGGGAAACTCGAGCACCGCCTTCCCGGAGGGTTTGAACGGCGGTTTCCGGTCGGCGAAGCGCGGGGGCCATGGGAACACGGACGACCACGTCGGGAGGCCCGGCTTCGCGGCGGGAAGGCCTCGGGTTATATATCCCGGAAAAGAAATGTGGCGCGCAACCGATTTCACACCGGCGAATCACGGGGGCCTTCCGGCCTGCGCCGGAATTCGTTGAGTTGGATTTTGCTCGCGGTTTGTCCGGCAAGTCGAATGAGCCTCGAATCCGCGTGGACGTGCGGGCCGCGGCCCGCTGGCGGAGCGGGCGTCGGACGGGGCTCCGGCCACCGCGAATGCGCCGGGCAAAGTCCCCGGGGCTGCCCAATGTCGAACATTAGACAGGTCAAATACCCATGGGAATGAACCCCATTTAGATCGCGGCGCGGCGCATCTAATCCTAGTGCGCCATGAAAAACAGAATCGACGCCCGTCCGCCGCCAAATATAAAATCATTGGCCGTGCTTTTGACGGCCGTTCTGTGCGCGCCCGGACTTTTCGCCCAAACCAGCCTGGATGCCGCGATGCGTGTCACCGCGGTGGCGCAGGCCGTGTCGCCTGTGCTCACGCTCCGTTGGCCTGCTTCCGCTTTTCCGGGGAGCGCCATCGCCGTCACGCGCACCGAACTGAAGAGCGGCGTGCAAACCTATTTCCCCCTCAAGGCCGCGGTCACTTCGTTCGCTGACCAGACCGCCAAGCCGGGCGAGGTCTACCAATACCAGTTGAACCAGATGCTGACGGTCGGCGCGGGATCATTCTATCGCAATGGCATGATCAGCGCCGCCTACGACCGGCCCTTGGCCGACGGCATGGACCGCGTGTGCATCCTTGTCGACGAGACGATGGCCGTGGAACTCGCGGCCGACCTGGAGCAGTTGGTCATCGATCTGCGCGACGATGGCTTGCTGGCCGTCCTGCACACCCTCCCTCGGATGGTGGTCACGCCGTGGGACACCAGTGCCACCGCCGGTGGAGCCCGAAGGGCCGAATGCGAGGCCGTCAAATCGGCGGTGCGGCGGTTCTATGACCAAGACCCGGCCTCCGCGCGCGCCCTGATCCTGGTGGGGCACCTGCCCGTGCCCTACTCGGGTCTGCAGGCACCGGATGGACACCCCGACCATTACGGCGCGTGGCCCACCGACATTTACTACGGCGACTTGGACGGCGAATGGACGGACCTCTACGTCAATCAGCCGAGCGCCAACCTGACTGCCCAGAATCTCCCCGGCGACGGTAAGTTCGACCCGCAATATTCCTTTTCGCCGCTGGAATTGACCGTGGGCCGGATTGACTTCTCGGACATGCCGTCGATGGGTGTTCCCAACGGTGTCCGGGGGAATTCATAGGTAGGATTTGGTGGCGGCATGCAATTGCGCGAGGGCCCGGATCCAGCGTGTCCCGTTGAGGATTCCATTGCGGACG
>WBXI01000266.1 GCA_008933025.1 Verrucomicrobiota bacterium
AACTACGCCATCGGCAACGGGGGCATCTATCCCGCCAGCACCCTCGGCAACGACGAAACCGCCTGGACGCGTCTCGACACCGCGTATCGCAAGGGTGCCAACGCCTACCTGGAGTTCGTCACCGCCGAGGATTTCCCCAGTCCCGGCCTGCGCTCCAACGGGCGGCCCTACGAGGATGGCCGCGCCTATTTCGGCGCCGTGGACGTGGTGTTCCACGATGGCCCCACCCCCCCCAGGGAAACCCGGGTTCCCGCCGCCTTTCTCCTCGCGTCGGGGGCGCCCGCGTCCGCGGAGGAACTCGCCGGTCTCTACGGGCGACTCCTGGCCGACGCCGCGGCCCGGTGGCGCGACGGGACCCTCGACGACGCGTCGGCCGCGTTCCTCGACGCCTTCGTCCGCCGCGACCTTTTGCCCGCCACCCGGGATCGTTTGCCCGCGCTCGGGGAAGCGGTCGCGCGGTACCGCGCGCTGGAGCAGGGCATTCCCGTGCCGCGGCGCGCGCCCGGGCTGCACGAGGCGCCCGCGTTCGACCAACCCCTGTTCCAACGCGGCCAACCCGACAAGCCGCGCGATCCCGTGCCGCGCCGTTTCCTCGAGGTGCTGGGCGGACAACCGTACCGCACTCCCCTCAGCGGACGCCTCGAACTCGCCGGCGAGGTCGCCAGCGCCGCCAACCCGCTCACCGCGCGGGTGATGGTCAACCGGCTTTGGCACCATCTCTTCGGACGCGGCCTCGTCGGCACCGTCGACAATTTCGGACGCCTCGGCGAGAAGCCCACCCATCCCGAACTCCTCGATTTCCTGGCGGCGCGCTTCGTCGATCGCGGTTGGTCGGTCAAGGACATGGTCCGCTTCCTCGTCACCTCGCGGACGTTCCGCCAATCGACGGTGCCTTCCGACGCCGCGCGCCAGTCCGACCCCGCCAACGACTGGCTGTCGCACGCCCGGGTGCACCGCCTCGAGGCGGAGGCGATCCGGGACGCGGTGCTCGCGGTGTCCGGGCAACTGGATCCGAAGATGGGCGGCCCGGGCGTGAACGTGCACTACGTGGGCAAGACCGAGGGCGGCGGACCGGTGGGCCCGTTGGACGGCGACCGGCGGCGCAGCCTCTACCAGCGCATCCGCCGCAACGCCCACAACCCGTTCCTCGAGGCATTCGACGCGCCCAAACCCACGGGCACCCGCGGCAAGCGCGATGCCACCAACGTCCCCGCGCAGTCGCTCGCCCTGCTCAACGCTCCGTTCGTCATCGGGCAGGCCGGCCACTGGGCCCGCTCGCTGATGGGCGACGGACAAAACCGTTCGGCGCGCGTCGCCGGCATGATCGCCCGGGCCCTTGGCCGAGCCGCCACGGCCGAGGAAGTCGCTGCCTCCGGCGATTTCCTCCGCGAGCTCGCCGCGGAACACGGCGTCGCCGAATCGGAATTGGAGAAGAGCGAGCGGGTCTGGCAGGATTTCGCCCAGTCGCTCTTCTGCCTCAAGGAATTCATCTATGTCGACTGACCCCCTCGCCCTCGCATCGGGATCGATCGGCGGCCTGTCGCGCCGCCGGATGCTCGCCCGCTGTTCGACCGGGTTCGGGCTCGTCGCCCTGTCCGGCCTCCAGCGATCGCTCGCCGCCGCGGCCGCGGCGGGCCCCGTCGATCCGTTCGCGCCCCGCCCTTCCCATCACCGCGCCAAGGCCAAGAGCGTCATCTTCTGCTTCATGTCCGGCGGGGTGTCGCACGTCGACACCTTCGATCCCAAGCCGCGGTTGAAGCGCGACCATGGCAAGCCGATGCCGGTGGCGGTGCGGCCCACGATGTTCAACCAGAACGGCAACATCATGGCCAGCCCGTGGGAATTCTCGCGGCACGGCCGGTGCGGGTTGCCCGTCAGCGAATTGTTCCCGCACATCGGCGCGTGTGCCGACGACCTCGCGGTGATCCGCTCGATGACCAGCATCGGGAACGAGCACGCGCAGGCGAATTACTTCCTGCACACCGGCTTCTCGCTCGCCGGATTCCCCAGTGCCGGGGCCTGGACCACCTACGGTCTTGGCAGCGAGTGCCGCAATCTCCCGGGCTTCGTCGTGCTCTCCAGCGGCGGCATCCCCCTCGGCGGGCTGAACATCTACGGCAACGGGTTCCTCCCCGCGGTCCACCAGGCGTCGCTCGTCGATCCCACCCAGAAGGAACCGCTCTCCAACATCGTTCCCCACGACGCCGACCCGCTCCAACGCAAACGCCTCGGCTTCGTGGAGCGCCTCGACCGACGCCACCTCGAGCGGTTGCACGGGGACGATCCCATCGAGTCGGCCATCCGCAACTACGAGGTTGCCTACCGCATGCAGACCGCGGTGCCGGAATTGGTCGACCTGCGCGGCGAAACCGAGGCGACCCGGAAGCTCTACGGGTTGGATTCGCCCGTGCGGGAAACGGCGGAGTACGGACGCCAATGCCTGCTCGCGCGCCGTCTGGTGGAACGCGGCGTGCGGTTCGTCGAACTCACCTGCCTGCCCCGCCCCTCCGACCCCGGCCAGATCGGCAATCCCTGGGACCAGCACGGCACCCTCAAGGCCGGACACGCCGAGATGGCGCGCCAGGTCGACCAACCCATCGCCGGGCTTCTCCGCGACCTCAAGTCGCGCGGCATGCTCGACGACACCCTCGTGGTCTGGGCCGGCGAGTTCGGCCGCACCCCCTTCGCCCAGGCCAGCGACGGGCGCGACCACAATCCTTTCGGTTTCAGCGTCTGGCTGGCCGGCGGCGGCATCCGCGGCGGCACCGTCGTCGGGGCCACCGACGAACTCGGCTACCACGCCGTCGAGGACGTCTGCACCGTCTACGATCTCTGGGCGACCGTGCTCCATTGCCTGGGCATGGACCACGAACGCCTGGTCTACCGCCACGGCGGCCGCGACTTCCGGCTCACCGACGTCCACGGCAACGTCATCCGGCAGGTGCTCGCATGAGATGCTTCCCCGCCGCCGCCCTCGCGTTGCTGTCCCTGCTTCACGGGACCGCGACCGCCGCCGCGCCGGAACCCGCGCCCGAACGCCACCCGGGTGGCAATCACTGGGCGTTGCAACCCGTGGCCGCGCCCGTCCCGCCGGCCACCCGCGACGCCCTCTGGCCACGCAATGCCATCGATCGCTTCGTCCTCGCCCGGCTGGAGCGCGAGGGTCTCGCCCCCGCGCCCGAGGCCGGACGCCTCGACTGGCTGCGGCGGGTCTCCTTCGACCTCGTCGGGCTCCCGCCGTCCACCCGGCAGATCGAGTCGTTCCTGGGCGATCCCCGGCCCGACGCCCACGAGCGCGTCGTGGACGAACTGCTGGGTTCGCCGCGGCACGGGGAACGCTGGGCCCAGCAATGGCTCGACGTCGTGCGCTACGCGGACACCCACGGCTTCGAGGTGAACACGGAGCGCCCCAACGCCTGGCCGTACCGCGACTACGTCATCCGCGCCTTCAACAACGACACGCCCTACGACCGTTTCATCCGCGAGCAGATCGCCGGGGACACGTTGGGCGAGGATGCCGCCACCGGCTTCCTGATCACGGCGTCGGTGTTGTTGCCTGGCCAGATCGGCGCCGACGAACCGTCGAAGCGACTCGCCCGGCAGGATTCCCTGGACGAGATCGTGATGAATCTCGGGCAGACGTTCCTCGGGCTCAGCGTGGGTTGCGCGCGGTGCCACGATCACAAGTTCGATCCCATCACCCAGCGCGACTACTACGCCATGCAGGCGTTCGTCGCCGGCGTGGAGTACGAGGAACGCGAACTCCGCACGCCCGAGGCCGAGGCCATGCGCGCGGAACAACGACGGCTCAAGGCCCGCGTCGACGCCGTGGACCGGGACCTCGCCCGCTTCGCGCCCCTCGCCCGTCTCGGACAGGGCCCCGGCAAGCCCGCCGACGCCCGGTCCAACAGCATCGCGTTCGCGCCCATCGCCGCGCGGTTCGTCCGCTTTTCCATCCACGACGCCAACCGTCACCCGACCCTGGGCGTCATCGAACCGTGCATCGACGAGTTCGAGATCCTCGCCGACGAACCCACCCCGCGGAACGTGGCCCTGGCGGCCTTCGGCACCCGGGTCTCCGCCTCCGGCAGCCGGACCTCGGAGTCCCACCGGCTCGAGCACGTCAACGACGGCCGCTACGGCAACGGCCGGAGCTGGATGTCCGACGAGGCCGGCCGCGGTTGGCTGCTCTTCGAACTGCCCGACGCCGTCCGCATCCGGGGCATCGTCTGGAGCCGCGATCGCGAGGGACGATTCGCGGACCGCCTTCCCACGGCGTACACGCTCGAGGCGGGCCTCTCGCCGGACGCGATGCAGTGCCTCGCGTCGGTCCCGCCGCCCCGCGCGCCGGTGAATCCGCGGTCGAACGTCGACCGGTTCCCCGCCGCCAAGGCCAAGCGGATCCGCTTTGCCATCCGCGCCACCAACGGTCTCGAGCCCTGCATCGACGAACTCGAGGTGTTCGACACCGCCGGCCGCAACGTCGCCCTCGCCTCCGCGGGCACGACGGCGCGGTCGTCGGGCGACACCGTGGTTCCCAAGCGGCACGAACTGCGGCAGATCAACGACGGCGAATACGGGAACTCGCGCAGTTGGATGTCGAACGAGACCGGCAAGGGCTGGGTGGAACTCGAGTTCCCGACGGAATGCACGATCGACCGGGTGGTGTGGGCCCGGGACCGCGCGGGCGAATTCGCCGACCGTCTGGCGACGGACTATTCCATCGAGATAGCGGACGCCTCGGGCGTCTGGCGCCGGGTCGCGGACGCCGGCGACCGCGCCCCCCATGTCCCCGGCAGGAACGAGCCCGCGGCGTTCTCCGTCCTGGGCCTTCCCCCCGCCGAGGCCGCCGAGGCCACCCGCCTGCTCGGGGAACGGAAGGCGCTGGCGGCGCTGGCCAAGGCGTCGGACGGCGGCCAAAGGGCGTTCGCCGGCAATTTCCGCAAGCCCGACGCGATCCATCTCCTCAATCGCGGCGATCCCGAGCAACCGAAGGACGCGGTGGTTCCCGCCGTGCCCGCCGTCTTCGGCGGTTTGAAACTCGCCGCCGACAGCGACGACGGGGAACGCCGCAAGGCCCTCGCCGGTTGGATCGCCGGCCCGCGAAACCCGCTGGCCGCCCGCGTGATGGCCAATCGCATCTGGCAGGGGCATTTCGGGACGGGCTTGGTCGACACGCCGAGCGACTTCGGCCGCAACGGCGCG
>WBXI01000267.1 GCA_008933025.1 Verrucomicrobiota bacterium
CCTCGCGGTGCTGCTGCTCGCGGCAAAATTCGGCGTGCCCGTTTGCCCGCATGCCGGTGGCGTTGGCCTTTGCGAATTCGTCCGCCACCTTTCGATGGTCGACTATGCCTGCGTCAGCGCGAGTCTGGAGAACCGCGTCTGCGAGTTCGTCGACCATCTCCACGAGCATTTCGTCGATCCCGTGCGGATCCGAAACGCTCGGTACGTGGCGCCGGAATTGCCCGGATACAGCACGGAAATCCTCCCCGCCAGTCTCGCGGCGCACGACTTTCCCGGCGGATCGGTCTGGCGTTGAGCCGGACGCGCGCCGGATGCGTAAGGGCGCCGGGAACTTCGTGGACTCCCTCCCGTAAGGCCGCCACCTTTGCCCCGCGAACGGGCGTTGGCCCGCGGAGCGCGCCGGGCCGAAATCGCGGGAGGGGTCGGCCGGCTGGAACTTTCCCCCGCTTGCGGTTATCAAAGGTCCCTGACGCATGCCTCAGTTCAACTACAAGGCCCGCCGGCGCACCGGCGAACTGGTGGACGGCATCCTCGAGGTCGCGGACCAGTCCGCCGCCGTGCTCCAACTCCAGCGCGCGGGTTTGTTTCCCGTCTCGGTGATCGCCGCAAAGGTGGATCGAAAAGCGGCCCGTGCCGCGGGTGAGACGCCGGCCGCCGCAACCGGCGCCGGCCGCGTGCTGCCGGAGTCGTTGCGCAAGCTTTTCAAGACCCAGCGGAAACCCAAGCTCCAGGAACTCGCCACCTATACCCAGCAGCTCGCCAACCTGCTCAAGGCAGGCATGCCGCTCACCATGGCCCTCCATTCGATGGCCAGCCTCACTTCCAAGGGCATTCCCGGCACGGTCAGCCACCAACTGAAACAGGACGTCATCGAGGGCCGCAGCCTTTCGGACGCGTTGGCACGCCAGGCGCACGTCTTTCCCGAACTCGTGATCAACATGGTGCGTGCCGGCGAGCAATCCGGGGCGCTCGAGGAGGTGCTGCGCCGACTCGCCAGCCATTTCGAGCGATTCTCCGAGGTCCAGTCGAAGTTCAAGTCGGCGATGATCTACCCGATGTTCGTCTGCTTCTTCGGGCTTCTGCTGATCATCTTCTTCACCGCGGTCATGCTGCCGAAATTCACCGAGTTCTTCCAGACCATGAACCTCAAGGACGGTCTGCCGCTCGCCACGCAGATCGTCATCGCCATCAGCGATTTCATGAAGACCTACGGCTGGTGGCTCATCCCGCTCGTCGCCATGGCGTTGTATTTCGTCGTCAATCGCTACCGGGCCACGCCCGATGGACGGCGCCGCACCGATGCCATGCTCATGAAGCTGCCCGTGTTCGGCTCCGTGATCCGCCTGAATCTGTTCGGACAGTTTTCGCGCATCCTTTCCACGCTTCTCGCCAACGGCGTCCCCGTGCTGCAGGCCCTCCGCATCACCGAGCAGGTCATTTCCAACACCGTCATCAAGGATGCCCTTGCCGCCACCCGCGAGGCCGTCACGGACGGCAAAACGCTCGCCCAACCGCTCGCCAAGGCCGGGGTCTTCCCCCAGCTCATGATCGATCTCATCCGCATCGGCGAGGAGACCGGCGACGTGCCCGGCTCGCTGCTCAACGTCGCCGAGACCTACGAGGCCGACCTCAACGTCGCCCTCCGCACCATGATGGGGCTCATCGAGCCGACGCTGATCGTCGGATTGGCCGTGGTCATCGGCGGTCTCCTCGTCGGCGTCATGCAGGCCATGTTCGCCATCACCCAGAGCATCCAGATGCGATGAACGTGGCTCGCGTGCAAGCCGCCCGGCCGCCCGCCGCCCTCGCAAAGGGCGGGTTCACGCTCGTCGAATTGCTCGTCGCCATCGCCATCGGCCTGATCATTCTCGGGCTGGCCGTGCCGACCCTCCGGCGGGCCGTCCGCCCTCCCCTGTCCCAGGCCACGCGCGACTTTCTCGACGCCTGCATCCACGCCCGATCCCGGGCGATCATGGAGTCCCGGCCCATGCAGATCGTCATCCGGGAGGGCGGGGCCGAGATTGTGGTCGAGCCGGCGCCCGAAGGCGTCACCGGAGCCACCAACGGCGTCAGTGCCGTCTCCTACCTGCGGCGCGGCGAGGATGACGGGCCGGAACCGTACTTTGCCCGCCGCTTCCCCGAGGGCGTGGCATTCGAGGCGGTCACCGTCAACCAGCGCAATTTCATGGATGCCCCGGCGGCGGCCGTCCGGTTTTTTCCCAATGGCACGGCCGACCAATTCGATGGAGTGATGAGTTGGCGCCGCAGCGAGGCCCGACGCCTTACCGTCGAGGTGATGACCGGCATTGCGGACGTCGAGAACGTGCGATGAATCCCCGCCTTCCATCCCGGCGCGACACGGCGTTCACGCTTCTCGAGGTGGCCGTCGCCTCGGCCGTCCTGGCCATCGCATTGTTCGCGATCCTCAGCCTCTGCTCGATCAGCATCCGGGCGGCCCGCGCTCTCGGCCGGGTCCACGTCGATGCCAGCAGTCTGGCGTCCATGCTGAGCCTGACCAATCGCCTCGAGGAAGGGGTGGATTCGGGTGATTTTGGCCAGATGCATCCGGGCTACTCGTGGCGTCGCAACATCACCGAATACAACACCAACGGGCTCTATCTGGTGGAATTCGAGGTGCTCGGCGTCAGCAACGGCCACGAGGACCGCTCCCGTTTGAATCTCCTGCTCTATCGCCCGGACTCCGTCCGGCGTGCCGTCCGATGAAGCCCTTCCTTCGATCCCGCCGTCCGCCGGGCGCATTCACGTTGCTGGAGGTGCTGGTCGCTCTTTCGATCTTCGCACTCGTGCTCTCGCTGCTGTACGGGTCGTGGCGGATCCTCATCTCCAGCAACGCCGCCGCCCTCAAGCTCGCGGCGACCGCCCAACGCAGCCGGATGACGATCCATACCATCGAGGAGGCCCTGAATTCCGCGGTTTTCTTCAATGCCAATGCCCGGCACTACGCGTTTCTCACCGGTGGCGAGGGATCCCTCTCGGCGGTCAGCTTCGTCGCCCATCTCTCCGACGCCTTTCCCGCCAGCGGATATTTCGACGGCGAGCGTGTTCGGAGGGTCACTTTCACCGTCGAGCCCGGGCGCCAAGGGGGCTCGGATCTGGTTCTCCGGCAGAACTCCCTGCTCGCACCGCCGGACAGCGACGTGGAAGGACATCCCACCGTGCTTGCGCACGACGTATCGCTTTTCGAGTTGTCGTACTGGGACATGCGGCGGGGGGAATTCACTCCCGAATGGCGGCAATCGAACGCGCTGCCGGCTTTGGTGCAGGTTACCGTGGGCTTCGGCCAACGGGGACGGGGCCGGGAACCGGCCGAAACCCTGACCCGAATCATCCGAATTCCCAGTGCCGGGGTGGCGGGCGAAGCCCAAGCGGGAAGCCCGGGAGGGGTCCGATGAACGGGGTCAATGCCATCCCAGCCGCGCTGCCGAGACTCTCCACCCAACGGGCTCATCGGCGGTCCCGGGGCGCGGCGTTGGTGATCGTTCTGGTTCTGGTACTGTCGATGGCCGTGATCGCGGGCGCCTTCGCGTATGCGATGAAAATCGAGACCCGTCTGGCCGTGAACACGCAGTCGTCACCCGAATTGGAGTGGTTGGGCCGATCTGGAATCGAGTTCGCAAAATGGGTCGTTGACCGCAGCCGTCGTATTCCCAACGAGGGGGGGTTCGATTCCCTGAGTCAGTTCTGGGCCGGCGGGCCAGGTCCGGTCGATTCGGTCGACAATCCATTCGCCGGTATCTCATTGAAGGACATATCGATAGGCGATGGATCGGTCTCCATAGAAATCGTCGACCTCGAACGGCGCATCAACCTCAACACGGTGCCGGAACCGACGCTGGAATTGGCTCTTCAGGTCGCCGGAATCGGGGCGGGGGATGCAGGGGCAATCACCGCGGCCATTGCCGATTGGCGCGATCGCGACGACCTGGAACACGCGGGTGGCGGTGCAGAGAAGGGTTACTACCTCGGATTGAATCCGCCCTACGTGGCCAAGGACGGCGCTTTCGACGATCCCAGCGAACTCCTCAAGGTCCGGGGCATCATGCCCGAAATGTATTGGGGCAAGAGATTCGGTCAGGTCGGTTCCGAGCGGGGGCGCGGTTCGAGGCGGCAGCCAATCGGTTCGATCGCTCCCGATGAATCCGGGGCTGGGTTGGTGGACATCTTCTGCGCCATATCGGTCGGTCGGGTGAACATCAACACGGCGTCTCCCGCGGTTCTGCGGGTGTTGCTCGGGGGCGATCCCAACCTCGCCCAACAGATCGTGCAGCATAGGGCGGGACCCAATGGGATCGATGGGGACGAGGATGACGTACCGTTCCGCTCCATGGCCGAAATCCCGGGCGCCGGCGTCACGCAGGGAAATCTCTTCGCCGTCCAGAGCACGACCTTCGAAGTCCATGTAGAGGCGAGGATTGGCTCTGCGAAGAAACGATTTGTCGGGGTAATGCGCCGGGGAACGGGTCCGGAGAGCCAGGTGATGCTTTTCCATCCGGAATGATCCGTCGGAGATCGCGAAGGAAGGAATACGGGTTCCTTGCTGCCTTCCGTGGTGGCAAATGAGTCGAAGGCCCGGCTCCAGGGCCCATCGGAGTGGGCGGGAGCGGATCCGTCACCGGAGCGCCATTCCCAGTCCGGGGAGTCGCCCCCCCCGCCCGGTACATCGTCCCCGCCCTTGCATGGAAGCCCTGCAAACAGCCACTCAATCCATGCTGCGGCATCCAGCCGCCACGGCTTCGGTCTAAAGCCGCAGGTTGGGCAAAATCACCCCTCTGGGGGCAAAGCCCGTGGGTACGGTGGGAATCCCTCCCCATCCAGCGACGACAAACAGGCTGGACACTGAATATCCATGCGAAAAGCCCAGCAAACAGGCCCTCAATGAGGTTTGCCGAACATTTCCCAAAAAACCCCTTGTCCCTCCGGGGGGGCACCTCTATAAAGGTGTCGTTCTTTGCGACGCCGCTAACGCAGCGAAGCAAACGGTGAAAGTGATCAGGCTACTGTCCGTGAGGGCGGTTGGCTGTCAGTTTCGTCGTCTTAAGCTTGCTGGCGGGGTTGCAGTTCCTTGAAATTCGAATTGTGCGATGAGAGAGCCCTTGTTTGCACCGGGCTGGTTTGGAAACAAACCGAACGGTGCGAGTGAGACCAATGACGGATAGACAAATCTTGCACGCCGGTCGAAA
>WBXI01000268.1 GCA_008933025.1 Verrucomicrobiota bacterium
CAACATCGAGGGAATCGCCGCCACGCCGGACGGAAGAATCCTGGTGGGGTTCCGGAGTCCGCGGCCCGGTGGACGGGCGATCCTCGCGCCGTTGCTGAACCCGCGGGAGGCGATCGACGGCAAGGAACCCCGGTTCGGCGACCCGATCCGGCTCGATCTCGGCGGCCGGGGCATCCGCGACATCACCCGGTCGGGCCGTCGCTATTTCATCCTGGCCGGCAGCGGCACATCGGGCGGCAACACGTCGCTGCTGCGGTGGGATGGGCCGGGCAGCGAGGCGGAACCGGTGGCGGCGCCGGGACTCAAACACATGAATCCCGAGGGCATCGCGGTGTTCGGAAAGCCGGGCAAGCCACGGTTGCTGGTGGTCAGCGACGACGGGCACCACGCGAAGCCGGGCGAACCGCCGTCCTTCCGCAGCCTTTGGGTCAAGCCCTGACCGAGCGGGCCTTCCAGGCGCGCCAATCGGCCGCGGTGTCGATGTCGGCGAGTTCGCGGACGCGCGAGCAGCGCAAACCCGCCGCCCGCGCGGCCGCCTCGGTCTTTTCGAGCACCGTGGATTCGCCCCAGGGGATTCCCCCGAAGAGGCCCGGGGCCCGGCGCGACAAACCCAGGAGCCAATAGCCGCCGTCCAGCGCGGGTCCCAGGACCACGTCGTTGGCCACCAGTCCGGAGAAGGCCCACGCGAGATCCGCGGCGGACATCTCGGGAGCGTCCGTGCCGACGACGACCCAGCGGCGGACACCGCCGGCAAACGCGTCCTCGGCGGCGCGGCCCAACCGTTCGCCGAGATCGCCGGCACCCTGGGGAACGGCGGTCCAGCCATCGCGGAGCAGCGGCCGGATCTCGTCCGTGGCGTCGTCGGGCGTGAAACGGAGTTCGACCGGGAGCCGGGCGGGCAACGCGCCGAGGGTGATGGCGACGAGTTCGCGGTAGATCTCGAGGGTCTTCTCCGGACCGCATTCGGCGGCGATCCGCGTCTTGACGGTGCCGGGGCGGGGGGCACGGAGGAAGACGGCGAGACGATCGGCCATGGACGAGGAGAGCAGGGGCGGGCGGGGCGGGGCAAGGGCGACGAACCGCCGGGGAAGGCTCTTCCGGTTTCCGCATCGGGCTCCTAGGCTGCGCGCATGCTTTGGCTGCAGCGCCTCGACCTCGCGGTGTTCCGGTTCTTCAACCGGGACATCGCGACCCCCATGCTGGATCCGGCAATGCAGTTCCTGAGCGGAAACACGTTGTTCCTGCCCACGGTGATCGGGTTGGTCGCGGCCCTGTGGATTTGGGGTGGCCGCCGGGGAAGGATCTTCACCCTGGTGATGGTCGTCACGCTCGCGATCGGCGACCCCTTGATCGTCGGCAACCTCAAGAAGGCCTTCGGACGGCAGCGCCCGTTCGTGGATCATCCGGAAACGCGGCTGCTGGCGGGCAAGGGAACCTCGCTTTCGATGCCGTCGGGGCACGCGGCGATCTGGGGCGCCATCACGGCGGTGGCCTTCGTCTTCTACCGGGGCCGCTGGATCGCCGCGGGAGCGATTGCCCTCGGGGTCGGCATCTCGCGGCTGTATCTCGGCGTTCATTATCCCACCGACGTGCTGGCGGGATGGGCTGTCGGCGCCGCGTACGGGGTCCTGCTGGCGCGCATGGCGGCCTGGCTGTGGACCGTGGTGGGCCGTGCCTGGTTCCCGCTCTGGTGGCGGCGAATGCCCCGGTTGTTGTCGCCCGACGACGGCGAACCCGCGCCGGGCGACACTTCGGGGCACTGGACGAGGCTCGGTTGGCTGACCGTGGGCACGATGCTGGCCGTGCACTGGTACTACGTCGGCGCCGGGATCATCGAGTTGAGCGAGGACGAGGCGTACCAATGGATGTGGTCCAAGCACCTGGCGCTTTCCTACTACAGCAAACCGCCGCTGATCGCCTACGCGCACTGGCTGGGGACCCACGTGGCGGGCGACACGGAATTGGGCGTGCGCCTCCTGCCGCCATTGCTGGCGGCACTGCTGGGGTTGAGCCTGCAGCGGTTCGTGACGCGCCACACCGATGCCCGGACCGGGTTCGTGTTCCTCGTGGTCTTGAACGCCATCCCGCTCCTGGCGGTGGGTTCGGTGCTGCTGACCATCGATCCGCTGACGGTCTGTTTCTGCACCCTGGGCATGCTGGCGGGATGGAGGGCGATCACGGAAGACTCGACGCGGTGGTGGCTATGGGTGGGCGTGGCCTGGGCCGGCGGGTTTTTGAGCAAGTATTTCGCCCCGTTCCAGGTGGGCTGCGCGGTGGCGGCGCTGGCGGTGGTGCCGGGCGGTTGGCGCCAGTTGCGGCGACCGGGCCCTTGGCTGGCGCTCGGGATCCTTGGGCTGTCGACGATCCCCGTCCTGGCATGGAACGCCCAGCACGGTTGGATCACGTTGCGTCACCTCGGGGAACGCGGCGGGTTGGACGGCCACTGGCACTTCACGTTGCGTTACCTGCAGGACTTCCTCGTCGTCGTGCCCCTGCTGCTGAACCCGGTCTTTGCCGGGTTGGCGGTGGTGGCCGCGTGGCGTACATGGCGACGTCCGGCACCGGCTCTGGAGCGCTACCTGTGGGTGATGGGCATGCCCATCCTGCTGTTCTACCTCGCGTACACCCTGCGGTCCCGCGTGCAGCCCAATTGGATCGCCGGTGGCGTCGTTCCCGTGGCCCTGCTCGCCACGTTGCATTGGCATCGGCGCTGGAAAACCGAGGGGGTGCGCGTCGGCCGGTGGCTTGCCGCGGGCCTGGCCGTGGGAATCCCGGCGGTGATCTTGCTGCACGACACCCATCTGGTGACCCGGATCACCGGCATCGAATTGCCGCCGCCGCGGGATCCCTTGCGCCGGGTCCGGAGCAAGCGGGACATGGCGTTGAAGGTGGGCGAGGCCCGGAAGAAACTGGAGGCGGAGGGCAAGCCGGTCTTCGTGATCGCGGACCATTACGGCCGCGCGGGATTGGTGACTTTCTACCTGCCCGAGGCACGCGAGGCGGTGCAAAAGGATCCCTTCGTCTACGAACTCGACACCGGCCGCCCGGCCAGCCAGTTGGCCCTGTGGCCCGGCTATCGTGCCCGCAAGGGCCAGAACGCGGTGTTCATCCTCGAGGCGTCCGACGATCCCGGCGAGAAGCCGGAGGTGCCGGCCGAATTGCTGGCCCAATTCGAATCGATCGCGCCCATGGAGCCCATCCGCACGATGCATCGCGGGCGGCATCTCTACACCTACTACACTTGGGCGTGCCGCACCCTGAAATGAATCCGGCAGACCTTTCCGGCACGCGGCGGTTGGCGGTCGCGGACTACGATCTGGACGCGACCCTGGGCGGCGGCCAGGCCTTCGGATGGAGCCGCGTCGGCGAGGGTTGGGAAGGCGTGGTGGCAGGGCGGTGGGTCCGGATCGAGGCCCGCGACGGCGCGTGGACGATCCGGACGGCGCGTGCCGAGACGGACTGGGAATGGATCGACCGGTATCTGGGATGGGACGAGGACCTGGCGGCGGTGATCGCGACTTTTCCCGACGACGCGCCGATGCGCGACGCGGTGGCGGCCTGCAGGGGGTTGCGGTTGCTGCGGCAGGACCCGTGGGAATGCCTCGCGGGATTCATCTGCTCGACCACCAAGCAAGTGGTGCAAATCCAGGAAATGGTCGCGCTGCTGGCGCGTCGGCACGGCGATCCGGTGGCGACGCCGGAAGGGGTGGCTCCACGCAATGCGTTCCCGCGGCCGGAACGGATCGTGGAAGCCGGCGAGGCGGCATTGCGGGGCTGCAAGCTCGGGTTCCGGGCACCGTACATTTGGGCGACCGCGCGGGAAGTCGCCGAAGGACGCCTCGATCTCGACGCCTTGGCCAAGCGTCCCGAGGACGAGGCCCGCGCCGCGCTGATGGAATTGCCCGGCGTGGGGCGGAAAGTCGCCGACTGCGTGCTCTTGTTCGGGCTTGGATTCCCCAACGCGTTCCCGGTGGACGTCTGGATCGCGCGCGCCTTGGGACGCCTGTACTTTCCGCGGGCGCGCAAGCTCACGCAGCGGCGCCTGGTCCGCTTCAGCACCACGCATTTCGGTCCGCACGGAGGCTACGCCCAGCAGTATCTTTTCCACCACGCACGCATGAATCTGGGCCGGGCGTGGGCGGTGGATTCAGCCAAGAAGACATGAAATCAATCGAGGTTTTGTTCACGCCGGCCGACTTCCAGGCTTTGCGGCAACGCGACCTGTCGGAGGCCACCTGCGTGGTGTTCGACGTGCTGCGGGCCACGACGACGCTGGTGACGGCGCTGGCCAACGGGGCGCTGGCGGTGGCGCCGGCGGCGGACATCCCCGAGGCCCTGGCGCGGCGGGCGCACGAAGCCGGGGTGTTGCTGGCGGGCGAGCGCGATGGGTTGCGCATACGCGGCACGCTGGCCGGCGGGGTGGACTTCGATCTGGGAAACTCGCCGCGCGAATTCGGGCCCGAACGCATCGGCGGGAAACGCATCGCCATGACGACGACGAACGGCACGCGGGCCCTGCGGGCCTGCGCCGGCGCGGCGGCCGTCCTGCCCGCGAGCCTCCGCAATGTCGGCGCGACGGCCGCGTGGGTGGCCCGCCACGCGGCGGGCGAGTTGCTGGTGGTGTGCAGCGGGACCCACGAGGACGCGGCCTACGAGGACGTGCTGGGGGCGGGCGCGTTGGTGGATCGACTCTGGGCCGCGTTGGAATCCGTGCCGGTCATGGATTCGGCCCGCCTGGCCCGGAACACGTATCGGTCCGCCGCCGGGGAACTGGCGGGGGCGATGGCAAGCCATTCGCGCAACGCGCGACGGTTGCTGGCCATCCCGGATCTGGCGCCCGACGTCGCCACCTGCGCGGCCGAGGACGACCTGTCGCTCGTGGCCCGCCTCGACGACGACGGTTGGAACCGGTTGGTCGGCGAGGGCTGAGTCGGCGCGCTCCCTGTCATTTCCGCGCGCCGAGTTCGCGCCAGATGACCCGGAACGCCGACGCGAAATCGTCGGGGCGTCGGGCGATCCAATCCGCCAGGGATTCGGGCGTGAACCATCCGCCTCCGCGCACCTCCGAGGCCTGGAGTTGGAACGGTCCGTCGTGGAAAAGCCGGTAGACCCAGCAGAACTCCATGCCGGACTCCGGGGTGGCCTCGAGCCGGAACCATCGTTCGGGGATGACATCCGGCGGCAGTCCGAGTTCCTCG
>WBXI01000269.1 GCA_008933025.1 Verrucomicrobiota bacterium
CTGGGTTCGGCGCACCTGAACCGGACGCCCCAGTGGGCCCCCGGCCGAGGGGCAGGTCGCGGCACCGCGGGTCCCGCCGTCCTCCCCACCAAACCCCGATGTGTCGCCGCCGGGGCCCCCAGGCGGCCGCCGTCAAGCTCCCCGGTGGATCCGCCAATCCACGGCGGCGGCAACGGCACGGCCTGCTTCCCCCCGGAACCGGACGAAAAAACTCCTTTTCAGTTGGACCAACGTGCAACACGTTGCGCCGGCTTATATGGAGGTACGTCTGCCCAAGATCGGCGAAAGCGCCAGCGCCGTGGTCGTCAGCATCCTGGTACGTCCCGGCGACGTCATTGCCACCGGCCAAACCGTGCTCGAGATCGAGAACGAAAAGGCCATCGCACCCATCCCCTCGCCTTCGGCCGGGAAGGTGACGGAAGTCCGCGTGAAGGAAGGCCAAAAGATCGCCCCCGGAACCGTGATCCTCGTCCTCGAGGGCGCGACCGTCGGCGCTCCGGCCCCCGCCGCGCCCCCGACCACCGCGGGGCCGGCCCCGGCACGCGCCGCCGCGGCCGCCGCTCCCGTCGCGTACGACGATGACGACGATCATTCCGGTCCGGACGAGACCGCCGAGACCGGGCCGATCCCGCCGGCATCGCCCTACGTCCGGAAGGTGGCCCGCGATCTCGGGCTCCGGCTCTCGGGCATCCGGCCGACCGGTTCCCGCGGACAACTCACGATCGAGGATCTCGGCCGCCATGTCGCGCGGCTCCAGCGCAAGGTCGCGCGGGCCGGACGTTACGCCGAGGAGCCCGCCGGGCTGGTGTTCGAACCGGTGAACGTCGATTTCTCGCTGTACGGTCCGGTCACCAGCGAACCCCTCGGCGCGATCCGCAAGGTGATCGCCGCCCGCATGGTGGAGAATTCGGTGTCGATCCCGCACGTCACCCAGTTCGACGAGGCCGACATGACGCGCATCGAGGCGCTGCGAGCGACGCACAAGGCGGCCTACGAGAAGGCCGGCGCGCGGCTCACGCCCACGCCGTTCCTGCTCCACGCCCTCGTCTCCGTGCTGAAGCGCCACCCGCGCTTCAACGCCAGCGTCAACGACGTCGCCGAAACCCTCGTCCTCAAGCACTACGTCCACCTCGGGATCGCCGTCGATACCGACGCCGGCCTGCTCGTCCCGGTGATCCGCGACGCCGACAAGAAGTCCCTGCTCGAGCTCGCGCTCGAACTGACGGCCATTGCCTCCAAGGCCCGCGACCGCAAGGTCACCCCGGACGAAATGCGGGGCGGTTCGTTCACCGTCTCCAACCAAGGCGCCATCGGCGGCGGACATTTCACGCCGATCGTCAACAAGCCCGAGGTCGCCATCCTGGGCCTCGGCAAGTCGCGACCCAAGCCGGTCGTCCTCGCCGATGGACGCATCGAGGCCCGTCCCATGCTCCCCTTGGCGGTCAGCTACGATCACCGGATCATCGACGGCGGGGCCGCCGCGCGGTTCACGGTGGACCTTGTCGCCGCCATCGCGGATTTTCAGGAATCGGCCGTGCGCCTCTGATCCGGCCCTTCTCGTCTATCCATGGAAACGCTCCAGACCGAAGTCCTCGTCATCGGTGCCGGCCCGGGAGGGTACGCCGCCGCGTTCTACGCAGCCGATCTCGGCCGCAAGGTGGTGCTCGTCGAGCGCGACCCGCGCCTCGGCGGCGTCTGCATGAACCGGGGTTGCATCCCCTCCAAGGCGTTGCTCAACGCCGCGCACGTCGTCGATGCCGCCCGCGAAGCCGCGCACCGCGGCATCTTCCTCGGCGAACCCCGCATCGAGCTCGACAAACTCCGGGCATGGAAGGAGTCGATCCTCTCCAAGCTGGGCCAGGGAATCGCCGGCCTCGCCCGCATGCGCGGCGTCACCGTCGTCCACGGCATCGCCCACTTCGAGGAGCCGCGCATGGTCCGCATCGAGTCCGCCGAAGGCCAACGCTACGTCCGCTTCGAGAAGGCCGTCATCGCCGTCGGTTCCCGCCCGGCGCTTCCCAAGGCCTTCGACCTCGGAAACCCGCGCGTCATGACCTCCACCGAGGCCCTTGAACTTCCCGACATTCCCGAGAAGTTGCTCGTCGTCGGCGGCGGTTACATCGGCATGGAACTCGGCACGGTCTACGCCTCGCTGGGCTCGAAGGTCACCGTCGTCGAGGCGCTGCCCACCATCCTTGCCGGCGCCGACCCCGACCTCGTCCGCCCCGTCGCCGCCCGGGCCCGCAAGGCCTTCGCCGAGGTTCGCCTCAACGCCCGCGTCGAGAAAATCACCACGGCCGGCAAACAGATCCGCGTCCTCAGCGAGTTCGACGGCAAGAAGCACGACGAATTGTTCGACCGCGTCCTCGTATCCGTCGGCCGCGTTCCCAACGGCCACGATCTCGGCCTCGAGAACACCCAGGTCGAACGCGACGAAAAGGGCTTCATCCGCGTCGACGAGCGCATGCGCACCACCGACCCCGACATCTTCGCCATCGGCGACGTCGCGGGCGGCATCATGCTCGCCCACAAAGCCAGCAAGGAGGCGCGCGTCGCCATCGAGAACCTGACCGGCGAGGGACGCGCCGTGAACCGCGACTACGTGGTTCCCGCCGTGGTCTTCACCGATCCCGAGGTCGCCTGGGTCGGTCTCACCGAGCAGGAGGCCAAACAGCGGGGCATCGCCGTCGAGGTCGCCAAGTTCCCCTGGGGTGCCAGCGGCCGGGCCATGACCTTCGACCGCACGGACGGCCTCACCAAACTCATCGTCGAACCCGGCACGCACCGGGTGCTCGGCGTGGGCATCGTCGGCCAAGGCGCGGGCGAACTCATCGGCGAGGGCGCCGTCGCCATCGAGATGGGCGCGACCGTCGAGGATCTGGCGGCCATCGTGCACCCCCACCCCACGCTGTCGGAAACCGTGATGGAAGCCGCCGAGGCCTTCTTCGGCCACGCCACCCACGTGTTCACGAAGAAGCACTGAGCCAGGGTCCCCCGGGGCCCCGGCGGTCCATTCAACAACCGCCGGGCCGCCCGCGTCGCCATGCCCGTTCCGCCGCGGCACGGCGGTGGAACGGGCGATGGGGTCCGGAGGGTGTTCCCCAAGGCCTGCCCAGACCGGGGATGCGGCCCCCAAAGGCAAGGTCGATCACACCCGCGGAGATGCGCCCCCGCGGAACCGCGGCGGCCCGCCTTCCCGCGACGAAAACACGCGCGACCCTCACCCCTTCTCGATGCAGGCGTAGGCGTTGTGGTTGTGGATGCTCTCCTGGTTCTCGGCCTCGACCTTGTACCAGAAGACATCCGGATGCGCGTTGAGCTTCAGGGCGACGTTGCGCACCAGATCTTCCACGAACACCGGGTTCTCGTAGGCCCGTTCCGTCACCGACTTCTCGTCCTCGCGCTTCAGCAGCGAGTACATCTCGCTGCTGCCCGAGATCTCGATCATCTCGATCAGATCCTCGATCCAGACGATCTTGTCCGAGCGGACCTGCACCGTCACCTCGCCGCGCTGGTTGTGCGCGCCGAATCGGGAGATCGCCTTCGAGCACGGACAGAGCGTGGTCACGTTGCAACGCACCGTCAGCACGAAGTCCAGCTCGCCCCCGTTCATCGAGGCGTCGAAGCGGATGTCGTAGTCCAGCACGCCCTCCTTGCCCGTCACCGGGGCGCGCTTCACCCGGAAGAACGGGAAATCCATCTCGAGGTGGGCCGACTGCGCCTTCAATCGCGCCTGCATCGCGCGCAGCATGTCCGGGATGTTCTCCACGTGCACCACGCTGCCGTGCGAGTTCAGCACCTCCACGAAGCGGCTCATGTGCGTGCCTTTGAATTCCTTGGGCAGGTCCACGAACATCCCCACCGTCGCGACCGTGTTCTGCAGGGTATGGTGCACCTTGTCCCGCACCTGCAACGGGATCCGCAGGCCCCGCACGCCGACCTTGTCGATGCGCAGGCCGCGCACGTCCCGTTCGTTTTGCTTGTCGGTCAGCGGTTCCGCGGACGGTTTGCCGGCGGAAGCCCCGACCGGCGCGGGACTCTTGCGGGCCCGACTTTTGGGCGCGGGCGTTGCAACGGGACGTTTCGGCATGCGCGACGCTAACACGATCGGGCGATTCGGCAAAAACAGTTGGCCATCCCGGCCCGCGTCCTAGTTTCGCGCATGCCCAAACCGGACGTCCGATCCCGCCCGCACCCGCGCCCCGCGCGGGCCTTTCTGGTCCTTTTCCTCGCGTTCCTCCCCCGTCTGGCCGCCGAGGCGCGCTTCGCCGTCGCGACCTACAACGTGGAGAACTATCTCCTCGCCGATGCCGGGACGCGCCGCGCCAAACCCGAGGCTTCGCGCGCCCAGATCGCCGCCGCCCTCGCCGCGATCCGTCCCGACGTCGTCGCGCTCCAGGAAATCGGCGGCGAACCCGCGCTGGCCGACCTCCAGTCGCGCCTCCGCGCCGCGGGCCTCGACTTGCCCGCCTCCGCGATCGCCCACGGGCCGGACACCAACATCCAGATCGCGTTGCTCTCGCGCTTCCCCGTCGTCGGGTCCCGGGCCCACACCAACGATTCCTACCTGCTCGACGGGCGCCGGCGCCGGGTCGCCCGCGGTTTCCTCGAGGCCGAGATTGCCGTCGCGCCCCGCTACCGCCTCGTCGTCCTCGCCGCCCATCTGAAGTCCAAGCGCGTGGCCGTGGATGCCGCCGAATCCGAGCTGCGGGAAAACGAGGCGCGCCTGCTCCGCGAACACGTCGACGCCCTCCTCCGCCGCGAACCCGACGCCAACATCGTGGTGTGCGGCGACCTCAACGACACGCCGGACAGCCGTCCGATCCGGCTCGTGATGGGCTCGGGCACGCGGGCCTTGGTCGACACCCGGCCCTGCGAACCCAACGGCGATCCGGTGACCGCGACAGGCGCCCGCCAGCGCCCGCGGCGGGTCGCGTGGACCCATCATTTCGGACAGGAAGACACGTACAGCCGCCTCGACTACCTCCTTTTGAGCCGTGGACTCGCCCGGGAGTGGTTGCCCGAACGCACGCGGGTCTTCGTGCAACCCAACTGGGGCCTGGGATCGGACCACCGTCCCATCGTCGCCGAATTCCTGGCCGGCGACCGATGAAGGCGTCGGGCCAGTGCTTGCCCGCGCCGCGCCGCGTTCCTAGCC
>WBXI01000270.1 GCA_008933025.1 Verrucomicrobiota bacterium
GCCCGCCAACCCCGCGGTTGGACACGGTCTCACGGCGGTGTCGCGGCCTTCCGAAGGCCTTGCCACCGCAGTCCGAAAGCGCTTCGCGCGGGAGACAGGTCGCGGCGGTTCCCCGCGCGCAGCGCCGTGGGAGTGCGGGGGGTAGGAGCGTCAGCGACGCCCACCCCCCTGTGCGACCAGGTCAGGCCAGCCCCGCGGTTGGATCTGGTTTCGAAAGCGGTGTCGCGCCCTTCCGAAGGGCTTGCCACCGCAGTCCGAAAGCGCTTCGCGCGGCGGCCACGTCCGGATGCGCCGCCGGAGGCCGAGCCCGTCTCTGCCTTTGACTGTCCGGCGCTCGACTCACAGAATCCCCATCGATGATCCCCCTCGTTCCGCCGTCGACGGCGTCCAACCACCGCGGGACAAGTCGTGCCTTCACCCTGATCGAGTTGCTCGTGGTCATCGCCATCATCGCCATCCTCGCGGGGATGCTGTTGCCGGCGCTTGGCCGTGCCAAAGCCAAGGCCTACCAGGCCAACTGCGCCAGCAACCTCCGCCAGATCGGCGTCGCCATCACGCTCTACGCCGCCGAGAGCCGGGACACCCTCCCGAGTTATACCGGCCGGACGCCCGGCGGCGGCCTGGCGGACCCGACCAAGGCCTCCGAACGATACCTGCTGTGGTTCGAGCAATTGCGCCGCACGATCGTGGGCGGCTCCCAATCCGTGTCGAATTTCCCTGCCTGGGAATGCCCCGCCGCACGCGTCGTCATCTCCAAACTCATCCGGAACAAACGCGTCCTCTATTCCGGCGACATCCTCAGCTACGGATACAATTACACCAATCTCGGCGACGATTTTCCGGAATACGGCGCGTCGATGCGGGTGCGTCTCGCGGATCTGGCCGAACCCAGCGACACCCTGGTCGTGGCCGACAGCCTGTCCGACCGACTGTTGGCGAAACTGCGCGGCGATCCGGCCGCACAGGGGGTGCTGTGGGGCTCGGTGATTGCCCCGAAGGATTGCGCCGATGGCGCGCACGGCTACCTGATCTCCAACCAACACCAGAC
Source organism: Verrucomicrobiota bacterium (assembly GCA_008933025.1). Lineage (GTDB taxonomy): Bacteria > Verrucomicrobiota > Verrucomicrobiia > Limisphaerales > UBA9464 > UBA6176. Next base: position 1,049 of record WBXI01000270.1, read on the forward strand.
CCGGGCCAACGTGGTGTTCGCCGACGCGAGCGTCCGGGCCTATTCCGCGACCAAGCTGAACGCCCAGATCCGTTCGGGCCCGCGGGCGACCCCCGACTATTGGTGGGACGGGGACGGTCTCCGGCGTTCCACCCGCAGTCCCTGTTACACGGACTGAAACGACCCGCGGCGGCTCAGCCGGTGAGCACGGCCCGGATGGCCTGTCCATCGGGCACGACCGGCCGCGGCCGGCCGCCCGAATCCTCCACGAACGCGCCCGGGTCGATCCCCATGGCCGCGTAGATCGTCGCGATGATGTCGCCCGGTCCCACCGGATGGGTCTCCGCCCGATACCCCTTGGCATCGGACGACCCGAAGACGAGGCCTTTGTGAACGCCGGCGCCGGTGAGCAGGACATTGTAGAGGTAGGACCAATGGTCGCGACCGCCGGCGGCGTTGACCTTGGGTGCCCGCCCCATCTCGCCCATCACCACCACCAGCGTCTCGTCGAGCAAACCCCGCGACGCCAGATCCTCGCACAACGCCGAATGGACTTGGTCCAGCACCGGCAACCGGTAGTCCCGGCAGATCGGGAAGTGGCGCTCGTGGGTGTCCCATGCGGTCGGATCGCCGCCCTCCTTATCGAACGATTCCCACGACACCGTGACGAAGCGCGCCCCGCGCTCGACCAACCGGCGTGCCGTCAGGGTCGCCTCGCCGTAGAGATGTCGCCCGTACCGGTCGCGGGTCGCGGGCTTTTCGCCGTCCAACGCGAAGGCATTCCATGGGCTTTCCCCTTTGCTGCGGTCGGTGAGGATGTCGAAAGCCTTGCGATGGTAGGCGTCGAAGCGTTCGTAGTCGGCGGAATCCCCGAGATGCCCGGCCTGCGCGTCCAATTGCCGCGCCAGCGTGTGGCGTTCGTGGAAACGCTCGAGGGTCAGTTCGGGTATGAGTTGCGTCGACGGCACGGCCAACCGGCCGGTCGCCTCGCGCTTCGTGTCGTAGAAGTCCTTGGGCTCGTATTTTGCCGAGAGTTCGCAGTGGGTGAACAAGGGATCGTATTTGCGCCCCAGCCACCCACCGAACGGGCCCGGCCGACGGATCTGCTGCCCCCACCCCGGATAACACGGCATCCATACCGAGGCCGGCATGGTGCGTCGCTCGTGGCGCGCCAGATGCTCGATCACCGACGGCATCCCCGGCGCCTGGCTCGGCAGGATGGGCACCAGCGACTCGAGACGTTCGGGCGCCATCCCGCTGAGGGTGTGCAGCAGGCCCGCGCTGTGGTCGTTCGAATCGTGCCCCGCGGACCGGATCAGGGTCGATCGGTCCATCCACCGGGCCATGCGGGGAAGGTATTCGCAGAAATGGACGCCGGGCACCGACGTGGGGATGGAACCGAATTCCCCGCGGAATTCCGACGGCGCGTCCCGTTTGGGATCGAAGGTTTCCTGGACCGAGGGGCCCCCGAACAGGAAGAGCAGGATCACCGAGCGGGCGCGTCCCGGCAGGCGCGCCGAGGGGAGCAAGGCGCCCGTGGCTTCCGCGCGGAGGATTTCCGGGAGCGACATCCCGAACAGCGACAGCGCGCCGACGCGCAGCATTTCCCGGCGGGTGACCCCGTCGCAGGCACGTCCCGGATTGCCCAGGATGCGGATCATGGGACGGGTGACGGTTCGGGAGGGCTCATGGACGGACTATCCGGGGGGTGGCCTCCAATTCTGGAAACAAGGCCACGCTTGTCAACGCGCGCGCATGGTTCCGGGGCGATCGGGCGTGTATCTCGCGGCCGCGGTGATCGGGCCTGCCCGGGTTGCCCCACGGCCGGCCGCGGCCCACCGCGGCGAGGGCCGCATCCGGTCCCCATCCCGTTTGCATCGCATCCCAAACGACGGCCGGGCTTGCCCGGAAGGATGGCCACGGAGGCGCGGGGACACGGAGCCCGCGCGGGCCGGGCACGGCCCACGCGGAAGCGCTGACAGCCCCGCATCCCAAGGGCGAGGATTATGGGCCAGGGATCCGGGGATCCGGCTGCGCGAGGGATCCGCCCGGGCGGCGGCGCAGGACCTGCATCACCTCGGCCACCACGCTGACCGCGATCTCCGCGGGCGAATCGGCCCCGACGTCGAGTCCCACCGGCGCATGGACCGCGGCCAATGCCGCCTCCGGGAAACCGCGCGACCGCAATTCGGCGAATACCCGCTCCACCTTGCGGCGGCTGCCGATCATCCCGATGTAGGCCGCGCCGGGGCGCGACAACGCCGCGGCGAGGGCCTCGCGATCCAACCCGAAGTTGCGGCTCGCCAACACCAGCGCCTCCCCGGGCCGCCACGCGCGCGCGGCGAGGAACTCCGGGGCCGACCCGCAATGGCGCACCTGGGCATCGCAGGCCTGCAGCAGTTCCCCGCGGTCGTCGATCGCCGTGACGTGCCATCCGCAACCACGCGCCAACCGGCACAGCGCCTGTCCGCAATGGCCCGCCCCCAGGACCACCAGCGACTCCCGCGACATCTGCGGTTCGAAGAGAACGGTGACCTCGCCGCCACAGATGGCACCGAAGGAATCCGGGCTTTCTTCGTGGAGCGGATAGGAATGCAGGAGCGGTCCGCGGCCCTGCAGCGTGGCAAGGGCATCGGCCGCGGCCAAGGCCTCGAAGCGCCCGCCGCCCAGCGTGCCGAGGGTGCGTCCGTCGGGAAAAAAAAGCGCCTTGGCCCCGGGAGCCCTCGGGACCGATCCACGCGCCGCCGCCACGGTGGCCAGAACGCAGGACTCGCCGCGTTCCAGGGCGGCGAGCAATTCCCGAAGCAGCACCTCGTCGGTCATTGGGAAGACTCCATGGGACGGCATCTGATTGGGGGGCTTTTGCCTTGTCAACGCGCGAAACCATTCCGCAATTTCACGCTCGTCGCGGCGTCACCGGTCCGGCACCGGACGAAATACCAGTGGATGCCCGCGACAATACCCGCAGGCTCCCGAAGCACCCGTGACACCCACGCCCGCCACCCCATCCCGACACGCCTCGTTTTGCCTGAACGGCAAACCGGTCGGCATCGGAAACGCGGATCCGAACCGGACCCTGCTCGAGGCGTTGAGGGACGCGGGCCTCACCGGCGCCAAGGAAGGATGCAACGAGGGCGACTGCGGCGCCTGCGCGGTCGTGGTGTCCCTTCCCGACGCCGACGGCATCCCCCGCTGGCGCAGCGTCAACAGTTGCATCCTTCCCCTCGCCGCCATGGCCGGCAGGGAAGTCCGGACCGTCGAGGGACTCGCCATGGATCGCCCGGACCCCGCCCCCGACCGGTCGGAGTCCCGCGAATGCCCGGCATCCCTCCACCCGATCCAATCGGCCTTGGTCCGGCATCACGGTTCGCAATGCGGGTACTGCACCCCGGGCATCGTCATGTCGCTGGTGGAAGCCTGCCATCGCCGGGACTTGGCCACGGAAGAGGACCTTGCGGAACAACTCGCGGGCAACCTCTGCCGCTGTACCGGCTACCGCTCGATCCGCGCCGCGGCGATCGAGGCACTCGAGGCCGCGCGCCGCGGATGCGGGTTGGTGCCCGCCCCCGCCCCGTCTTCCTTGCCCCTTGTCGCGCCGGAGGCACCGGACGGCGGCTTCTTCCATCCCGAGGACCTCCGGTCGCTCTTCGCGATCCGGGAACGATTCCCCGCGGCGCGCTGGGTCGCCGGCGGGACGGACCTCGGCCCGGAGATCACCCGGAAGTTCCACCGCTTCGAGGCCCTCGTCTCGCTGGAGCACGTCCGCGAACTTGCCGAACTCCGGGCCACCCCGGACGCATGGCACATCGGCGCCGCGGTCCCCCTGACCGTGCTGGCCGAACGCCTGGCGGGCGAGTTGCCGGAGGTGGACGCGATGATCCGGGGCTTCGGTTCGCGGCAAATCCGCAACCGCGCCACCCTCGGGGGCAATCTGGCGACCGCTTCGCCCGTCGCCTGCGCGGCCACGCTCCTGCTGGCGATGGACGCCCGGTTGGTGCTGGCCTCCGCCACCGGGGAACGCGTGGTCGGGATCGACGAGTTCTTCACCGGGTACCGCACGACGGTCCTGCGTCCGGAC
>WBXI01000271.1 GCA_008933025.1 Verrucomicrobiota bacterium
ATCGATTCCTCGGCGAGTGAGATCGTCGAGACGGTCAAACGCTCCGGGGCCCGTGTGGCCGGTCCGATCCCACTGCCGACCAAAATCGAGCGCGTCACGGTCCTCCGTTCGCCGCACGCCGACAAAAAGTCGCAGGAGACGTTCGAGCAGCGGACGCACAAGCGCTTGATCGACATCATCGATCCGACCGCGAAGACGGTGGATGAGCTCAAGAAGCTCAACCTGCCGGCGGGCGTCGACATCACCATCAAGATCTAAAAGGGGAATCGCCATGCCACTCGGATTGTTGGGTAAGAAGCTGGGCCATACGCGCGTTTACGACGCCGATGGCGTGCTCACGCCGGTCACGGTCGTTTTGGTAGGACCGAACCGGGTCATTCAGGTCAAGACCACCAAGAGCGACGGCTACAATGCCGTGCAGCTTGGGTTCGACGACCAGAAGGAGAGCCGACTCTCGAAGCCGGTCGTGGGCCATCTCAAGAAGCACAACGCCGCGCCGGTGAAGCGCATCAAGGAATTCCGCGACTTCTCCAAGGAGGTCAAGCCGGGCGAAACCATCGGTGCGGACCTCTTCGCGGTGGGCCAGTTCGTCGACTGCATCGGGATCACGAAGGGTCGTGGTTTCGAGGGCGTCGTGGGCCGTTGGTCCTTCCGCGGCGGCGACATGACGCACGGCGCGAAGGGTTGGCACCGGCGTTCCGGCGCGATCGGCCAGCGCCTTTTCCCGGGTACCGTCCGGCGTGGGCTCAAGATGCCCGGCCACATGGGCTCGGTGCGGCGGACGGCGCAGAATCTGGAGATCGTCCAGGTGCGCCCCGACGACAACGTCCTCCTGATCCGGGGCAACTTCCCGGGCAGCGAGGGAGATTATTGCATCGTGCGGGAGGCCAAGAAACTGGCCATCAACTCGCGTCGCGTCCTCGCGATCCACGCCGCTCGAAAGAAGGCGAAGGAACTCGCGGCAGGAGCCGGCAAGACCGACAAGAAGGCCGCAGCCAAGAAGAAGTAAAGGACACTAGGCGATGAAACTCGCAATCAAGGATTCCAAAGGCAACCCGGCGGGCGAACACGAGGTGCGTTTCGAGGTAATCGAAAACGGCCGTGGCTCGCAGGCGGTTCACGACACCGTGGTGGCGTTCCAGGCGGGCCGCCGTCGCGGCACGGCCGCCACCAAGACCATGGGAGAGGTCAATGGCACCGGCAAAAAGCCGTGGCGCCAGAAGGGCACCGGTCGCGCCCGTGCCGGCTCGTTCGCGAGCCCCCTGTGGCGCGGCGGCGGTGTCACCCACGGCCCCCAGCCGCGTGACTTCTCCAAGAAGGTCAACAAGAAGGTCGCCAGCCTCGCCCTCCGCAAGGCCCTCAGCGAGCGCCTCAAGGCCGGCGACGTCGTCGTCGTCGACAGCTTCGGTCTCGGCGTGCCGAAGACCAAGGCCTTCCAGACCGTTCTCGACCAGTTGGGCATCATCGGCACCACGCTCATCGTGGTGGCCGACGGCGACCGCAACGTCGAACTCGCCGCGCGGAACCTGCCCCTCGTCGGGCTGGCCTCCGGGACCAGCGTCAACACCTACGAGCTGCTGCGCTACGACAAGCTCGTGATCACCAAGGACGCTTTCGACCAGCTCGAGGCGCGTCTCGCCCGCTGACAGCAGGAGTCACCCGCATGAACGCTTTCGACATCATCAAGACCGTCCGCATCACCGAAAAGGGGACGCTGCAGACGGACAAGTTCAACCAGTACACCGTGGTGGCCGACCGCCGCGCGAATGCCCCTGCGATCAAACGGGCCGTCGAGACGCTCTTCGGCGTCAAGGTGGTCCGCGTGAACACCCAGAACGTGCAGGGCAAGGCCCGCCGCCAGAAGACCAAGGCCGCCGGCCGCACCAGTGACTGGAAGAAGGCCATCGTCACCCTCAAGAAGGGCGACAAGATCGAGTTGCACTGATCGGCAGGGCAATCGGTCCCGACGACGGCGCGCGGCAAACCCGCGCGCCGTTTGCGTTTTGATGGCCCCCGACGGAGGATCGCCCGATGGCTTCCGCCGCGATGCCCTATCCCTCCACGCCCGCCGAACGCGACCGTTGGGTCGTGGCGCGGCGCTCCGGGTTCCCGAGGGATCCGGGGTTGGATCCGTGGAAGGCCGGTGGATGGTGCGTGGAGACCGAGCGTGCGGCCTCGGGCTCGATGGAGGCCGGCCTTGCCGTGTTCCTCACCAACCGGGAATGCCCCTGGAGGTGCCTGATGTGCGATCTGTGGCGCCACGCGCTCGCCACGACGGTCCCCGTGGGCGCCATCCCCGCGCAGATCGACGGCGCGCTCCGGGAAGCCGGGGACACCGGGGCACTGCGCTGGATCAAACTCTACAATGCCGGGTCTTTCTTCGATCGGGCTGCCATTCCGGTGGCCGATCACGGCGTGATCGCCGGGCAATGCCGCCCATTCGACCGTGTCGTGGTCGAGTGCCATCCATCGCTGGTGGGACCGCGGGTGGGCGCATTCCGGCGGCTCCTGCGGCCGGGGACGCGGCTCGAGGTGGCCCTGGGGCTGGAAACCGTTCATCCCGGCGTGCTGGAACGGCTCAACAAGCGGGTGACACCGGAGGGTTTCGCCCGGGCCGTGGCCTGGCTCCGCGAAAACGACTGCGACGTGCGCGCGTTCGTCCTCGTGAAGCCGCCTTTCATGGACGCGGCGATGGCGCTGGAATGGGCGGCGCGTTCGATCGATTTCGCGTTTGGATGCGGGGTGGACGTGGTGACTTTGATCCCGACGCGATTCGGGAACGGCGCCCTCGAGGCGCTCGGGGAGTCGGGTGGGTTTGCGCCGCCATCGATCGCGATGCTGGAGGCCGCCATGGTGCATGGGTTGCGGTCGGGCCGGGGGCGGGTTTTCGCGGATCTTTGGGATCTGGAACGGTTCGCCGACGGCGGGACCGGGCATGGCGTGGCGCGGGAACGACTGGAACGGATGAACCGGACCCAAACCGTGGTCGCGGCGTGACGAGTGCGGGGCGCGCATGGTTGGCTCTCGCCGGTCCGAGCATGAATTCCCATTTCCAACGCGGCACCTTGCTTCTCCAACAAGGACGGCACGAACTGGCGGCGGGGGAGTTTCGCTTGGCGTTGGCGGAGTCGCCCGGCGACGGTCTGGGTCACGCCATGCTCGCGCACTGCTACAGCGCGTTGCAGCGTTATCCGGAATCGGAGGCGGAGGCAGCCGCGGCGATCGCCCTCGAACCGGACTCGGCCTATGTGCATTACGCGATGGCGCGGGTGCAGGAGTCGCGCAACGACCCCGTCCGGGCACTGGCCTCGATCCGGGAGGCGGTGCGACTCGATCCCAAGGACGCCGATTGCCTCGCCATGCTGGCGGCGATCCTGTTGGACCTGAAGCGCACGAACGAGGCGCTTGGGGCGGCGGAGGCGGCATTGGCGGAAGACCCGGCCCATGTCGCCGCGAACAACGTGCGGGCGATGGCGTTGGTGGCGCTCGGGCGCCGGGCGGAGGCGGGAGCGACGCTGGATGCGGCGCTGGCGCGAGAACCGGAGAACTCGTGGACCCACGCGAACCGTGGTTGGGGCCATCTGCACGAAGGCGACCCGCAAGCGGCGTTGCGGCATTTCCGGGAGGCAATGCGGTTGGACCCGGACAACGACTGGGCGAGACGGGGCATCGTGGAGGCCGTCAAGGCGCGGAACCCGGTCTACGCATTGATGCTGCGCTACACGCTGTGGATGCAGGCCCAGAGTGGTCGCATGCAGTGGGGTTTGGTGGTGGGCGCATGGCTTGCCTTCCGGGTCGTGGGCGCGGTGGGCGCGCGTTACCCGGCGCTCGTGCCGGTCGTCCTGCCGCTGCAGATCGCCTACATCCTTCTCGCGTGGTTTTCATGGACCGCGGTGCCGCTCTCGAACCTGGTGCTGCGCCTCAATCGCCACGGCCGGTTGGCGCTGTTCCCGGAACAAATCCGCGAATCGAACTGGGTGGCGGGATTCGTCGGCGCGGCGCTGGCGTGCCTCGGGGTTTGGCTGGCGGGCGGCCGCGACATCGTCTGGCTCCTGGCGGCGGGCGTGGGCGCCTTCCTCGTGGTCCCGGTCAAGGCGGGGTTCAATTGCCAGCCCGGTTGGCCCCGCCGGGTCATGGCCGTCTACACGGCCATCATGGTCGCGATGGGATACGGCGCGATCGTCGGCCTGCTGGTGGCCGAGCGCATGGGAAAGGCCGGCGACCCGTGGGCGGACGCCTCGGTCAAGACGCTCCTCGCGTTCCTCGTGGGCGTGCTCCTCAGCGGTTGGGTCGGCAACGCGCTGGGAATGGTCCGCGTCCGGCGTTGATCAGGCCGGCGGCGCCCCCGGGGCCTGGGCACGCTTGCCGATGGCGTCGATGGCCCACCGGGCATGTTCGGCAACCAAGGCCTCCGGGTCCGCCGAGGCCCGGGACAGCGCGGGGATGGCGCGGGCATCGCCGACATTGCCAAGCGCCACGCAGACGTTCCGGAGCAGGCCGCGGCGTTTCGTCCGGACCATCGGCGTTCCCGCGAATTGCCGGGCGAATCCGGCTTCGTCGAGCGCGAGCCATTCCTCGAGTTCCGGGGCGGCAAACTCCGGGCGCGCCCCCGCCCGCAACAGCCGCGACTCCCGCGCGAACCGGTTCCACGGACAGACCGCGAGACAGTCGTCGCACCCGAAGATCCGGTTGCCGATCATCGGGCGCATCTCGACGGGTATCGGTCCCTTGTTCTCGATGGTCAGGTAGGAAATGCAGCGCCGCGCATCGAGGACGAACGGCGCCGGCAGGGCGCCGGTGGGGCAGGCGTCCAGGCAGCGCGTGCAGTTTCCGCAACGGTTGCGCGCCGGGGAATCGGCCCGGAGCACGGCCGTGGTGAGGATTTCGGCGATGAGGAACCAATTGCCGAGCGCGGGCGAAACCAAGCCCGTGTGGCGGCCGACGAATCCAAGACCCGCACGCTGGGCGAGGTCGCGTTCGAGGATCGGGCCCGTGTCGACGTACCACAGCGAACGCGTCCCGGATCCCGCCGCGGCGTCGATCCACGCCGACAAGGCGACGAGCGGGCCTTTGAGG
>WBXI01000272.1 GCA_008933025.1 Verrucomicrobiota bacterium
CGACGGCGGCGGCGGATTTCTCGGACTGCATCGTCCTGCCCTCGTGGGAAGAATTGCAGGCGGACAAGACGCACCTCATGCGCCTGACGAAGGTGGTGGAGGCGCAGCAGACGCCGTATTGCGGCAAGCGGTTGGTGCAGTTGCACGGGAACCGGGCGGTGCTGATGGAACCGCCGGCGTTCCCGATCGACGGGCCGGATCTGGACGCGTTGTACGAATTGCCGTTCCAACGCGCGGCCCACCCGTCCTACACCCAGCCGGTGCCCGGTTTCGCGACCATCAAGGACTCGATCATCGTGTCGCGCGGGTGCGCCGGTGGCTGCACTTTCTGCGGTCTCGGTTTTCACCAGGGAAAATTCCTCTCGAGCCGCAGCGTCGGTTCCGTGATGAAGGAGATCCGCACGCTGGCGAAGTCGGAATCGTTCCGCGGGACGGTCTCGGATCTCGGGGGGCCGACGGCCAATCTCTACGCGGCGAAGAACGGGCACGTGGACGCGTGCAAGAAGTGCCACCGGCCGAGTTGCCTGTGGCCCTCGATCTGCCCGCACTTCGGGATCGACGAAAAGTCGGGATTGGAACTGCTGCGGGGCGCGCGGCAGCAACCGGGGGTGAAGCACGTGTTCGTGCAGTCGGGGATCCGGATGGACGTGGCGCTGCGCACGCCGGAGTACATGAAGCAATTGGTCCAGCACCACGTTTCCGGCCACATGAAGGTGGCGCCGGAACACATGCACCCGGAGGTGTTGCGCCGCATGCGCAAGCCCGCGGGCGATTTCCCGGCGTTCTTGGAAAAGTTCTTCGAACTGAGCGAGGAGGCCGGCAAGGAGCAATACCTCGTGCCCTATTTCATCTCCAGTTTCCCGGGATGCACCGAGAAGGAGATGGGGGCGGTGGAGGAATTCCTGAAGAAGGAGAACTGGAATCTCCAGCAGGTGCAGGACTTCATCCCGCTCCCGATGACGGGTTCCGCCGCGATGTACGTCACCGGGCTCGACATCAATTCGGAGCTGCCGATCCCGGTGGTCCGCAATGCCGGGGACCGCGAACGCCAGAAGCGCATGCTGCGTCCCAACCAGGATCCGAAACCGCGCGCCGGACAATTGGACACGGTGGACTGACGGGCGGTGCCGGGGTCCGTCCCGACGAAAAAGCCGCCGGTTCCCGGGACAACGCGCGAAGGCGATGCGGGAACCGGCGGCGGTCGATGGCCACCCAGGGGATGGCTCGGGAGGCTACGCGGACGGCGTGGCTTCGCCGGCGGCGGTTGCCGGCGGTGTCTCGGGCACGGGTGCGGCCGAAGCGGCGGCAACCGCGGGCGCCGCCGTTTCCACGCCGGTGGGCGCGACGGTTTCCTCGGTCTCGTCGGTGTCGTCGGCGTCCTCGATCTCCTCGATGTCACCGGGGTCGTCGGCGGCGGAGAGGGCGGTTTTGACGGAACCGGGTTCCGCGTCGGGCGCCTTGGCGCGTTGGTCGCGCGGCAGCGGGTTGATGGTGACGTGAAGGTCCCGGTCGCCCGCCATTTTGGGCGCGCAATCGGACCGCCCATACGCGGCGGTGGCCTGGACGAACTTGTTCATCACGTCGAAGCCGAATTCCTTGTGGGCGCGCTGGCGACCGCGGAACCGCAGCTTGACGCGGACCTTCATGTCCGCGCAGAGGAACCCGACGGCACGCGCGAGCTTCACGCGGAAATCGTTGGGGTCGATGTTGGCGCTGAGCTGCAGTTCCTTCATCCGGTTGCCGGACTGGCTGCTCGGCGAGTCCTTCTTCTTCTTGGACTCCTCGTAAAGGAACTTGCCGTACTCGAGGATGCGGCAGACGGGGGGCGTGGCGTTGGGCGCGACCTCGATGAGATCCATCAACCGGTTTTGCGCGAGCTTGAGGGCATCGCCCAGAAGCATGACGCCAAGCGGTTGCTTGTTCTCGTCGATGACGCGGACCTCGCGGGCCCGGATCTTGCCGTTGCGCTTGTGGAGCGGTTCGCGGGGTCCGAAGGGGCGCCGAATATAGGGGCGACTCAATGAACCCTCGTGTTGTTCGGGTTATGCATAGAAGGGTGGGCATCCGGCGTCCCGCGACGGTAGCCGGGGCTGCCGGGCTGCCGACGGGTCGTGGACGCGGGACGGCCGGATCCGCGGGTGATCATTGGCCCGCCGTGCGCCGTCCGGAGTCGAGGTCGCGCAGGTGCCGGTATCCCACCAGCTTCCGGCGTTCCTCGTCCCAGAGACGGAACGTCAGCGATTTCAGGCTCCCGATGAGCGTGAGGGGTTTCACCTCCTGGAAAATGCGGTGGGCTTCGTGGCACCGCTCCAGGTTGTAGTTCGGGATCCGGGAATTCAGGTGGTGGATGTGGTGGTAACCGATGTTGCCGGAAAACCACTGGAGAATCCAGGGAAGCTTGTAGAACGAACTGCCGCGGAGTGCCGCCGCCGTGTAGTCCCACTCGTCGCCGCGTTCCCAATACACGCCGTCGAACTGGTGCTGGACGTAGAACAGCCAGAATCCCGCCGAACCGGCCACCGCCAGTGCCGACAACTGGATGAAGAGGTACTCCTTCCAGCCGAAGACGAGGGACAGGACCGTCGCCATCGCCAGCAGCGCCAAGTTCATCCAATAGACCGAATACCGCTCCCGCTTGTTGGCGCCCTTTTCCGGGAACCGCTGTTTCACGAGAAACACGAACAACGGGGCCACGACGAACAGGAACACCGGGTTCCGGGACAATCGGTACGAGAACCGCCGGCCGGGCGATGCCTCGAGATACTCCTGGACCGTCATCGTCCACAGGTCGCCCACGCCGCGCTTGTCCAGATCACCGGAACTGGCGTGGTGGATCGCGTGGCTCCAACGCCATTGGTAGTAGGGCGTGAAGGTGAGCAGTCCGGTGAGGAACCCAACGACGTCGTTGGCGGTCCTCGACTTGAAATAGGAGCCGTGTCCGCAGTCGTGGAAAACGATGAAGATCCGAACCAAAAAAGCCCCTGCCAGCACGGCCATCGGGAGGATCACCCACCAGGGTTGGGACTGGAACCGATGCATCAGGTACCAGAGGATCGCCAAGGGGCCGAGCGTGTTGGCGAGTTGCCAAACAGCGCGGGGCACCGACGGCTTCTGGTACTGGAGCACGATCTCCTTCCATGCCGCCGTGTCGTACGTACCCGGATGCTCGCCGGAGGGGGATTGCTCGGTCATGGATGCAGTATTGCGGGAAATGCCATCGGGGCCACAGAAAAAGACGGGGCGACGCATCGCCCCGTCCGGATGAGGAACGGCTGCCAATCGGACGGCATGCCTAGTTCGCCTTCGCCGCGGTCGGACGGGCGGCCGCGCGACGGGGCGGGGCCGCTTTGCGGGCGGGGACGACCGGCACCGGCACCGCGGGCACCAGAATGGCACCGCGTTCCACCAGGAACTTCTCGAGCGCCTCCTTGCCCAACAGTTGCGTGGGCGGCCGCTTGGCCTGCGCCTTGTAGAGTTTGTAATGGACCAGGCGTTTGCCGACCAAACCCATTTCGAGGGTGGTGTCGCCCATCTGCCAGATTTGTCCGCTTTCGAACAACGGGAAGGGCGTGGGAGTCTTCGTGGTTTTTTTCTTCATGGCTGGGCGGGAAGGGGCGAGCAGGAAAGGTTCCGAGAAGGCGCGGGGCCACGCGATGGCGTGGTATTTTCCAGCCCGGGACCTGGGTCCCGTGACGGCCGGATGTCTGCATCCTGCGAAATCAAGGTCACTAAACGGTCTTTCTCGCCTCGATGGGCGACGTTTCTGCGTTGACGATATGGAGTAGAAGCGGTCGGAAAAGTGGATTCCGCCGGAAGCTGCCCAGAAAGTCGGATTGAATCCGGGAGTATGTTGGGGCCGTTACCCCGTTGGCACAAGGAATAATCAGGGTCATTAAAAATGGACTTGCGAATCCAAGGCGGGTCTTGCGCGTGCCGTGCCGCCCACCGTCCCGCTCACAGCCCCACGCGGCGTCGCACCTCGACCGGCGTGCGGGCGTGGTCGACGTGGTGCAACCCCTGCCACCCGCGGGCGACCGCCGCCGCCACGTTCTCGGCCCGGTCGTCGATGAACAACAGCGAGTCCCCGCCATGGCCCGTCGCCGCCTCCACCGCGGCGTAGATCTCCGGCCGGGGCTTCATCGCGCCGACCTCGTACGACAGCACGTGGCCGTCGAAATCCCGGAAGAAGGGAAACCGTGCGCGGATGTGCGTCACCGCGATCTCGTTGGTGTTCGAGAAAACGAAGGCCGGCACGCCGCCGGCGCGCAATTGGGCGTGGAGTTCCACCATGGGCCCGATCTCGGAAAAGATGTCCGCGAAGGACGCGCGGAACTCGGGCTCCGCTCCCCGGTAACCCGTCCGGCTCACCACGCCCTCGTAAAACCGACGGCTGTCGATCCGTCCCGACTCGTAGTCGTGAAGCAAGGGCGACTGGTCGAGGGCCCGTTGGAATTCCTCCGCCGTCACGCCGCTCGCGGGGGCCAGGGTCCGAGCCGCGATGCCAAAGTCGAATTCGAGCAGGACCTTTCCAAGGTCGAATACCACGGCCTTCGGGCGGGGTGGGATTGTCGCGTTCGGGGTCATCGGTGGTTTTCCCGGTTCAAGGAACCTCGCGCCGGCCCTCGAGCGCGCGCGACAGCGTGAGATCGTCCGCGTATTCCAGCCCGCTGCCGGCCGGCAGACCCTGCGCGAGTCGCGTCACCCGTACCCCCGGGGCGGCGAGGCGCTTGGCCAGATAATGGCTGGTGGCGTCGCCCTCCACGTCGCTGCCCAACGCCAGGATCACCTCGCGCACGCCCTCCGCGGGGACGCGGGCCTCGAGGGACGCGATGCGGAGATCCTCGGGGCCGATGCCGTTGAGGGGGCTCAGTTTCCCCCCGAGGACATGGTAATGGCCGTGGAAGGTTCCCGATTTCTCGAGGCTGAGGACGTCCAGGGCGCGTTCTACCACGCACAGTTGGGTGGCGTCACGCGACGGATGGGTGCACAGGGCGCAGGGTTGGACCTCGGTGAGCGCGCCGCAGGTTCCGCAGGCCGCGACGCGTTCCCGGGCGGTCACGAGC
>WBXI01000273.1 GCA_008933025.1 Verrucomicrobiota bacterium
CGTTCCCTGCGCGCCCCCGGTGACATCGCCGTCGCCATCCCTGCGGCCGGGAAGATAGAAATAGCCGATCAACTGTTCGCCGGCGTCCGAACTGATCATGCCGGCCTCCGCCGCGCGGTGCCAGGCGTCGGTCGGGCAAAAGAGAACGTCGTTGTTGGGGCGGGCGTTCTTGGCGGTCGTGCGGCGGTTCCGGATGAGGTAGTTGTTCCAGAAATTGCTCATCGACGGCATCATCCAGCTGAACCCTGCGCCGGCGCTGTTGTCGGGGAACCGGTTGTCGTTGTCGCTCGCATACAGGTTCACGGCCAGTGCCCACTGCTTGCCGTTGCTCGTGCACAGGGTTTTCTGGGCCTTGGCCTTGGCGTTGGCCAAGGCGGGGAGGAGCATCCCCGCGAGGATCGCGATGATCGCGATCACCACCAGCAACTCGATCAGAGTGAAAGCAAGTCCGAGACGTGCGCGGGTGCCGGAAAACTTGTTCATACGGGTGCGTCACCATCCCGCCCGAATTGGACCACCGGGTCAATCCCAATACCGGCGGCATGCCCGTCGGCCGCTCAATGGCCGAGAATCTTCCGGAAGACGTCCGGACGCCGGAGCCCGAGGTAGACGATCATGAAGATCATTCCCGCGATGAGCACGCCCGCGATGGCAAACGCCGCGGTGCGGACGCGCTGGATGGTGTCGAGCAGGTTCTCGGAATCCGCTTGGCGGCTCGCCTCCCACACCGCGACCTGCTCGTCGACCAACTTCTGGGCGCGGGCAGGATCGACCAATTGGTGCACGGACCACGAGGCCTCGGGATCGCGAAACGACGCCCGCAAGCCCTCGATGGCGGCCTTGTCCGCCCGGACGAAAACGCCGGTCCAAAACGGGGCGTCCTCGAGCGTCCAGAGCCGGATGGCCCCTTGGTTCCGGGCGACGATCTGGGCCCGTCTCCAGAGTGCCGCCCGGATCTCGTCGGCGTCCACTCCCGGGAAAATCGCCTCGCTGTGCAGCAGGCCTTCGGCGCCGTCGAGTTGCAGGCCGATGGCGCCCACCAGCAGTCCTTCCTCGCCGGGCACGACCTGGAACTCGTTGACGAACCGTTCGAGTTCGTTCCACGGGAGGCCGGCACGCTGCCAGAGCGCGTGCAGGGCGGGCAGGTCCTCGATGGTGGCCTTGCGGGCCGACGGGCCGGATGGTTCCACGGTTTCCATGGCTTGGACGGTTGGGACGCTCCCTAGAGAAGTCCTTGGTAGGCCAACCAGATCGATCGGAAATAGCGCATGACGCGCACCGCGTCCGGGCTCTCGGGAATCTCCGCGAGCGTGTAACCCGAGTAGCCGGTCTCCGTCAGGCGTGCCAGAAGCCGCCGGAACGGATAGTCGGTCAGGTACAGGTCCCGCATGTGGACCTCCACGATCTTCGATTTCACGAGGTCGAAGTTCGCGTCGAATCCGTCCCCGTCGAGGTCCGATGGGTTGGAGTTCCAGCAGACGCCGACCGAAGGGTGGTCGGCGACGTCCATGATGCGGCGGATGCGCGGCACCGGGGACGTGCCGGCTCCATGGACTTCCAGACGGATCTGCTGTCCGAGCGCGGCGGCGAAATCGCCGAGTTCGCGCAGCGAACGCCCGATTTGCTCGAGGGTCTTCTCCACCGGGACTTCCTTGGGAAGCCCGTTGGGGCGCACCTTCACGCCGGTTGCCCCGACCTCTTGCGCGAGGCGGATGTAGGCTTTGGTCGACTCGATGTCCTGCCGGAGCTTCGCGGCATCCGGCGTGTGGTAATCGAAGGCGCTGCCGAGGCTGAACAATTCCACCGGGGAATCGGCGAAGCGTTTGCGGACCTCGGCCCGGGCGCTGGCGGACAGCGTCACCTCGACCCCGTGGCGGTGCGACGTGCGGAGCTCCACGCCTTGGAAGCGTGCCTCGGTGCAGTTCTTGATGAGCGTGGGGATGTCCCAGTCTTTCCCGAGGTTGTAGGTCACCATGCCGAGCTTGATCCGCGAGGGCTTCGCGAAGCCGTCCGGGGCCTGGCTGGGGCCCGCGCCATGGGCCGGACCCGGCAGGGCCAACGCGGCGGCGAGGGCTGCGGTGCCCGTCAGAAAGGCACGGCGGTTCGGGTACGGGTTCATCGTTCGGTGGGGTTCAGATCAGCGAGTAGGCGACCAGCGAGAACAGCATGCCGGCAATGCCGACGATCGTCTCGCACACCGTCCAAGTCCGGAGGGTTTGGCCCACGCTCAGGCCGAGGCATTCCTTCACCATCCAGAACCCGGCGTCGTTCAGGTGCGACAGGAACAGCGAGCCGCATCCGATGGCGATCACGATCAGTGCGCGGTGGTTGTCGTCGAGACCCGGTGCGTGGACGGCGAGGTAGTCCTTCAGCAACAAGGAAGCGGTCGTGATGGCAACCGTGGCGGAGCCGGTCGCGACGCGGATGAAGGCGGAGATGATCCATCCGAACAACAGGGGCGAAAGGCCCAGGGCAATGCTGACCCGACCGATGGAGTCCGCGACCCCGGCGTCGCGGAGCACCCGGGCGAATCCGCCGCCCGCGCCGATCACGATGATGGCCATGCCGATGGAAGCGACCGCGGTCTCGGTGAACTTGAGAACCTGGGAGGCGTTGTAGCCGCAGCGGAGTCCAAGCGTCCATCCGCCCAGAAGCACGGCCAGCAAGAGCGCAATGGTGGGATTGCCGACGAACGACAGGAAAACGCGCAGACGGTCGTTCGCGGGCAGCAAGAGTTCGCCGGCCGTGGCGGCCAGCATGAGAAGGACCGGAAGAAGGATGGAAAACAGCGTGATGCCGAATCCGGGAAGGGTGTGGCCGGCTCCGAGGGACGTGCGTTTGTCGGGGGCCGGCGGCGGATCGGCCTGGACGCGTCCCACGATGAATCGCGCGTAGAGTGGGCCGGCGACGGCGGCCGTGGGGATGCCGATCAGGAAGCCCCACGCGAGGACCAATCCCATGCTGAGATCGAGATTCCCGGCGGCGAGGGACGGCCCCGGGTGGGGCGGCATGACGCCGTGCATGACCGAGAGGCAGGAGAGCAGTGGGAGGAACAGCCGCAGGAATGGCTGCCGCGTCTGGTAGGTCAACGTGAGGACAATCGGCGCGAGCAGGACCAGGCCGACCGCGAACCAAGTGGTCAACCCGATCGTGAGCGCGAGCGCCATGATGCAGAGTTGGATCCGTTTGGCCCCGAAGAAGGCGATGAAACGGAGGGCAAGAACCTCGGCCCCGCCGGATTCCGCGAGGAGCTTCCCGAGCATTGTGCCGAGGGCGATCATCGCCGTGACGCCCCCGAGGGCTCCCCCGAGTCCCTCGGCGAACGACTTCATCACGCCCGGCATCGTGTAATGCGGCGTCGCGCCGTTCGCGGCCGCCTTGATGACGGCCCCCGTGGCATCGCGGGCGGGTACCCCGAGCCAGAGGACTGCCCCGGTGCCGACGACCAGCGATGCGACGGCAAGGGCGATGAAGGCGTTGATTCGGGCCCGGGTGACGAGCAAGACGAGCACGCCGATGGAGGCGAGGGCGAGCGCGATGAGTTTCCAGTCGGCACCGTTCATTGGATGGCGGTGACGTTGCCATGGGGTTTGGGTCGAGGCGAGAGGTTGGTTTCGGGTTTGTTGCCGGGGTGGCCGGCGGGTGGTCGGCGGGGTCCAAGGGGCGGGTGCAAGCGGGCCTTGGCCTTGGGCGTCCAAACCATGGGGCGGGCTTCGCCCCGCATCGGTGTTCACCCGACCTACCCGACGGCAAACCATTCGGGAGGCCCTCGTCTCACAATGGGACAGGCTTTGTATCCGGCTCTCGAATCTGGCGGTTGACGGCATGGTCATTAGAAAAAATGGACGACCGAGGCGTCGACCCCGAGCGTGGCGACATGCCCAAACGGAGGCTTCTGGCTCCACCGGAATTCCCGGCTGCCATCTATCATTGTTATTCCCGCGTGGTGGACGGCAATTTTGTGCTCCGTTTCGCCGAAAAGGAACGATTCGTCCGCCTCCTCCGCGAGGCCGCCGCATTCTGCGGTGTCCGCGTCCTAACGTTTTGCGTCCTCGACAATCACTTTCATATCCTCGTCGAAGTACCCGCCAGGCCCGCCCAACTTCCCGGGGCCGAAGCCATCCTCGCCAAGCTCGAAGCGCTGACCAGTCGACAGGATATCCAGCGGTTGCGCGGCGAAATCGCGGCGCTTCGTTCCCGTGGCGATGCAGTCGGGGAAAGAGACCTGCTGCAAAGGTATTGGCGTCGGATGTGGAACCTCGGCGAATTCATGAAGATGATCAAACAGCGCTATAGTCGCTGGCACAACGCGCGGCATGGACGCAGGGGCACCTTGTGGGAGGGGCGTTATCATAGCGTCGTGGTGGACGGGGCGGGAGAGGCGTGCGTCACGATGGCGGCGTACATCGACCTCAATCCGGTTCGGGCGGGCATCGTGCGCGACCCCAAGGACTATCGATGGTGCGGCTACGGCGAAGCGGTGGCGGGGCAAGGCGGGGCCCGGGAAGGGGTGGGGATTCTGGCAGCGGCGGTCCGGCGCGGGACAGTCGAGGGCTGGAAATGCTCCATGGCAACCTATCGGTTGCATCTCTATTTGGAGGGGAACGACAGGCGGGAGAAACTCGGCGAGGATGGTCGCCCCACACGCGGCACCACGGGAAGGGAGGATGCCCTCAAGGTGCTCGCGGCAAACGGCCGGCTGCCGATGGGGCAGTACCTGAAATGTCGCGTGAGGTACTTCCACGACGGCGCCGTACTGGGGACGCTTGATTTCGTGGAGAAGGTTTTCAGGGGCAGGCGCGATCATTTCGGGCCGCAGCGTCGGGACGGGGCAAGGCGAATGCGTGGCGTTGAGGCGGAACTCTACGCTGCTCGTGACTTGCGAAAATCATTGTTCGCGTAGCCGATACGGATACATCCCCGTTCGGCGTGCGGCGGACACTGCCTTTCCAGCGGGATCATTTCGGCGCCGGCTAGCGTCGGTGCTGACCGCGGGCAATTGAGCCGATCTATCTCGCCTGGGGAGCGTGCGCCGTTGGGGC
>WBXI01000274.1 GCA_008933025.1 Verrucomicrobiota bacterium
AGCGGTGTCGCGGCCTTCCGAAGGCCTTGCCACCGCAGTCCGAAAGCGCTGCGCGCGGAAGACAGGCCTCGGCGGTCCTCCGCGCGGAGCGCCGTCGGAGTGCGGCGGGTAGGAGCGTCAGCGACGCCCACCCCGCTGTGCGACAAGGTCATCCCCCCAAACCCCACCACCGCCCCTTGCGAAAACCCCGTCCTCACCTTGCGCTCGCCGCCCGGTTTCATAGCGGTGTCGCGGCCTTCCGAAGGCCTTGCCACCGCAGTCCGAAGGCGCCGCGCGCGGGAGACAGGCGTGCTCAGGCTTTGCGCCGACGCATCCATTGGTGGCCCACCAACAAGACCACGAACCCCGCCGCCGCATACGTTCCGGTCTCGGGCACCGTGTACGTCACCGTCATCGTCGCCACCAAGCCTTACTGCTGCAGTCCGAACACCGGGAAGATCTTGTTCTGGTCCACGAACACGTACGGACTCGCCATGCCGATGTCGCTGTTGTTCTGGTAACTGCCCCCGGATGACGTCGTCAACAACGACCCCGTCACCGGCACCGCGACCGTGCCCACGCCCACGTAGGCCGTCAGATCGCTCGCCAACTGCGTCGCGCTGTTCGCCGCCGAGGTCAGCGTGCCCGTCCCGAAATAGACGTTCGCCAAACCGCTCGTCCCACCCTGCGTGATCGACGGATCCAACGCCGTGACGTCCGTCGTCGAGGACTCGAAATCAAAATTGAAATCGCTCCGGATCTGCAGGTTGAAGCCCTGGCTGGCAGCCAGCGGCACCATTGTTCCCGAGTAGGTGATCTGGGTGCTGACGTCGTACTGGACCTTGGTCAGCGAGGTCGACGCGGCGAACCCATTGTACTTGGGAACATTCCAGGTCGTGTTGATCTGCGGCGTCGCCCCTGTCGGGCTCGCCGTCAGGCTGAACGTCTGCGTGAAGGTATAAACCACCGTGTCCGCACGCCCGATGCCCGCCAATGCCAGGCTCGCGGCCACCGCCACCATCCAACGCGTCGATCGAATCTTCATTTATTCCTCGTGGTCCAGGGTTCGTCGCCGGGTTCAGGGACGCAGCGCCCGGTAGAAACGAACCGGTTCCGATTCGACCAACCGTTGTTGGTACTCGATCGTTCCGCCGGGATCGGCCGTCAACCGACCCACCGGAACCCAATGACCGTTGGCCAGATCGTCCGTGGACTCGATCTGGTATTCGGCCGCACCCTCGCCAGCGAACCGCAACACCAGCGCGCCCGACACCACCCGCGCCGACGTCGGCTTCGCCACCGACTGGATCGAGATGCCAAAGGGCCCATACTCGATCCGGTTCCCCGTGGTTTCCTGCTCCACGAGGATATAACTCACCGTCGTGGTCGGACGATCCATCGCCTCGTCCACGCGGTAAACCCCGCCGCGTTCGACGTTGAGCGCCGGGACCAGGTCGGCGTTGACCCGGATCCGGTCGCTTCCTTGCAGACGGTAAAGCTCGAAACCCAGCGTGTTGAGTTCGCTGACGGTCTCCCATTCCACCGTCACCCGGCCGTCGATCCACCAACCCTTCACGTAGGAGAGCTTGATCGCGGTCGGCGCCGCGGCGACGAACCCAAAGTCGAGCGTCAGGTTCGAGTTGGCGGTGGGCAGCACGGGTTCGCCCGGCCCCAGATCCGTCTCGCCCGTGGGCTCGCCACCGACCGTCAAGGTGATGGCCGCGCTGTAAACCCCGGTGACGCTGGGATTGTAGGCATTGAACCCGTTGTCGTCCGAATCGGTGGCATTCGTGTCCGGGTCGGCACCGTTCCGGGTGTTGTTGCTGGTGCCGCTGCTGTAGAGGTTGAAGAGCGGTTGTCCGGATCCGAAATTCGAAGCCGGGATCACCACCACGTAGTCCCCGGGCGGCAGGTTGAATCCGTAATAGCCACCCGACGCCGTCGTGGTGGTCCTCAACACCGACCCGGTGGCGTAGCCCGCGGCATCGGCCGCGTACACCGTGACCGTGACGCCGTTGATGCCGGCCTCGGTGCCGGTGATCAGGCCGTCGTCGGAGGTCCCACCGCCCGCACCGTTGTCCAGCCAGACCCGGTTGCCGAGGCGGACGCTGGTCTGGACTTGGACGACATAATCCTCGACCTCGCCATCGGCTGCCAAGCCGACCGACGTCAGCCCGCCCGCGGTGCTGATGCGGAAGCGCGCGCCAAGATTTACCCCGGTGGTGGCACCTGCGGGCACGGGCACGCTGAGATTCACCGTCGTGCTGCCACCACCCGGAACGACCACGGTCAACTCGGTCAACGCCTCGCCCGCATCCGCGAAGCTGCCGTTGTTGTTGAAATCGAAGAATGCGTTCAGTTTGACCGTGCCGCCGCCGGTCAGGGTCACCGTCACGGGAAGTGATGCCGTCTGCCCCTGGTAAAGGGTCACGCCCGTGAAGTTCACGCCGTCCTCGTCGTCGGCTGACCCTGTATTGGAAGAGTCGTCGGCGGTGGCTCCCGCGTTTTGCAGGGTACCGTCGTCAGCGTCCACCGTCGCGCCGAGTTTCAGGGTGTTGCTGAGCATGTGCCGCGGACCATTGCTGGTCAGCAGGGTCTCATAGTTGCCGATGCCAGTGCCGGCCCCGGTATCGGGCAAATCGCCATAGTCCAACGCGACGAAGGTCACCGTCGCCGTCTGGGTCACCGTTACGGCGTCCGTGACGTCTACCGCGGTGAAAACTGCGGCACCGGCCGTCGATGACTTCACCGTGAAAAGGGCAACGCCGGAAGAATCCGTGGTTCCCTGCACCGTGGTCACCGTCGGGGTTCCGGGTCCGGAGGTCTTGGACAAGGTCACGGTCTTGCCCGGAACCACGTTGGCATTCGCATCCTTCAGCGTGACGGTGATCGTCGAGGTCGCGCTGTTGTCCGCGGCGACAGAGGTCGGCGAGGCCGCCACCGTCGATTGCCCCGCGTTCCCCGGTCCGGGATTGATCGTCTCCACCTGCGTCGCCGAGGTAATCGTGGTCGGGCTCGTGCTCGCCGCAGTGATGGTCGGCGTCCCGGACTTGGTGTCGGTATAGGTAAAATTGAAACTGCTCGCCCCGGGCGCAATCGTCCGCGGGCTGGCGGGAGTGAAGGTCACCGTGCCGCTCGACGTGCTCGCCAAAGTCACGGTCCGGGTCGCGTCGGTCGTATTGGGGTTCCCGAACTGGTCTTGCCTTTGGACGGTGATGGTCCCCGAGGCCACCCCGGCGGTCGCGGTTATCGCCGCCGTGGTGAACACGAGTTTGGTCGCAACGCCGGCAACCTCGGTGAGCACCCCGGCGTTGCCAGCTACTGTCGCAGTACCAGAAAACGTCAGGTTGCCGCTGGCAAGGGGAGTCCCTGCGGTCGGCCGAACTTGAATCCCCGAGAACGTGATCGACGACAGGGTCTTTCCGTTGGGGCCGCCCGCAGTTGTGTCCTGGGCACTAACCGTAAATGTGATGGTGCTCGCCGTTGGAGTAGCGGTGGAGGAAGCGAGGGTCAGCACCGCCCCACCACCCCCGTTGCTATTTGCAACCGTCGCCGTCACCGGGGATGCAGTATTAAAGACAAAGCCCGTCGGCGCAGTGATGACGATCGTACCTACCGTGACATCTTGATTGGCGCCCTCTGTTATGACGGGCCCGGTAAGTGACGTGTAAGTCCCGCCGACCGTGTCCGCAGAAATGTTCGACCCATTGGACGCTGGCGTGATGGTGATCGCGGCAAAGTTGCTGCTGGAGCACAAAAGGAAGACCACGGCGCAAGCGGCGCTCCATCCAGATGCAAATGACGACGACCTGACCCGCGAAGGCGCCGCGGGAAAGTACGCACCCACCCCCCGCGCCCAACGCGGGACCCGGCGCGGCCCAAGCCGCCCCACGCCAAGACTGCCATCCTCAACAACGATCTGATCATTTGCATTTTGCCGGTCCGCGAACCCTCGCAACCACGCGAGACACCCGTTTTCGAGGTGGTTTTTTACCACAGTTTTCGACACCCCCACAAGCGCCAATCCCGGTTGAAACCCTCTGGATCGTGCGCAAAGAACGGTCAGTCCCCGCCCCGAAAGCATCCCGGACAGGCATCCACCTCCCGCCCCGATCGGGGCCCTTTCCAGGGATGCATGGGGTCCCCGCACGGGCCCCAGAAGGTCCTTGGACAGGACGGACGGTGGATGTCGTTTCCAAGGCTCCATGCCGCAACCCATCCCATCCCCAACCCGCCGACCGCAACCCGACGTTGGCGGCGCATCGCCTCGCGCCTTCGTGCCCCAGCGACGGCGACAGCTCCGTCCAGCGACCCCAATCCCTTCGAAATGCCCTTTCCGGGTTGAATGCCGAGCCGCACCGGCCAAAGCTCCGTGCCCCAATGTCGAAGAGGGTTCTCGGACGGGGTTTGGAATCGCTGTTGAACGGGACGCGCGCCGCAAGGAACGCGGACGATCCCGCGCAATCGTCCGGCGTCCAACTGCTCCTCCGCGGCTCCGACGGCGACGAACTGGTCCCGCCCGCCCCTTTCTCGGCCTCCGACGACACCCACCGCGTGTTTCCCAGTTGGGCCCTCGGGGTGACCCTGGTCTGCGACGCCGTCCTGTTCCTCGTGGCCTTCTGGATCGTCAACAGCCAGGCGGGATGGTCCCGCTACGTCGCCGCCGGGGCGTTGGTGATGGCCGGGGGCGCTATCCTGTCGGTGGCGGTGTTGCTGCGCGGGAAACGGGCGGTGCAGGAATTGCAGTCGCTCAATCCGTTGGCCGAGGAGAAACCCCGGTTGCGGGTGCAGTTTCTCGACGAGCAACCGCGGCGGAGGGCGTGAGGGGTTTTTCCCGTTTGAGGCGACGGCGCGGGAGACAGGCCTCGGCGGTCCTCCGCGCGGAGCGCCGTCGGAGTGCGGGGGGTAGGAGCGTCAGCGACGCCCACCCCGCTGATATGGCCTCTTTCTTGTCAAGCGGGCACACCTCCTCCGTCTCCGTTTTCTTCGCGTGGTTTTGGGAATCGCTCGACGGCCGGCATCGGTCGTCCGGGCTGAGTTGTGGAGGCCGGC
>WBXI01000275.1 GCA_008933025.1 Verrucomicrobiota bacterium
ACGCGGCCGGACTGGTGCATCTCGCGGCAGCGGACGTGGGGCGTGCCGATCCCGGCATTCTACGACGGCGCGGGCAACGCGTTGCTGACGGCGGCGATCGTCCGACGCGCGGCCGACCTGGTGGAGACGCACGGCTCGAACGCGTGGTTCTCGATGCCGGCGGCGGAACTCTGGGCGGCGTGCCGGCCGGCGGATTGGACGGGACCGGAAGCGGTCTCGCGGGGGCACGACACGCTGGACGTCTGGATCGACTCGGGTTCGTCGTCGCGGGCGGTGCTGATGCGTCGCGAAGGGCTGCACCACGGCACGGCGGGGGCGTCGGACTGGCAGGCGGACGTGTATCTCGAGGGATCGGACCAGCACCGGGGTTGGTTCCAGTCGTCGTTGTTGCTGAGTCTGGCGGGCAACGGCGCGCCGCCGTTCAAGACGGTGTTGACGCACGGCTTCATGGTGGACGAGGACCGGGAGAAGATCTCGAAGTCGAAGCAGGGGCAGGGTGGCTACGCCAAGCCGCAGACGGCCGACCGGTACGTGAACGACCACGGCGCGGACGTGGTGCGGCTTTGGGTGGCGTCGCAGGATTACCGGAGCGACATCGTGGTGAGCGAGGAACGGCTGAAGAAAGTGGGGGAAACCTACCGACTTTTGCGGAACACGCTGCGGTACCAGCTGAGCAACCTGTACGACTTCGATCCGGCGCGCGACACCGTGCCGGAGGCGGGCTGGACGCCGCTGGACCGGTGGATCCTCGGGGAATTCGCGCGGTTGGAACGCGAGGTGGCGGCGGCCTACGACGCGTACGAGTTCCACGTGGTTTACCAGAAGCTGGCCCAATTCGCGGCGGTGGAACTGAGCGCGACGTTCCACGACGTCGCGAAAGACCGGCTCTACACCGACGCGGCGGGTTCGGCGCGGCGGCGTTCGACCCAGACGGCGCTGTACCGGATGGCGACGGGGATGTGCCAGATGTTGGCGCCGATGCTGGCGTTCACGGCCGACGAGGCGTGGGAGTACCTGCCGGGGCGCCCGGCGGACTCGGTGCATCTGTCGGATTGGACGCCGTCGGCTTTCGAGTCGTCCGAGGTGGAACGCGCGGCCTGGAGGACCCTGTTCGCGGTGCGGGAACGGGTGTTGCCCGAGTTGGAGAAGGCGCGGCAGGCCAAATCGATCGGGAAATCGCTGGAAGCCCGCGTGGAACTGGTGCTGGCGGCGGACGAGGCGGCGGTCGCGGGCCCGCGCGCGGCGGAGTTGCGGGAGCTTTTGAACGTGTCGCAGCTCGAAATCGGGTCCGGCGCGGTGGCGTCGGTGGCCGTGACGACGGCAAATGGGGCGAAGTGCGAACGGTGCTGGCATTGGGAGTCGGAAGTGGGCCGCGACGCGCAACACCCCGGATTATGTGCACGTTGCGTCGTCGCGGTCGGCGTCCATGCCGCCGCCGCGTAGCGCAAATCGATGGGGGAAGCGGGTTTTTGCCGATCCAAACGATAAAAAACATTTGCGGAACCCCTCCCTTTCAACGTCAATTTTGACGTTGGTTATCGAGGGAACGACACCGTGGTCGCAACGACTGCAGGACGGTCCCGATCCTGGCCTTTCTACAGGCTGGGTAGAGGAGGTTTAGTTTGGTTGTTTGGGTTAGGCGGGCACCGCAAGGTGCCCGCTTTTTCTTTTGTGGGATGACGCCGCCGGGTGGGGCCCGCGGCCGATAGGTCGCGGGAGGCGCTGCGCCGCCGGGTCGTGTTTGGCCTGCGCCCGCAAGCCGGCCTTCCTGGTCCGGCGTGGCCTGCGCCGGAACTTTCCGGGCAACGCGGGCTTTGCCTCCGGCCCGGGTGTCGGGCATGCTCGCGCGGATGAAACCCCTTGCCGCTTTGTTCGCGGCCGCCGTTGCCGCGGTCGTGGTCCACGCCGAACCGTGGGTCGTTTACCAACCGCCCGCGGACCACGCCAACGGCAAGCACATCGTGATGCTCTCGGGCGACGAGGAATACCGCTCGGAGGAAGGGTTGCCGCAGTTGGGGAAGATCCTGAGCCAACGGCACGGATTCAAATGCACGGTCCTGTTCACCCAGGATCCCGACGGCACGATCAATCCGAACAACCAGACGAACATCCCGGGGATGCATCTGGTGGACCACGCCGATCTGGTGTTGAACCAGTTCCGTTTCCGGGAATTGCCGGACGCGGACATGAAGCACTTCGTCGACTATCTGGATTCGGGTCGGCCGATGATGGTGGTGCGCACGGCGACGCACGCGTTCAACTACGAGCGCAACAAGAAGAGTCCCTACGCCAAGTTCTCGTGGACGGCGAAAGGCGGCGGGTTCGGCGGGATGGCCGTCGGCGAGTCGTGGACCTTCCACCATGGCAACCATGGGCACGAGGCCACGCGCGGGTTGGTGGACGGGCGGAACCGCGAGCACCCGATGCTGCGCGGCGTCCACGACGTGTTCGGGCCGACGGACGTGTATGGCGTGAACGCGGATTTTCCGTCGGACGCCACGGTGCTGTTGCAGGGGCAGGTGCTGGTGGGGATGAACCCGACGGATGCCCCGAACCTGAACAAGGCGATCATGCCGCTGGTGTGGCTGCGCGATTACCACGGGGCCTCCGGCAAGACCTCGCGGATCATGTGCTCGACGATCGGCGCGGCAACCGACCTGAAGAGCGAGGATCTGCGGCGGTTGTTCGTGAACTCGGCCTATTACCTGACCGGTCTCGAGGTGCCGAAGAAGGCCGACGTGACGATCGTGGGCGAGTACGCGCCGTCGATGTTCGGTTTCAACACGTTCAAACGCGGCGTGAAGGTGTCCGACCACGAGTCGAAGTAGGCGCGACCCCGGCCATCGCGGGCGGGTGCGCCCACGCGGTGCACCCGCCCCACGGGCCCTCGACCGGGGCGTCCGACCCGCCGTTGTCGGCGCCCGCGAACTCCGGATGTGCCTTGGTGCGGGCACGGCCAAATATTTCCTTGCGCGGGCGCGGCGCCTGCCGCTTATCGCGCCTTGTGGAAATCCCCGACGTGGACCCCGTCCGCCCCGATGGCGGCGCCGGGTCTCGGCCCGGCGGAAGGAGTGCCGGGGCGCTGCTTTCGCTGCTCCTTTGGCTGGTTCCCGCCCTGGCCATCGGTGCCGGAAAATCGGCCGCGGCGGATTCATGGGACGGGATCTCCCGCTCGGGAATCCTGCGCTACGCCAACGACGCCGAGGGCGGGGCTCCCTATATCTACCATCCGCCGGGCGATGCCGACCGGTTGGTCGGATTCGAGGTCGATCTGGCCGAAGCCATCGCCCAACGACTCGGGCTCAAGGCCCGGTTCGTGCAGAACAACTGGGACATGCTGCTGCCGGCGCTGCGCCAGGGGGGGAGTTTCGACGTGGTCATCGCGGGGATCGAGGCGACCCCGGAGAATCGTTCCAAGGCGGCTTTGAGCCGGCCGTATTTTGCGTTCGCCCAGCAACTGGTGGTGCGGGCTTCGGACGCCGGGATCGGGTCGCTCGACGCGCTGCGCGGGCGCCGGATCGGGGTGTTGTCGGCGACCGGGTCGCACCGGCTTCTCGAGAAGCGGGGCGGGTTCGAGATCCGGGTGTACCAGGACAACGTGAACTATTTCCGGGACCTCGAGGCGGGCCGGATCGACGCGGTGTTGACCGAGACGCCGATTGCCCGGGTCAATCTGGCCGGGAACGACAAGCTGCGCCGCGCGGGAGCCCCGTTCGAGCCGGCGTTCTATGCGGCGGCGGTGCGTCCCGGGGACGCCGTCCTGCTGGCGCGGTTGGACGGGGCGATCGAGGCGTTGCTGCGCGACGGCAGCCTCGAGCGGATCTACCGGAAGTACGACCTGTGGGACGCGGGCCAATCGGCACTCGCGGCGTGGAAGCCGGGAGGCGAGACGACGGCGGAACGGCATTCGGCTTTGCGCGAATGGGGAACGTACCTGCCGATCCTGCTGCGGGCGTCGGTGACGACGGTGTGGGTGACCTGCGCGGGCATGGCCGTGGCGGTGGTGCTGGGACTGGGGTTGGCCCTCGCGCGGTTGTACGGTCCGGCTCCGGCGCGATGGATGGCGATCGTCTACATCGAGGTGTTCCGCGGGACACCGCTGCTGTTGCAGATCTACTTCCTCTATTTCGGGTTGGCGCAGCAGTTCGGCCTGCGCCTGACGGCGGGATTCGCCGCGGTGATTTCGCTGGGGCTGAACTACGCGGCGACGGAAGCGGAGAATTACCGGGCGGGGATCCAGGGCGTGCCCAAGGGCCAACTCGAGGCGGCCCTGGCGCTGGGCATGAAACGGCGCCTCGCGTTGCGCCGGATCCTGCTGCCCCAGGCGCTCCGCATCAGCCTTCCCTCCGTCACCAACGACTTCATCGCGATGTTCAAGGATTCCTCGATCGTCTCGGTGATCGCCCTGGTGGAACTCACCAAGGAGTACCAGATCCGCGCCATCGACACCGGCGACTACGTCGGGCTGGGGTTGCTGACGGCGGGGATCTATTTCGCGATGAGCTACGCGGCGTCGCTGGGGGCGCGCGCTCTCGAAAGGAGGCTGCAACATGATCGTCGTTGAAGGGCTTTCGAAGCGATTCGGCGAGCGGACGGTTTTGAAGGGCGTGGACCACCGGCAGGAGCGCGGGCACTCGGTGGTGTTGATCGGCCCGAGCGGGTGCGGCAAGACGACGTTCCTGCGGTGCCTGAACCAGCTGGAGACGCCGGACGCGGGCCGGATCACCATCGCCGACGTGACGATCGAGGCGGGGGGCCGCCCGGACCGCGAGCGGCAGCGGCAGTTGCGGCTGCGCGCGGGCATGGTGTTCCAGCAGTTCCACCTGTTCCCGCATCTCACCGCGCTGGGCAACGTGATGGAGGCGCCGGTCCACGTGCTGGGCAGGGCCCGGGCGACCGCCGAGGCCGCCGCGCGGGAACTCCTGGAGCGGGTGGGTTTGGCCGCCCACGCGGGCCAACGCCCGGGACAGCTTTCCGGGGGACAA
>WBXI01000276.1 GCA_008933025.1 Verrucomicrobiota bacterium
AACGACACGTTCGGGGCGGTGATCCTGGCGAATGCCACCACCAATATCCTCCGGGGTTACAAGCTGGTGGCGTCGGCACCGGGCGGCACGACGACCGAAACGCCGGTGCCCCCGATCCTGCCATTGGCGACGCGGAAGGTCGGCTTCCGCATCCTGCACTCGGGGAAGGCGACGACGAACCGCGTCGCGATGAGCGTGCGTCTGGCCCGTGGCGGGACGACGGCGGACACACGCACGTTCTTTCTGGGTGTCCGATCGAAGGACCAGACCCACCGCGAGACGTTCGTCAGCGGACTGGACGGGAGCGTGCAGTATTATTCGCTGGTCCCGGCGCGTCCCCTGCCCGGCTCCCACGAGAAACCGGGGTTGGTGTTGAGCGCGCACGGCGCGAGCGTCGAGGCGGCGGGACAGGCGGGATGCTATTCGCCCAAGACGTGGGTGCACGTCGCGGCCCCGACCAACCGGCGCCCGTATGGTTTTGACTGGGAAGACTGGGGACGGCGCGACGCGATGGAAGTGCTGGACCTGCTCCAGAAGAAGCTCGGGACGGATCCCAACCGGACCTATCTGACGGGACATTCCATGGGCGGGCATGGGACCTGGCAATTGGGAGTGACCTTTCCCGACCGGTTCGCGGCGATCGCGCCCAGCGCCGGCTGGATCAGTTTCCAAAGCTATGGCGGCGGCAAACGGCCGGAGCCGACCAACCGCGTCCAGCGGTTGATCCAGCGCGCGTGGACGCCGGGGGACACGCTGGCGTTGGCGACGAACTATCTCCAGCAGGGCATCTACATCCTGCACGGCGACGCGGACGACAACGTGCCGGTGAGCGAGGCCCGGACCATGCGTGCCGCGCTCTCCGGGTTCCACCACGACTTCACGTGGCACGAGCAACCGGGCGCCGGGCACTGGTGGGGCAACCAATGCGTGGATTGGCCCCCGATTTTCGATTGGTTCGCGCGGCATCGGATTCCCGACGACGAGGGCGTGGGTCGGCTCCAGTTCGTGACCGGGAACCCCGGGGTGTCGGCGACCTCGCACTGGGCGACCATCGAGGCGCAGGAACATGCCCTCGCACTCAGCGGGGTCGACATCCGTTGGGACTCCGGTGCCCGCCGCTTCTCGGGCACCACCGAAAACGTGGCGCGACTGTCGCTGCGTCTGGACCGACTCGCGCCGGGACCGGTGCCGACGGTGGAACTCGACGGGCAATCGGTGACGAATCTGGTGGCGGTTGGGAATTCCGGACGGCGGGTGTGGCTCGCGAGGTCCGGCGGACATTGGAAGGCCGGGGGGCCCGGGTCGCCGTCCGAGAAAGGCCCGCATCGCTACGGCCCCTTCAAGGAGGCTTTCGGCCACCGGATGTTCTTCGTGTACGGGACCGGCGGGACGGCCGAGGAAAACGCGTGGGCCTTCGCCAAGGCGCGGTTCGACGCGGAATCCTTCTGGTACCGGGGCAACGCGAGCGTGGATGTCGTTCCCGACACTGCCTTCGACGCGTCGAAAGACCGGGACCGGGGCGTGATCCTCTACGGCAACGCGGACGGCAATGGCGCGTGGAAGTCGCTGCTGGCGGACAGCCCGGTGCAGGTGCGGCGCGGCGCGGTGCGGGTGGGCACCCGGGAAATCACGGGTTCGGATCTCGCATGCCTGTTCCTGCGTCCCCGACCCGGCAGCGACGTCGCCTGCGTGGGCGTGGTGGCCGGGAGCGGGATGGCGGGACTGCGGTTGACGGACCGCATGCCGTATTTCATGGCGGGCGTGGCCTACCCCGACGTCACGGTGTTCGGGAGCGACGCCCTGTCCAAGGGATGGGGTGGCGCGCGCGCGGCCGGCTACTTCGGCAACGACTGGACCGTGGAGAACGGCGAGATCGCGTGGGAGGGGGACGAGTCGCGGTAGGCCGCGGCCCCCCGCCCTACCAACCCCACCGCGAGGTGAACGGCCACATCACGAACAGCGATTTGCCGATCACTTTCTCGCGCGGCACATCGCCCCAGGAACGGCCGTCGCTCGAGCTCATCGTGTTGTCACCGAAGCCGAGATAGCAATTGGGACGGACGGTGAACTCGGTCTCCCCGTCGGGGAAATGGCGTCCCACCAGGGGGGCCATGTAGCTCGCTTCCTGCTCGGCGCGCGCCTCGACATCGGCCGGCGCCACGCCGCCGTGGGGCACGGTGGGATACCACTTCCGGTATGCCTCGGCGTAGACCTTGCCGTTCACATGGCCCGAATACTGGCTGTCCACCGGCGATTTGGCGGGATCGAAACCGTACAACTTCTCGAACCCGGGTTCGGTCTTCTCGATGCGTTTGCCGTCGATGTAGACGTGGCGATCGTCCCCGATCCGCACCTTCTCGCCCCCGAATCCGATCAAACGCTTGATATAATGCGTTCCCTGGACCGTGCCGGAAATGCCGGTCGACTGGAACACGAAGTACTCGCCGCGGCGCGGCTTCCGGAAGTTATAGGTCAGGCGTTCGACGAAAAGACGGTCGCCGGCGACGACGCGGCAGCGGACGATGGGTTCGCCCTTCCTGAACGAAACCTTGTAGGGTTGACGGGTCATCGGGTCGACCAGCGACAACTTGAAGGCGGGGTCTTCCGGCGCGAAATTCACGCGGTAATCCCGGCCTCCCACGCGGATGTCGATGCGTTTCCCGAACCCGATGTTGCCGATGGCGAACTGCTTGGCGGGATCGGAAATGCCCTCGAGCCGTCCGTCGGCCTCGGCGATGACCTCGTAGTAGCTGGCGCCCTTGACCCAACGTTCCCAGAGGCGGGCCAACCCGGTCGGGATCGGGACGTTGGGTTTGTCGCGCAGGTCCTCGTGGGTGATCCCGTAGTAGGTCGGTTGCGCGGACCCGGTGGGGATCTCCATCGGGGTGGCGAAAAACGTCTTGAACGCGAAGATGATGACGACGGTGCCGAGCAGGCTCTCGAAGTTGTCGCGGTAGGAGGCGAAAGGATATGGCTTGAGCCATTTGTGGGCGACCTCCTCGAGGGTCTGGGCGGCGGCCGCGAGCTGCCCGGCCGTGGTGGAGGACGCGCGCAGGACCGCCTCGAACGCGGCCATGCCGGCCTCGAGTTCCTCGACGTGTTTCGGCGGCAGGATGTCGCGCTGGTGGTCGAAGTGCTTCCGGACGATCCCGAGCAGTTCGGAACCCTTGCGGATGCGTCGGTGGAGGAGCCAGCGGAGGAAGTGCATGGGCGGGTCTTTCGGCGCGTTTCCCGGGCGTCGGGGTCTAGCTGGTCTTGAGGACCTCGATGAAGGCTTCCTGCGGGATGTCGACGGATCCGACCGCCTTCATGCGCTTTTTGCCCTCCCGCTGCTTCTCGAGGAGCTTCCGCTTCCGGCTGATGTCGCCGCCGTAGCACTTCGCGGTGACGTCCTTGCGGATCGCGCTCACGGTTTCGCGGGCCACGATCTTGCCGCCGATGGCACCCTGGATGGCGACCTGGAACTGTTGCCGCGGGATCACTTCCTTGAGCTTCGCGGCGATGCTGCGACCGCGGGCCTCGGCCTTGCTGTGGTGCACGAGGCTGGAGAACGCGTCCATCACCTCGCCGTTCACCATCATGTCGAGCTTCACCATGTCGCTCGCCTCGTAGCCAATCGGTTCGTAGTCCATCGACCCATAGCCGCGGGTGATGGATTTGATGCGGTCGTGGAAGTCGATGAGGATCTCGTTGAGCGGGATCTTGCAGGTGAGCATCACCCGACGGATGTCGAGCGTCTCGGTGTGGTTGATGACGCCGCGCTTCTCGGAGATGAGCGACATCATGTCGCCGATGTTCTCGTTCGGGCAGATCACGAACGCCTTCACCATCGGTTCGAAGATGGTCTCGATGTAGGTCACGTCCGGGAGGAAAGCCGGGTTGTCGACCTCGAGTTCGACGCCGTCGGTCTTGCGGACCCGGTACACCACGCTGGGATAGGTGGCGATGATGTCCATGTCGAACTCCCGGCGGAGGCGCTCCTGGACGATCTCCATGTGGAGGAGACCGAGGAAGCCGCAGCGGAAGCCAAAGCCGAGGGCCACCGAGCTTTCGGTCTGGAAGGTGAGCGCCGAGTCGTTGAGCTGGAGCTTCGCGACCGCCTGCTTGAGTCCCTCGAAATCCGCCGTGTTGATCGGGTAGATGCCCGAGAACACCATGGGATGGATTTCCTGGAACCCGGGCAACTCGGGCGCGGGATTCCGCGGATCGGTGAGGGTGTCGCCGACCTTGACCTCGCGCGGGGTCTTGATGTTGGCGGTGATGTAGCCGGTTTCACCGGGCTCGAGCTTCTCGCGGACGTAGGGCTTGGGCCGGAACGAGCCGACCTCCTTGATCTCCACGTTCTTCCCGGAATGCAGCAGCTTGACCTGCATGCCCGGCTTGAGTTCGCCCTGCATCACCCGCACCAGGATGACCACCCCTTTGTAGGTGTCGAAATAGCTGTCGAAGATCAGCGCCTGCAACGACGGCGCACCCGTCGGTTTCGGAGCGGGCACCCGCGCCACGATCGCCTCGAGGATGTCCTCGATGCCGATGCCTTCCTTGGCGCTGGCGAGGATCGCGTCGTCGGCCGGGATGGCGAGGATGTCCTCGAGTTGCTGGCGGGCCTGGGGAATGTTGGCGTGCGGCAGGTCGATTTTGTTGATGACCGGGATGATGAACAACCCCTGCTTCATCGCCAGATGGACATTGGCGACCGTCTGGGCCTCGACGCCCTGGGCCGCATCGACGATCAGGAGAGCGCCCTCGCAGGCGCTGAGCGAACGGGAAACCTCGTAGGCGAAATCCACGTGGCCCGGGGTGTCGATGAGGTTGAGTTCGTAGGTCTCCCCGTCCTTGGCCTGGTAGAGCATCGTGACTGGATGGGCCTTGATAGTGATGCCACGCTCGCGCTCGAGATCCATGGCGTCGAGCAACTGGTCCTCCATGTCGCGGGTCGCGACGGTCCCGGTGCGATGCAGAAGCCGATCCGACAACGTGG
>WBXI01000277.1 GCA_008933025.1 Verrucomicrobiota bacterium
AATCGGCATCGATCCACTGGACGAGGGTGGTGAAAAAGCGGCGGATCGGGCTGGCGGCAACGGATTCGGACATGTCGTGGATATTTCGATCGGTACAGAACCACAAACGGGGGGCTCCCCCACCCGGTCCAAACCTCCGCGGCACGATCCGTCCCTCGACGGCGACCGGTGGGCAGGACAACCCTTGTGAGTCAACGTTGGCCTCCAGAGTGGCAGGCAAAACCACAAACGCCAGTGTTCGTTTTGTGACCACCTCACCCTGGATTGGCGAGTCGACCGCAACTTGACGCCACCCGCCCCGGCCCCACGCTCCCGCCCGACATCGTGCCCTCCCTGCTCGAGACCTTCCGCACCCCGCACACGCCCGAGTCCCTCGTCGAGGCGCTCGACGGCGTCCCGGGCCGGGTCCTGTTGCGTTCCCGGACACCCGGCGGCCGCCACAGTCTCGTTGCCGCCCGTCCCTTCCTGGTCTTCCGCAGCCAGGGCGCGCGCTGCGAGACGCGGGTTCCCAGCAACGCCCCCCTCGTCCAGTTCGGCAATCCCTGGCAACTCCTCGAACCTCTCCTCGCGCGCTTCGAAATCCCCGATCCCACCGGGCTGCCGTTCCCCACCGGCGGCGCGTTCGGATTCTGGGGATACGAACTCAACCAATTCCTCGAACCCCGACTGGCACGCCGCGCCGTCAACGACCTCGAACTCCCCGACTGCCACCTCGGTTTCCACGCCAGCGTCGTCGTGTTCGACCATCTCCGCGGCGAGGCACACGTCCTTTCGTCGGGT
Source organism: Verrucomicrobiota bacterium (assembly GCA_008933025.1). Lineage (GTDB taxonomy): Bacteria > Verrucomicrobiota > Verrucomicrobiia > Limisphaerales > UBA9464 > UBA6176. Next base: position 781 of record WBXI01000277.1, read on the forward strand.
CTCGCCGCCGATGGCATGCGTTCGGAACGGCGGGCCGCCGACGAGACCGCCGCCTGGCGCCGCCTCCTCGAATCCACCCCGCCGCCACCCCGGCCGTCGGCACCCCTGCCCCGGACAACCCCGCATGCCCGGACCACCCTCGAGCGCCGCTTCTTTCTCGCGGCCGTCCGCCGCGCCCAAGCCTACATCCACACGGGCGACATCTATCAGGTCAACCTCGCGCACCGCCTCGACGCACCGCACGCGGGATCCGGTTGGGACCTGTTCCGGCGCCTCGACGTCGCCTCGCCCGCGCCCCACGCGGCGTGGATCGACGCCGGGGATTTCGAATTGGTCTCGAGTTCCCCGGAATCGTTCCTGCAATTCGACGGTCCGTCCGTGCGCACGCGTCCGATCAAGGGCACGCGGCCGCGCTCGGACGATCCCGTGGAGGACGCGCGGCTCCGGGAGGAACTCCTCGCCAGCGAGAAGGAACGCGCGGAACTCGTGATGATCACCGACTTGCTGCGCAACGATCTCGGCCGCGTCTGCGAATTCGGTTCGGTCCGCGTGCCCGAACTGATGCGACTCGAGCCCTACAGCCACGTGCAGCACCTGGTCTCGACCATCGAGGGTCGGCTCCGGCCGGGCCTCACCCATCTCGAGGCGCTGGCCGCGTGCTTCCCCGGCGGCAGCATCACCGGCGCCCCCAAGCTCCGCGCCATGGAGATCATCGACGAGATCGAACCCGTCGCCCGCGGGCCTTACTGCGGGACCCACGGTTACCTGGGGTTCAACCGGCAAAGCCGGCTTGCCATCACCATCCGCACCGCCATCGTCCGCGAAAACCGCGCGTGGTTCCACGTCGGGGCCGGCATCGTCGCCGACTCCGTCCCGGAAGCCGAATACGACGAAACCATCGCGAAGGCGGGCGGGATTCTCGCCGCCGTCGGCGCGCTGCCGCCCCGCGAACACTGACATGCCTTCCCCGGACCACGGCGATTTCGTCTGGATCAACGGCCGCGTCACCCGCGCCGAGGACGCGGCCGTCTCCGTCTTCGACCGTGGCTTCCTGTACGGCGACTCCCTGTTCGAATCGGTGCTGGTCCGACATGGCCGCCCGTTCCGTTGGCAGGCGCACCGCGCGAGGATGGCCGCCGGAGCGGGCTTGCTGCGCATGCCGCCTCCCGCCGGCCCGATGCTCGACGACGCATTGGACGCCCTGCTGCGTGCCAACGCCGCCGGAAGCGGGAGCGTGCGGGTCACCCTCAGCCGCGGGCCCGGCCGGCGCGGGTACTCGCCCCGCCAAGCGGGGCCACCGACACTCGTGCTCGCCTGGCATCCGGCCGTTCCGGCACCGGAGCGCGGCCCATGGCAACTCGCGACGTCGCCCTACCGCGTGTTGGCGGGCGACCCCTTGGCCGCCTGCAAGCACGGCTCGCGCCTCGCCAACGTGCTTTCCCGCGCCGCCGCGGAGGAGGCGGGCGCCGACGAGGCCCTCCTGCTCGATTCCGGCGGGCACATCGCGGAAACCTCGAGCGGCAACCTCTTCAGCATCCGGGGCACGGGGCTTTTCACGCCGCCGGTGTCCGGCCTGCTCCCCGGCGTCACCCGCGGATGCGTCCTCGAAATCGCGGTGCCGCTCGGCTGGGAAGTCCACGAGCAAGCCCTGACTCCCGCCGACCTGGTTGCCTCGGACGCCGTCTTCTTCACGACCAGTTCCCTCGGGGTGGTTCCCGTCGGCTCCCTCGATGGCACCGCCGTGGGCAATCCCGCGGTTTGCAGGCCGATCGGGGCGGCTCTCGATGCCCTGGTCGACCGGGAGTGTGCCGCGGCCCCGATGGCCTGAGGCCGGGTTGCCCGAAGGCGCGACCGGGTTCCGCGCAGTCGATGCCCCCATTCCGGATATCGATTCACGGACGCGCCGGCGACCATGCTCGAATCGCGCCGTGAAAACGCGATGGACAGGTTCCCGGATCGGGTGTCGTCATGGCTTGGAACCCCGGATGAAGGCCGAGCAATGAACGCCCTCGATTTCCTCTTGCTGGTCCTGACCGCGATTCTCTGGGTCCGGATCTCCCGCCAGTCGACGCGGATCCAGCGCCTCGAGGTGGATCTCCAGATCCTCTCCGCCGAACGGAAGCGACGGCTCCTGCAACCCGAACCGACGCCCGACCTGCCACCGCCGTTCGGGTTGGAACCGACGACGCAAGCCGGTGGGTTCGCGACATCGATCCCGGATGACGCCTCGATGCCGGAACCACGACCACCCCATATCGCCTTCCCGCCGCCATTGCCCGTGGCCGCAGGGTTTCCGGAGGCCGAACCGGCCCCGACTCCCGGCACGGTGCCCGGCGCGCCCGCCGCCGCGGGATCCCGCCCGCCCCGGGTGCCCGACATCAACTGGGAGCAATTCCTCGGCGTGAAACTGTTCGCGTGGCTCGGTGGCTTCGCGCTGTTTCTCGCGGCCGCGTTCTTCCTCAAATACTCGTTCGACCACGATCTCATCCCGCCGGCCCTGCGGGTCGCCATCGGCTACGTCTTGGCCATCGGCCTCGTGGGCGCGGGTCTGCGCCTCTGGGGCCGCCGCTACGAGACCTTGTCGGCGACCTTGGTCGGGACCGGTATCGTGGTCCTGTACGCGGTCACGTTCGCGTGCCGGGCGTTGTACCACTTCCCGTTCTTCGGCGTCGTGCCGACTTTCCTGCTGATGGCGTTGGTCACGGTGGCCGCATTCCTCCTGGCGGTGCGGATGGATGGCCAGGCGATCGCGATCCTCGGGCTGTTGGGCGGCTTCCTGACCCCGGCACTGCTCGATGCCGGCGTGGACAATCCCCCGGGACTGTTCGCGTACGCTTCCATCCTCAACCTCGGTCTCTTCGCGGTGGTGTGGAACCGGCGCTGGCACCTGCTCGCGCTGCTGGCGTCCATCGCCACCGTCGGTCTCCAGATCGGCTGGATCTCCCGTTTTTACTCGGCGGACAAACTCGTGGTGCTGCAGGTGGTGCAACCGCTCTTCGCCGCGTTGTTCGCCGGCTTCTACGTCGCGATGGAACGCGGCGGGCGCGGCAACCGCTGGATCACCGCCGCCTTCCTGGTGCCGGCGGCATTCGCGTTGGCGAATGGGCTCTGGCTCGCCGGTTCCGGCGCGGGAAACCACCCCGTCCGACTGTTCGTGCTGTGGTTGGCCGTGGACGCCATCGTTCTCGCGGCGGCACTGAAGGTCGGCCGCCCGCGATGGGTCGAGCCGGCGGCCGGCACGTTCGTCTTCCTGTTGCTCGCCGCGTGGACTTCGGTCCATGCGAGCCAGGAATCGCTCCTGCCGTCGCTCGCCGCGTATTTCGCGTTCGCGCTGCTGCACACGGCATTGCCGATGATCCGCCTCCGGCTTCACCCCGGGGAAAAGCCCGGGATGGGAAGCCAACTGTTCCCCGCCGCGGCGCTCGCGTTGTTCGTGCTGCCGGTGCTCCGCGACACGGGCGTGCTGCCGGGCGTCTTCTGGATCGGCGTGCTGGCGATCGACGTGCTGGCCCTGTTGCTCGCGGCCTTCGCCGGCGCGTTTCTGGCCGCCGGCGCCGTGCTCCTCGTGACGCTCGTCGTCGCGGCCAGCGCCTTTCTCCGTGGCGGTCCCGTCGCGATGGAGTGGAACGATTCCCTGGTGGTCGTGGCGGGGTTTGCCGCGGTGTTCGTCGCGGGTGGCTGGTGGTTGTCGCGCCGCAAATCCCCGATGGGCTGGGGCCTGCCTTCCTCCTTCGCCATCCCCGGATTCGCCGAGAACCCGCGACTCGCGATCAGCGGGACCGGCGCGGTGCTGCCGTTCCTGCTCCTCACCCTGCTCGCCTCGCGCGCTTCGGAAAACCACATGCACTCCCTCTTCGGGATGACGGCCCTGCTGGCGGTGCTGGTGCTGGGCCTGGCGCGCGCGACCGGCTTCCACCCCTTGGCCGCATTCGGGCTCGCGGGCGTGTCGCTCGTCGAGTTCGCGTGGCTGTCGCGGGGATTCGGACCGGCCCACCTCGTGCCATCGGTCCTCTGGAGCCTCGGGTTCTACGGGGCTTTCACGGCATTTCCGTTCGTCGTGGATCGGGCCGCGACGGACCGCCGCGTCGCGTGGATCACCGCGGCCTGCGCGGCCCCGATCCATTTCCTGCTGGTGTACCTGACC
>WBXI01000278.1 GCA_008933025.1 Verrucomicrobiota bacterium
GCCCGCCGAGGGATTGCGCCAGTTGTGGGCGATCTCCCGAAGCCCGAAAAACCGGCCGGCCCCGAGGTAGTTCAGCGTGCGTTGGCCGGCCCCGAATGTCTTCGCGAGCCGGGCGAATCCGGAACGGATGATGTAGACGCCGTTCGGGTAGTCGCCTTCCTGGGCGACGAGCGGTTCGCGTTCCGGCGCGATCTGGCCGGCTTTCGCGAGGCGTTTGTAATCGCCGGACCACTCGTAGTCGCCGTAGGTGCCGAACTGCGTCTCGGCCATGACCCGCTGGAGGTCGGTCTCGGAAAGGTGCTGGAACAACGGGATGGCCCGCAGCGCGTTCTGGAGCGCGTTTTTGCGGTACACCCGGTCGATGTGGGCCTTGAGCGCGGCGTCGAACCGCAACAGGTCGCGCAACCCCTGCCAGCGGATCTCCAGCAACTCGGTGTCGTCCGAGTCCGCGAAGACCGTCGCGGTGCGCGGCATGCGCGACAGCGCCGCGATCTCGCCGAAGAATTCCCCGGCACCGATCACCGCGGTCTTGTGCTCGTCGAGAAGCCTCGGGACGTCCTGCAGGAACACCCGCACCGCGCCGTCGTCGTCGGCGTTCGCCGCGCCCTGCACCGGCTTGAGTTCCTCGGGACGCCGGAATTCGGGCACCCGGGGGTTCGACCAAAGTTGCGCGATGGTCCGGAACAGACCGCGCTTCTGGGGTTGGCGCCGCCCGAGCACGCGGTCGGGCAGTCCCGGCGGCAGTGCCACCCGCACCTGCCCGCCCACGATCATGAATGCCGACGACCCATAGTCCCCGGCGCGCACCACGATCTCGCCCTTCTTGAACCGGCGCAGCCGGGTGTCGTTCCCGAGGATCTGCCGCAACGGCTGCGTCTTCGGGAACGCCTCCGGTCGCATCGCCGAGAACGGCGCCATCGCCAGCAACCGGTCGAGATCCGCGTCGGGGAACGCCGGCTCGAACGGGTTGTCCCAGCGGCCGGGTCGTTCGACTCTGAAATGGACGGTATCCATGGAGGGCCCGGATCAGGCGTCGAGGACCACGTCGCCCTTGGGACAGCCCACGCAGGCAAGACACGAGCCGGCCTCGACCGCGAATCGCGGCGGGTCCTTGTAGGTGACCTCGCCCGACTTGACGGCGACCACGCAGGAGCCGCAGCTGCCGGCGCCGCAGCCGTAGTCGATGCGGACGCCGTTGGCCTTGGCGAGTTCGTAGAGATTGGCGGCGGTGCCGTCCCAGACCGCGTCGACGTGGGACTTGGCGAAGGCGACCTTGCCCCCGGCCGGCGCGGCTTCGGCGGCGGGCGAGCCGATCTTGGCGGTGGCGACGCGTTTCACGCTGGCCGGCCCGAAGGCCTCGAAATGGATGCGCCCGTCGGGGACGCCCCATTCGATCAGGCCGTCGTACATGTCCTTCATGAAGGGGCCGGAGCCGCACATGAAGAAATCATAGGTGCTGGAGGGCAGGACTTCCTTGAGCAAGGCGATGCTGAGCCGGCCATCGCGGTCGTAGTCGCGGCCTTTGGTCTCGCCGGGGGCGGGCTTGGTGAAGCAGACGAAGATGCGGATGTTCTCGACCTTGCGCAGGCGCTCGACGTCCTGCCGCAGCATGAACTCCTGGCCGTTCCGGCACACGAAGAAGAACCAAGCCTCGCGTTTGGACCCGCTGTCGGCGATCTGGTTCGCCATGGCGAGGATGGGGGTGATGCCGACCCCGGCGCCCATCAGGACGACGGGCGCGTCCTTCGAGGTGTCCATGTAGAAGTGCCCGGAGGGCGCCTTCGCGTTCAGGATGTCGCCCTCGCGCACCGTGTCGTTGAAGTAGGTGGAGGCCGCTCCCGGCGGGATGCCCGGTTTGTCCCGGGGCGCCCGCTCTTTCTTGATGGTGACCCGGTAGTACTCGCGTTTGATGTCCGATTCGCTGAGCGAGTAACAGCGCACCAACTGGCGGTCGCGTCCGGGAATGTCGAGGCCGAAGGTCAGGTATTGGCCGGGTTGGAATCCGGGGATGGGTTTGCCGTCGTGGGGTTGGAGATAGAGCGAGCAGACGTCCTCGCACTCGGCGACTTTTTTGTGGACGCGGAATTTGCGCCAACCGTTCCAGGAAGCCTTCTCCAGCTCGGCATTGTGCCAGTGGCTCTTCGCCGCGCGGACCAGATAGGCGAGGCGCTCGCGCTCGCGGCTAAGTTGGCGGCGCTGGTGCGCCAGACGCCGGACCGAACCCACCAAGGCCAACGCCGTCTGGAGCGACACCGCCACGAGAACAACGAGGCCGATGGCCAGGCCGGGGTTGTTCTGTATCAGGTCCGGTCCGGACAGGAGAAGGATTTGCATACCTGACGTGGTTCCTCTAACAAGCGGTGCGTGCAAAGTAAACCTCTTTGCCCCCGCGCGACCATCCCCATCTGTTCCCTCTGGTTGCTGTTGGCGTGCTCGTGGGCGGCGGGAGGCTTGGTCGGCGCGGAACCCGTGCTTTCCTCCCGCTTCGTGGGGGCACCCGGATGCGCCTCGTCGTCGTGCCATGGCGGCGCCGGCGAGAAGCGTTCCCAATGGGTTTCGTGGAACGCGGCCGACGTCCATCGACGCGCCAACACCACCCTTTCGGCGCGACGCTCGGTCCAAATCGCCGAGGCGGCGAAGCTCGGCGATCCCGCCGCCAGCCCCCGTTGCACCGTCTGCCACGCGCCGTTTGCCGACGTCCCGGCAACGCTCCGCGTCAACGCCCTGGATCGGACCGACGGCGTCTCCTGCGAAACTTGCCACGGACCCGCCGAACCCTACCTGCGTTCGCATTGGCGGCCGGATTTCACCCGCGTCGACCGAACCCTCGCCGGGTTGCGCGACCTGTCGAATCTCTACGTCCGGGCCAACACCTGCGTGGCCTGCCACCAGAATGTCGACTTCGACCTGCAGTTGGCCGGGCATCCGGAATTGATCTTCGAGTTGGACGGCCAGACCCGTTCCGAGCCGCGGCATTGGAAGGAGGCGAAGGATTTCAGCGGGGCCCAGGCGTGGTTCGTCGGCCAGGCGGTCGCGCTCCGCGAAATGGCGTGGCAGTCCGGGAAAACGGACCAGAAAGCGCACCCGAACGTGGGCCGCCGGGACTTGGAAGTCGGTTGGTTGGTGCGGAAGGCGGCAAAGGCCGCGGGATTCGACGGGGAGGATCCGGATGCCTTGGCGAAACTGGCCGCGGCTACCCGGTGGAAGCCCGCGGCCACGGCGGCCATCCTCAAGGCGTTGGCATCGAGCGCCGGGGAGTTCCGCGCCAACCCGGCCAAGTCCGGGAGACCCGAGATCCGCGCGGAACGGTTGGTGTTGGCCCTGGACCGGTTGCTCGCTGCGTCGCCCCCGGAGACGGAAAAAAAAGTCGAGACGGAACTCGCGGACCTGTTCCGTCGGGCGCAGTCGAGGTCGGATTTCTCCCCGGCGGATTTCTCCGCGGCGCTGGAGAAGTTGGCCGCGAAGCTGGACTGAGGCTACTCGCGCAATAACCGAACGCGCCCCGACAACTTCGAGGAAGCGCCCACGGGTGATTTCCACGAGCATCCTGTACGTGGGGCAGGCATCGGGACCGACGGGTGCGGGCAGGTGGAGGGCGATGGATTTAAACCGTGTGTGACGCGGCCCGAGTTGCGGTTTCGCCGGCAAACGCCGGCGGCAATCCGGGCCGCGCCGATTTCCCCGCCCCGACCCCATTGGTTTGGCCCGATAGGGGGATGGGCAAAGTCTTCCGATGCGTGGGGAGCGGACCTGCGCCATAGTCGGCTCCGTTGAGCACGGAAACGAAGACACGCGTGGTAGTGGGCATGAGCGGCGGGGTGGATTCCTCGGCGACGGCGGCGTTGCTGTTGTCGGCGGGATTCGACGTCGTGGGCGTGACCCTGAAGCTGTGGCCGCAGGACTGCGTGTCGCGCGCGGAAGACAAATGCTGCGGGCCGCAGGCGGTGATGGACGCTCGGTCGGTCTGCGCGCAACTGGGCGTTCCGTATTACCTCGTGGACGAGTCGGCGGAATTCCAGCGGACCGTCATCGGGTACTTCGCGGACGAGTACAAGGCGGGCCGGACGCCAAACCCGTGCGTGATGTGCAACCAGAACCTCAAGTTCGGCTCGTTGCTGCGGCGCGCGGACCAACTCGGCGCGGAATTCATCGCGACCGGCCATTTCGCGCGGCTCGGCAAATCGCCCGAGGGACGGACGCTTTTGTCGAAGGGCAAGGATCCGCGCAAGGACCAGAGCTATTTCCTGTTCTCGCTGCGCCAGGAGCAATTGCGACGCGCGATGTTCCCGCTCGGGGAAAAGACCAAGGCGGACACGCGCGACGTGGCGCGGGAATGCCGTCTGCGCACCGCGGACAAGGAAGAAAGCATGGAGATCTGTTTCGTGCCGGACAACGACTACGGCCGGTTTCTGGAGCAGTCGCACCTCGTCGAGCGCCATGCGGGGGAGATCGTGGACACCGCCGGTCGCGTGCTCGGGAAGCACGACGGGATCGAGTTCTACACGGTCGGCCAGCGCAAGGGTTTGGGGATCGCCGCGGGGAAACCTTTGTACGTCGTGGCGCTGGATCCTGCCACGAACCGCGTGGTGGTCGGCGACGATTCGGCGCTGGAGAGCACGGAATTCACGGTCACGAACTGCAATTGGATCCCCTGGGACGAGCCGCCGGCATTGCTGACATGCGCGGCGAAGATCCGTTACGCGGCCCCGGGAGCGGCGGCGGACGTCACGCCGGGGCCGGGGGGCACGGCGCGGGTGCGCCTGCACGAACCGGCGCGCGCGGTGACGCCCGGACAAGCGTGCGTCTTCTACGACGGCGATCTGGTGCTGGGCGGCGGTTGGCTCGCGCGGGGGAGGTGATGACCGGC
>WBXI01000279.1 GCA_008933025.1 Verrucomicrobiota bacterium
CGGTCCCGTTCCCTCGCCGGTCGGCCAGGTGACGAGGCCGGTCGAGGGATGGATGCGGGCGCCGGGCGGAGCGTCGGCATCGAGCCGGTAGGCGATTCGGTCCCGGGGGACGTCGCCGTCGGTCGCGTGCGCGTCGACGACGGCCGTGGCCCCCTCGTCGACGGACACCGCGAACGGGCCGGGGAATGCGGGCGGTTGGTTGGTGCGGCTCACGGTGGTCGAGGCGTCGGGGGTCGCGGGGGTGGATTCGCGGTTGCCCGCCGCGTCGGTGGCGACGCTGACGAAATCGTAGTGCCTGCCGAATACGCCGGCGAACAGGGCGCTGCGGCCGGTCGTGCCCGCGAGCCACGTGACGAACGGACCGCCGTCGGTGGAGACCAGGATGTCGAACGACGCGATGCCGGAACCGTTGTCGGTGCCATCCCATGACACCGGGAATTGGGCACGGCTCGCGGCGGGCAGGGCGGCGACGTGGCTTTCGGGAGGCAGCAGGTCGGGAGCCGGCGGCAGTTCGTAGACCAGCGTGTAGGCAATCGGACCCGAACCGGCGGGCACGAAGTCGAACAGGTGCAGGTTGTGTTCGTAGACGGGACGACGGCCGCCGGCGACGAAGGTGCGGTCGGTGACCCAGACATTGTCGCCGAAGGGCACCTCGGTGCCGTCGGGGCGCAGGACGCGGCGCAGGGCGAGCGTGCCGGCCGACGGTTCGGGAACCCGGAGGTAGGTCCAACCGGGTTGCGGCGCGATGGTGAGCGTCGTGGTGCGGCGGTCGGCCGACGGCGGCGCGCCGGGCACCGCGGTGCGCAGCACGCCCACGTGGTTCGTTTTGCCGTCGCTGCGGTAAAGGGTGTCCGGGAGGAAATCGTCGTCCGGCACCTCGTTGACGAGGAAATCGATCCGTCGGTCGTCGTCGGGCCCAACGGCCCGGACGACATGGATCAATTCGTGGATGGACACGTCCTGGACCGAGGCGGCTTCCGGATGGCCGCTGAGGGGGCCGAGGTGTTCGAAGGTGGCGCTGTAGGCGATGAACTGGCCCTGGAGCGTCGAGGTGAACAGCCACCGGCCGATCTTGGTTTGGTCGGGACCGACGTCGCCGAAGTCGGCGGTGAGGCCGGGATTGAGATTCGCGCCCTCGACCTCGGTGGCGATGAGCTGGAAGCCAATCAAGAGTCCCTTCTCGTTCTCGACGATCTGCGGTTGGGACGAGGTGATGCGGAGGCTGCGGGCGGTGCCGGCGCCGTGGTTGTTCACGAGCACCGCGAGCGAATAGGGGACGGTGGGTTCGATGCCCGGGGTGAAGGGATCGTCGGAAAGCACGTCGCGCTCGTGGAAGTACTGCAGCGTGAGCCGGGGAACGGGCAGGACGCGGATGGAGACCGGTGCGAGCGGGATGGTCACGTGCACGCCCGCCTGGGTGTAGGCCAGCGTGCCGCCGACCGCATAGCGTTCGGCCTCGGGAGTCGGCGCGGCGCCGACACCGGGAACGATCAGCCAGTTCGCCTTGCCGATCGCGCCGGCCGGCAGGACGCCGGTGCCGTCGACCGCGGTGATCGCGGCGAGTTCCGGCGGCAACACGGCGAACCGCGCGGTCGCCGCCGCGCCGGAGGCGTCGAGCAGCACGAGTTCGACGCGGAGGTTTTCCAGCGGGGCGGTGCCGCCGTTGTCGATCTCCAGCGAGGCCTTGAAGCCTTGCCGGGCCTGGACGACGTCCTGGTCCAGACGGATGCGGACGTGGGCGCAGACCGAACCGCCGGCGGCGGCGGAGGCCAGCGTCGCGCGCAGACGGTCGGTGGCGGCCCTCACGGCATCCATGGGCTCGAGGAAACCATCGGCCTCGTTCGCGGCGAGGGCTTCGGCGGCGGCCTTGGCAATCGGCAGGAGGAGATCGAGCGCCAGGAAGTCGGTGCTTTGGCCGGGGGGCACGTCGGTGGTCCGGAAGATGCCGCGCCCGGCGTAGTCGAGGGTCCGGTTCCACCGGGCGGCGAAACGAAGGACCATGGCGTCGGTGACCCCGTCGGGGCGGGTGCCGGCCAACAGCGTGGCGATCTCCGTCTGGGTGAGCACCAGGCCGCCGTCGGACTCGGGCGTCTGGGCGGCGAGGAAGGCATCGAGGAACGCCTGGGCTTTGGCACCTTGGCCCCGCGCGAGGAAGGCCGGGTCGCCGAGGATGAACCCGTAGGGCCCGAGAATGGCCGAGAGCCGGTCGATCTGGGTGCGGATGCCGTCGAGACCGGGAACGACCTGGGTGATGGTGTTGGCCGGGGCGGCGGAACGGCGCGCGGCGACCCCGGCATGCGGGTTGGTGCCCCCGCCGCCACCGGTACCCCCGCCACCGGTACCCCCGCCGCCGCCACCCGGTCCGCCGAGCCCATCGGCCGCGCATGCGTCCGCGGCGGCACGAAGTCCCAGCAGGCAGTCGAGGGTGGAGATCGCGGTTCCCAATCCGGGGATTTCCTTGCCGGCCGCGGCGGCGACGCTGACGACGGCGCCGAGACAACCCAGGACGCTGGGCGCGGAGACACAGCCGTAGACATCCCGGATGGCACCGGGAATCGGGCCGAGGGGGATGAAATTCAGGGCGCACGCCTGGAGGGCCTTGGCGACATCGGCGAGGCACGGCTCGCAGGGCACGGGTGTACCGGCGGCGAACCCGACCGGGTGGATGAAGCCGCCTTCGCCCCCGACACCGCCGGGATCGATTTGGCCGAAGGCGCCGCAGCCGCCCCCGGACGTCCCGCCGGGGACCAGGTAGGAATTCGTCTGCCGGCCGCAGACGAGTTGGTAGATCGCGTCGAATCCCGGGCAGCCACCCCCGACGGCGGCGGGGGCCGCGGACCGTGCCGCGACCGGCGTGGGAGCGAGGCGTTCGAGGATCACGGGCACGGTGATGGAACTGCGGGCGGGAAGATCGCCGAAGTCGGTCTGGACGGTGGAAAACCGCCAGCCCGCGCTGTTGTGAAAGGCCAACCGGAGGGCCTTCGCGGCGATCAGCCCGTGGTTGGTGACGGTCACCTCGAATTCGCTCCGGTCCTGGGCGATCGCCTCGAGATCGATGAGGTTGGGCTCGAGGGTCACCACGGGCATGGGGACCGCCGTCTCGAAGACCGTCTCGATCGTGACCCGGGTGCGCTCCTCGAAGGCCACTTCTTCCACGCCGAAGAAGTACTTCACCGCCTCGCGGGGCAGGAACGCCTGCACCTCGGCGGGCTCGGAAACCCCCACGAACGCCGACGCCCGTGCCGGCCGATGGTCGTCCGCCGTGACGTCCACCGTGTACCAACCCTCGCGCAATCGCGGGAACACGGCGCGTCCATCGGGGCCCGTCGTGGCCTCGCCGACGACGGTCTCGCCGGTGGCGTCGTGCACGACCACGCGGGCGCCCGAGACCCGCGGGGTGCCCTCGGCGTAGAAGGTGTATTCGTCGACGGCTTCGACCCGGAGTTCGCCGAACGATTCCGACAAGACCCCGAGGGCGAACGGCACGGTCGTGGCGGCATGGCCGTCGCCGATCCCGATCGCGCCGTCCTGCAATCCGGGCGGCGTGTCCGAAGGCGGGCGGAACTGCAGGGTGACCAACCGGCTCTCGCCCGGGGCCAGCGGGGCGAGGGGTTGCGATTCCACCACGGTGATCCATGGCACCGGCGGCAAGGCGACGTGCAGCGGTCCCGTGGCGCGCCCGCCGTCGTTGCGCAGGGTCAGGGTTGCCAGCGCCTGTCCGCCGCGCAGCACGCCCACGCGCAGGGCGGCGGGGTCGGTCGCCAAACGGGCCACCAACGAGGCCACCCGCACCTCGAGGGGAACCACCACCTGCGGTCCCTCGGCCGTGACGATGCGCAACCGCACCGTGCCCGCCCAATCGGCGTCGACCGTCGATTGGATCGAAACCTCGATGCCGGTCCGAGCGTCGCCTTCGAGCCTCGGTGGCAGCGTCGCGGCCACATCGAGGCCCGCCGGCGCGCCCTCGACCGTCAGCGTCAGGCCGGTCAGCGCGGCCTGGCTGAGATTCACGAGATCGAGGGGTTGGGTCGCGCGGCCCAGCGCGGCGAGGGAGACGGTTGCCTGGCCCGGTTCGGCACGGAGTCCGAGGAGCCGGAAGGTGTCCTGCACGGGCGCGGTATCGGCGCCGGGATGTGCCGCGCCAACCGAGTACTCGCCGGCCTCGCCGGGCAACGGCAGGAAGTTCGCGGCGAAGTGGCCCGCGGCATCGGCCAACGCCGAGATCACGCGATGGGTGCCGCGCACGAAGACGTGCAGGTTGACCAATGCAAACGCCGCGGGCCCGCCGCCGCGGAGGGTGGCCGTGCCCCGCAGCGGGACCGGCGTTCCGGAAACACCGGATTCGAAATCGGTCGAGACCGTCGCGCCATAGGCCGCCGCGACATCCAACGGTCCCGCGACGGCCAGATTGTTCGCCTCCGAGACCTCGACGACCGTGTTGTCCGCGTCCGTCGACGCGAGGACATGGAATCGACCCACCGTCCGGGGGGCCCGGAACTGCAGGGTCCGCTCGATGAATTGCCCGGGCAGCAGCGTGCCGGCGAATGGGTAGGTGCCCAGCAGGGTGTCGCCGGCATCCCACTGCGCGTCCCGGGACAACCAGACCTTCGCGCTCCAGGGTCCCTTTGCGGCGGCTCGGCCGAGGTTCGACTCGCGCAGCGTGACGTTGAACGGCGCGTCGGTATCGACCCCGGCCGGCACCAGGAGCTTGACCACCGCGAGGTCGGGTTGGGCCGGCGGGACGCGCAGCGTGAAGGTCATCTGGTCCCGCGCTCCGGAGGGATCCGCCACGCCGACGGTGACTGGATAGTCGCCGGACGCGTCCGGCGGAACCGGCCAGACGAGCGCGCCGTCCGGGGAG
>WBXI01000280.1 GCA_008933025.1 Verrucomicrobiota bacterium
CACGCCACCCCCGACAACGGGACAGGCTTTGTATCGACCGCTTTCGCGGGCGCTCTGCGACGTTCATGCGGCGATGGGGAGACATGCTTTGTATTCGGGCCGGTTGGCCAAAGCGCAATGGGGGCAGCCCTTGTATCGAGGGCTTGGACCGGGGAGTCCGACTGCGAGACGGGGGCCGACTGCGGGACAGGCTTTGTATCGCGAGGCTTTGTATCGCGAAGGACTGCCCATTGCATGGAACGCCGCCCAAGGGCCCGCGCGATCAGGGCGACCCGGTGATCGCCCACCCCACGCCCCGACAACGGGACAGGCTTTGTATCGGCCGCTCTCGCGGGCGCTCTGCGACGGCCATGCGGCGATAGGGGGACAGGCTTTGTATTCGGGCCGGTTGGCCAAAGCCCAATGGGGGCAGCTCTTGTATCGAGGGCTTGGACCGGGGGGGGCGACTGCGGGACGGGGGGGCGACTGCGGGACAGGCTTTGTATCGCGAAGGACACCGCCGACTCCTTGACGACGGGAAGTGCGACCCTACTGTGCCGGTCATTGCCAATGGATCCTGAGTTTCCTGCGGACGACGAAGACGGGGCACCCGGGGCCGAATTCGACGCGCTCAAGCAATTCCACCCGGCGGGCCGGGGGCCATGGGCCGACGTTGCCGACCGGGATTGGAACGATTGGCGATGGCAGTTGAAACACCGGGTTTCCACCGTCGAACAACTCGAACGCCTCCTGCCCACGCTGACCGCGGAAGAGCGTGCCGGCGCCATCCTTGCCGGCGAGTCCAAGCTCGCCGTCGGCATCACGCCGCACTTCTTCAACCTCATCGATCCTTCGGACGAGTTTTGCCCGATCCGCTGGCAGGTCATCCCGCGACTCGAGGAAACCGCGCGGGCACCCTGGGAAATGAGTGATCCATGCGGCGAGGACACCCACTCGCCCGTCGCCGGCTTGGTCCACCGATACCCCGATCGGGTGCTGTTCCTCGTCACCGACCGGTGCGCCTCGTATTGCCGTTACTGCACGCGTTCCCGACTGGTCAGCAACGCCAGCGGCTACGATTTCCATCCCGAATTCGACCGTCAGATCGCGTACATCGCGTCGCACCCCGAGATCCGCGACGTCTTGCTGAGCGGAGGGGATCCCCTGCTCTTCAACGACGAGAAACTCGGGAATCTCCTCGGCCGCCTGCGCGCGATCCCGCACATCGAGTTTCTCCGCATCGGCACGCGCATCCCGATCTTCCTGCCACAGCGCATCACGCCCGAACTCTGCGCCATGCTGAGGCAGTTCCACCCCCTCTTCGTCAGCATCCACTCGAATCATCCCCGGGAACTCACGACCGAGGTCCGCGACGCGCTCGGACGCCTTGCCGACGCCGGCATTCCGCTCGGCAACCAGTCCGTGCTGCTCCGCCACGTGAACGACGACCCCGGGGTCATGAAGGCCCACATGCAGAAGTTGCTCATGTGCCGCACGCGGCCCTACTACCTCTACCAGTGCGACCTCATCGCCGGCAGTTCGCACCTCCGGGCCTCCGTGAAGAAAGGACTCCAGATCATGGAGTCGCTCCGCGGCCACACCACCGGCTATGCAGTCCCGCAGTACGTCATCGACGCGCCGGGCGGCGGCGGCAAGGTCCCCATCAATCCCGAGTACGTCCTCGCCAAACAATCCGACCGCGTCGTGATCCGCAATTTCGAGGGCCGCGTGTTCGAGTATCCGGACAACGGGACTCCCACCGAGGTGCGGACCTCGGCAATCCATTTCTCCGAATTCGGCAAGGACTAGCCCCCGGGCCACAACGGCGGACCGAGCCCAGCACGGCGGGCAGCCCACCGGAAAGATCTTCCCTCCACCCCGTCCACAGCCCCTTCCCGCAACCCTCGTCCATGCCGACGATACGGTTCCGTCGTTGACACGGGGCTCCGTGCCCGGGGTCGGTTCACCGAAACTCGATCGCGACGGATTTGAATCCGAGGCGCCGGAACAATTCCGCCAACTGCAGGCGGGCCCGTTCCTCCGCGTCGCGGAGAATCCCGGACTCGCGGGCCGCCACCCGGATCTGATCGACGGCCATCCGACGCGCATCCTGTTCGAGATCCTTGTCGAATTCGCGCAGCAATCCGGTCGACCGTTCGACCACCTGCGTCCGGCGGTCGTCGAGATACACGTCGAACAACTGCGCCTTGGGGAGGCGCACCCGGATGACGTCGCCGGCGGCATCGATGTCTTTGGGCAGGAGTTTCGACAAGTCGACGCCGGCCTTGGCGACGCCATGGGCGACCAGCAGGAGACGGTTGCCGCCGTACCATTTCACGTCCTCGAGAATGACGATCTTCTCGAGCACGTACTTGACGCTGACGAGTTGGTTGAGCCCCTGGACCTCGCGGACGACGGTCGGGGTGTTGGCGAGGACGGGTCGGGAACCCGCGGGGCGGAGCCAGACGAAACCAACGACCCCCACCAAAGCGCCGAGCAGCACCAGCGCCAGCACGCCCAACGCCACCGCCGTGGCCAGGAGGGGAAACGACCGGCTGCCTTCGGGATTCGATGCCATGGGTTCTCTATTTCCCGCCCTCGGCGATGCAATACAACGCCCGGTGGGTGCGCAGGAACACCTGTCCGTCGCTCAGGGCCGGCGTCGAGTTCGAGAGTTCGCCGACGGGGTTTGTCGCCAGCACCTCGAACTTGGGCGCGGCCCGCAGCACCAGCGTGTCGCCCGAATGGTTGGCCACGTACAAGCGATCCCCGGCCATCACCATGGAACCCCAGGTCGCGCCGTCCGGACCGCTGGCTTTCAGACGTTCTTCCCACAACAACTCGCCGGTCGAGAGCCGCAGGCATTGCGCGAACCCCTCCGTCGCCGCGAGGTAAATGTGCCCGTCGTGGATGATCGGGGATCCGATGCGGTGCTTCTTGTGGCGTTGTTCGTAGAACAACCGCTTGCCCGTCACGTCGCCCGCGCCGCCCGGTTCGACGCAAATCACCGCGCCGAAAAACCCGCCCATCGCGACGATCCGACCCTCGCCGAAGCTCGGCGACGTGTAGACCAACGGGTTCATGCCGTCGCAGGTCCAGAGCGGGCGGCCGTCGGCGGGCGCGAACGCCCGGAGCTTGTTGGAAACCGGCAGAACGATTTCGGACCGACCCGACGCGGTCACCACCAACGGCGTGCCGAAGTTGCCCATGGCGCCGTTGGACTTGCCGGCAAACCCATCGAAACGCTCCGCCGGCACTTCTTCCGGCAAGGGCACGCTCCAGCGTTTGCCACCGGTCCTCTTGTCCAAGGCGTGCAATGCGGAACCACTGCCGGGTCCATGGTAGACGATCACGAGGTCGCCATGGATCACCGGCGACGATCCCTGTCCCCAACCGTGCGACTGCGGGCCGAGGTCGGCCTTCCAAAGCTGCTTGCCCTGGAAGTCGTAGGCAACGATCCCGGCCGACGCGAAGCTGGCCACGACGCGTTCGCCGTCGGTGACCGGCGACGCCGAACAATGCGGGTTGGTTTCGTGCCGCGTGTCCTTCCCTTCGAAGTCGACGCCGCTTTGCCAAAGCTGCCGCCCGCCGGCGCGATCGAGGCAAATCACCGTCCGGCGCTTGCCGTCCGCCATGGCCTGGGTGACGAAGACGCGGTCGCCCCACACGATGGGCGAGGAATTGCCGGGCTCGGGCAGCGGGGCGCGCCAGAGGATGTTCTTGTTCCTCGAGGGATCGTCCTTCGACCAAACCCATTCGAGGGGAAACCGATTCTCGGACGAGATCTGGTTCTGTCCGGGACCCCGCCACGACGGCCAATTGGCTGCGGCGACGGCGAACGGCAGGAGCGACACGACGGCGATCGTGAGACGCGGGAGCAGGCTCATGCGCGGAGCCTACCCGGAAACCCGGGCGAGCCAAGCCAAGGGAGCGACGCGGCGGGTGGTCCGTGACCCGCGACCTCCCCGCGAAGGCGCGTGGCGGGTGCCACTCGCATCTTGCGACAACTTTCTCAATCCGCGTGGAGCGGGATTCCCGGCGTGCAGGTAGGAGAACTTTCCGAAAACCCGGCGGCTTTCCGCCGCCAAGAAAAAGGAACCATCCCCATGACCGCAGCCTACCTGATCTTCGCGATGGCCATCGCCATCGCGGTCGCGTTCGTCCTGACCATCCGCATCTGGATCCGGCACGAGGACGACATCGCGCACCGGTGACCGTCGACCTCGGCGCCCCTTCTCAACGCACCCTCAGGAACTTCACGCACACCGGCATGCCGACCTGCAATTCCTTGCCGGTCGCCGTCAGCAGACCGGTCTTGGGATCGATCCGGTGCAGGGTGATGTTGTGCGATTCCTGGTTCGCGGCCCAGATCCACCGGCCCGTCGGGTCGATGTTGAAATTCCTCGGGGTGCGACCTCCCGTCGCGTGGTGGCCGACCAACGCCAACCGGCCCGTCTCGCCGTCGACCTTGAAGATGGCAAGGCTGTCGTGCCCGCGATTCGAGCCGTAGACGAATCGTCCGTTCGGGTGCACCACCACTTCCGCGGTCGAGGTCTTCTCGTTCGGGAAACCGGCCGGCAACGTCGAGACGGTCTGGAGCGGGTGGAGCGCGCCCGGATTGGCGGCCCAATGGAAAACGGTGACCGTCGAGAGCATCTCGTTGATCGCGTAGGCGTACTTGCCCGACGGATGGAATGCGAGATGGCGCGGGCCGGATCCCGGCGGTTGCGCCGGCGAATCGGGCGCCGCCGGCCCGACCAGGCCCTTGGCCGGGTCGAAGCCATAGATGTAAAGGCGGTCGGTCCCGAGGTCCGCGACGACGGCGTGTTTGCCATCGGGCGAGACGTTGGCCGAATGCGCGTGCGGCTCGCCCTGGCGC
>WBXI01000281.1 GCA_008933025.1 Verrucomicrobiota bacterium
AACCCACGTATATCAGCATGAACAACCGTCGTAGGCATCGGCCGAGCCGGCCTCCACAACTCAGCCCGGACGACCGAGGCCGGCCGTCGAGCGATTCCCAAAACCACGCGAAGAAAACGGAGATGGAGGGGGTGTGTCCGCTTGACAAGAAAGAGGCCATATCAGCGGTGTCGCGCCCTTCCGAAGGGCTTGCCACCGCAGTCCGAAGGCGCTCCGCGCGGGAGACGGGCCGAGCGGTTCCCGCCGAAGCAGCGTCCGCGTGCGGCGGGAAGGAGCGTCGGGGCGACATGCCCGACATGCCGCCGCGCGACTCCATGCTGGAATCCCGCGGACGGCATCCTAACGTTCGCGCCATGCGATCCCTCTTTGTCGCTGTCGGTGTCATGCTTTCCACGGTCGCCGGACTTGCGGCCGAACCGGGCCCCGCCGAGGCGGGGCATTTCCATTTCGAGAAGAAAACCGCGGTGGACCTGCCCTATCTGCTGCAGCTGCCGAAGGCCTACCAATCGGATTCCGCGAGACGCTGGCCGCTGGTGGTGTTCCTCCATGGCTCGGGCCAACGGGGCGACGACCTCGCGGGCGTGACCCTGTTCGGTCCCCCGAAGCTCGCGAAGGAAGGCCGTGATTTCCCATTCGTCATCCTTTCCCCCCAATGCGCGCGGAACCAGCATTGGCAGAACGATGTCCTGCTCGGGCTCATCGACAGGGTCGTTGCCTCCCGGAACATCGACACCAACCGGATCTATCTCACCGGGCTGAGCATGGGCGGGTACGGGACCTGGTATCTCGGGATGAAGCACCCGGGCCGGTTCGCCGCGCTTTCGCCCGTTTGCGGCGGCGGACGGGTCCTCGACGTGGTGCTTGCCGACGACCGCGAGGCCGAGTTGAAAAAGATGCCCGTGTGGGCATTCCATGGCGCCAAGGACACCCTCATCCCGCCTTCCGAGACCGAGCAGATGGTCGGGGCCCTCAGGCGCATCGGAAACACCTCGGTCAAGCACACGGTCTATCGCGGCGTGGGGCACGAGTCCTGGCTCTTGGCCTACGACGACCCTGAATTCTACGAATGGTTGCTCGCCCAGACCCGCGAGGGCCGTTTCTCCACGAAATGACGTCCCGGTCCCCATTCCCCCCATCATGATCCCCACGCGCGCCGCGATCGCGGATGGCAACGGCGGGTTCTCGATCGACACCGTGGACGTCGGGCAGCCGGCGGCCGGCGAGGTGTTGGTGGAGATCCGGGCCGCCGGCCTGTGCCACACCGACCACGCGTCCCTCCGATGGAAGCGTCCCTTGGTGATGGGGCACGAGGGTGCGGGGGTGGTGCGATCGGTGGGGGAGGGGGTTGGCTCCGTGCGTGTCGGCGACCGCGTGGTGTTGAACTGGGCGATTCCCTGCGGGCATTGCCCGTCCTGCCGCCGCGGGGACGAGGTGTTGTGCAGGACCAGTCGCCCGGCCCACGTTCTGGAGCGCTCGGCGGGGCACGCGCATGCCGAGGGCACGCGGTGGCGCGGCGCGCCGATCGACCGATCCTTCAACCTCGGCACGCTGTGCGGTCTCGCCCTGGTGCGGCAGGAGGCCGTCACCGTTTTGCCCGGCGGCATCCCGTGGACCTCCGCCTGCATCGTGGGGTGCGGGGTGATGACGGGATTCGGGTCCGCGGTGAACGTCGCGCGCGTGCAGCCCGGGGACACCGTGGCGGTGATCGGGTGCGGTGGGGTCGGTTTGAACGTGATCCAGGGAGCCCGTCTGTGCGGCGCGGCGCGGATCGTGGCGGTGGACAGCGTGCCGGCCGCCTTGGAACGGGCCCGGAAATTCGGGGCGACCGACGTGGTTTTGGCCCGGCGCGACGACGCGAACCTCGACGCGGCGGCGGCGGAAGTCCGGCGGTTGCTGGGCGGGCATGGGGCGGACCATGCCTTCGAGGCCACGGCGGTGCCCGCCCTGGCTTTCGCGCCGCTGGGGATGATTCGGGACGGCGGGATGGCGCTCCAGGTCAGCGGCATCAACGACCCGGTGACCGTCGAGATGCCCCGGTTCATGTGGAACAAGACCTATGTCACGCCGCTGTACGGCGGATGCCGGCCGGCGCGCGATTTCCCCCGGATCTTCGCCCATTATCTCGCCGGGGAACTGTTGCTGGACGAGTTGGTCACGCGGACCTATCCGCTGGATGCGCTGGGCGAGGCGTTCGACGACCTGCTGGCGGGACGGATTGCGAAGGGGGTTTTGTTGCCATGACACGGTTCCGCACGGTGGAAGTTTCCGATCCCCGGTTCGAGCACGAGGGTTTGCGATGGCTGACGGTCCGCGGCCGTGGCCTCGCGGGGCGCGGCGACATCACGGTCCACGTGCCGCCCGAGGTCGAGGGACGGCACGGCGTGCCGTTGGTGGTCCTGATGCACGGCGTCTATGGGAGCCACTGGGGGTGGGCCTTCAAGGGAGGCGCGCACCGGATCGCCGCGGCCATGATCCGCTCGGGCGAAATCCCGCCGATGGTGTTGGCCATGCCGAGCGACGGGTTGCCGGGGGACGGTTCGGGCTACGTGCGGCAATCGCGCGCGGACTACGAGGAATGGATCGTGGGCGACGTGCCCGCGGCGGTGCGGCATGCGACGGCGGCGGTCGGGGACGGGTCGGCGGTGTTTCTGGCGGGATTGTCGATGGGGGGATTCGGGGCCCTGCGTTTGGGGGCGCGGCATCCCGATCGGTTCCGCGCGGTGTCCGGGCTTTCCTCGGCGACCCATCTGGACCAGTTGTGCGGGTTCATGGCCGAGGCGCCGGGATGGGAAGGGGCGGGCGTCGAGGACCCGGGGGTGCTGGAAGCGATGCTCCGGGCGAAGCGACTGCCGGGAATCCGGTTTGACTGCGGGACGGAGGATCCGTTGCTGGAAGGCAACCGGGCGTTGCACCGGGGTCTGGAGGCGGCGGGGATCGCGCATGAATACGTCGAGCACCCCGGGGGGCACACGTGGGAATATTGGGAACGCCATCTGCCCGAGACCCTGCGGTTTTTCGCGGCCCGATCGTAGGTGCGGCACCCTTTCCTTCGCGCGGTCGCACTTCCGCATTCCCAAGCCGTCCGGGTTTTCGCACATTCCCGCACCGGTGATCAGCACGACAGAGGAATTGAGGGATTTGGCTTCGCGGGTCCGCCATGCCCCGTGGGTGGCTTTGGATACCGAGGCGGACTCCCTCCATGCCTATCCGGAGAAGCTCTGCCTGATCCAATTGGCGATACCCGGCGAAGCGGCGCTGGTGGATCCCCTGGCGGATCTCCATCTCGAGTCGCTCTGGGAAGCGCTCGACCATCGCGAGATCATTTTCCACGCGGCGGACTACGACCTGCGGCTCCTTTTCCAGGGGCACCATTTCCGGCCTTCGGCGATTTTCGACACCATGTGGGCCGCGCGGTTGATCGGGGAACCGAAGTTCGGCCTGAACGATGTCCTGACCAAGATGCTGGGCGTCACCCTGGAGAAGGGTGCGCAGAAGGCGAACTGGGGGCGTCGCCCGCTCACCGAGCGCATGGTGGAATACGCCCTCAACGACGTCCGCCATCTCAACGAACTCACCGAAAAACTCCGTTCCCGGCTCCAGGAACTCGGACGCCTCGAGTGGCATCGCCAGACCTGCGCGCGCTTGATCGCCGATTGCGCGCAACCGGAGCAGGTCGATCTCGACGCCGTCTGGCGCATCAAGGGCCACGATCGCCTCGATCCGCTGGGGTTGGCCATCCTCCGCGAGTTGTGGCACTGGCGGGAAAAGGACGCGGTGCGCTCGAACAAGCCGCCGTTCTTCATCCTGCGGCACGAGACGTTGAGCATGATCGCCGCGGACGCGGCCGAGCGTCGTACCGCCCGCAATCTCCGGTTGCCGCCCTATCTGACCTTCAAGCGCCGGCAGGGTGTCATCGATGCCGTGCAACGGGGTTTGGAGGTGCCCGAGGCGGATCTTCCGAACCATATCCGGGTCCGCTCGCGGCGCATGCTGAAGAAGGAACTCGATCTCGCCGAGGAACTGCGGATCCGTCGCGACGAACGCGCGGCCGACGTCGGCATCGATCCGACGCTGGTGGCTTCCAAGTCGACGCTGTACGCCCTCGCCCGGAAAGACCCGGGCTCCTGGGAAGACCTGTTGCCCTGGCAACGGGGATTCCTGGAGCCGTGAAAAGCCGCCTCAGTGGCCGGTGATTCGCGAATCGGCCGAGGTCCCGCGTACCAATATCACCTTCAGCCGGCAGAACCGCGCCGGTTCCGCCGGTACCGGGGCGTGGCGGATGGTTTGGTCGGTGCCTTCCATGCCTTCCGGCATGGTTCTTCGGGCCGTCGCCCGCCGCTTTCATATCGAAGCGCTTTCCCGCGTGGGTCCGGACCGTGGAAACCGGCCGCTCGCAATGATCCGGATCCCATTCGTGGCGGCGGTGGCGCGCGAACCCCGGGATCAAGGGCTCGGTGTCGGCCGCGAAGCCGCTCCGAACCGGAAGCCCGACCCATGGCCGCACCGTCGCCGGATCGGGCCGGTCCGTCTCCCCGGAATCCGTCGGCAAAGCCCCGCGGGTTGTGACTGGAGCTCAGTGCCTCCAGCCCGCGCCCTTGGCCAGCGTCCTGATGCGGAGCAGATGCATGTTCGCGGTGATGTAGAGCGTCGATCCGTCGTCGCCCCACGCGCAGTTGCCGGTCGGTTCGCCGGTCAACAGGCGGCCGAGCAGTTTGCCCGACGGATCGATCACCAGCACGCCGCCGGGTCCTGTCGAGTAGACATTGCCGCCGCGGTCCACCTTCAAGCCGTCCGGCATGCCCTTGCCCGACG
>WBXI01000282.1 GCA_008933025.1 Verrucomicrobiota bacterium
CGGCGGGCCCGCGCAGGACCAACCGTTCGTTCCAGGCGCCGGCGGCGGGCAGATTGCCGGCGTTGCGGACCGTCCAGACCACCTCGACGCCGGCGCCGGACGCGCCGAATTGCGGCGCCACGACGCCTTCCGCCGCCAAGTCGGGCAACGGCGGGAATTGGACCGCCACCGGGATGGAGACCCGGTTGTTGTCCTCGTTCGCCTCGGCCTGGTTGTTGTTGGCATCGGCGACCACGACGAGGAAGTAGGAACCCGGGGGCAGGAGGTCGGGACGCAGCGGCACGGTCAACGAAACGGTGCGGTCGTAGCCGCCGCCGGATTTCACCACCTCCGCCGCAAACGTTCCGAGCAGCACCGCGCCCCGCAGCGAGTCCGCCGCCGGACTGGCGAAGACGGCGTCCACGGTGGGCGTGCGGGTGTCGCTCACGCCGTCGTTGCCCACGTGCCACGACACCGTGGCCGAGACTCCGAGCGTCAGGCGATTGGTCGCCGCGAGACCCGACGCCACCAGATCGGAGGCGTTGATGGAAAGTGCCGCCGTGGAGAAACGCAGGTTGTTCGACCGGTCCGGGTCGATGACCACCGATCCGGAATCCGCCAGCACCCCCGCGAAGCGCGTGCCGGCGATGCCGTTGGGCAGGATCACGCTTTGGGTGACCGTGACCGAGGCGCCCGGAGCGAGGTCTCCCGCATGCGGAAAGGTGCCGATCACCACCGGCGACGCCCCCGCGGCGGAGGTTGCCAACAGGATCTGGTTGTCCCAGGGACCGACCGCGGTGGCCTGGCCCTTGTTCGCGATCCGGAATTGCACGGGAACCGCCTGGCCCATCGCGCCGATCGGCGGCGCGGCGACGAGTTCCACCGAGAGATCCGCGCCGCGGACCTCCAGCGTCGCGGAGAACACGTCCGCCGGATTCTCCCCGCCGGTCCCGTTCGCGTCCTGGTCCATCGGGTTTCCCGCGGCGTCGCGGACCGTCGGATCGATCGAGATCGCGAAACTCCCGGTGCCCAGCGGTTGGGCCAACTGCACGCGGTACACGGATCCCGACACGACCGCCACCGAGGCGACGGCGGGCATCGAGGGCCCGGCGACGTGGACGGCCGCCGGAACGAACGACGCGGGATCGATCGGGCCGTCGAAGGTCACGTCGAGATGGTCGACGCGCGTCGTCGCGGGCGAGGCCGGCGCAAGGGAAACGATCCGGGGCCCGCTGCGGTCGATGCGGAAGTCGTTGGTCCGGGCGATGCCGCCCGCGAACGGTTGTCCGGCAAGATCGTGGATGTCGGGTCCGACGACCAACCGGTAATCGCCTTCCGCCGCAAGCGGGGCCGCGAGATCCACCTGGTAGACGCGCGGGTCGGGGGTGCCGCCGATGGTGGCCGTCGCGAGCGGGATGGCCCCGCCGGGGCCGGTGAGCGCCAGGTCGCCGGTGGCGAACGACG
This sequence comes from Verrucomicrobiota bacterium, assembly GCA_008933025.1. GTDB lineage: Bacteria > Verrucomicrobiota > Verrucomicrobiia > Limisphaerales > UBA9464 > UBA6176. Next base: position 1,444 of record WBXI01000282.1, read on the forward strand.
CGGCGTCGATCGCCTGGTTGAAGCGGATGGTGACCCGGCTCACGTTGGTGCGGATCGGTCCGTTGGGATCGATGCGGGAGACGGTGAGCGCGGAACGGCCGCAGCGGCCGCGCACCCCGGCCTGGAACACCGAGGCGATTTCCTCGAGGTGCAAGGCGCGCGTATGGACCGCGGCTTCGTCGATGGAACCCGCGAAGTATTCGCCGCAACACGCCGACATCCCCATGCGGACGTTCTCGTACCCGCTGTAGTTGGGGGCACTGGGTTGGGATCCGACGAAAGCCCCGTCGACGTAGAGACTGGCCGTGCTGCCGTCGCACGTCGCCGCGAGGTGGTGCCAGACGCCGGGATCGACGGGATTGGGCGTGGTCAGGGCTGCCGTGCATCCGCCCGGGGGTTGGAAGACGACGCCCAGTTTGCCGTCGACGGCGATCAAACCCCAGTCGCGGCAACCGGCGATGCCGCCAAGAATGGCGCGCCGTCCCGGTTGGACGGCATCGGTCCGGACCCAGGCATCCGCGGTCCAATTGGGCCCGATGCTCCAGTTGCCGAAATCGACGTAGGCACCGGCCCCGTCGAAATGGAACGCACGGCCGACCACGCCGTCGGCGAAGGTCAGGGCGCCGGACACGGAGCCGGGATGTTTCCCGGCGAGATCGTTGGCGGCGCCATCCCCGGGCCACCAACCGACGAGGCTGTCGCCGAGACATTCGTCGTCGAGGACATTGGCGGTTACCGAGCCCGGGGCGTAGTCGATGGACCAATGCAGGCCGCCCGGAAGTTCGGGAACGGTGGTGGTGGCAAAGGTGCCCGACTGCGACGGGGCCGACACGAGGGTGAACGCGGTCCCCTTGGCGACCGGAGCACCCGCCGGCGGTTCGAGGCGGATCTCGCCGCCGAGAGCCAGCGTCTGCGCGCCGGAAAGCAGGGCGGGGGGACGGATGACGCTGGTTCCCTCGGGAAAGAAGGTGGCGGCGGGAAGTTGGAGCGTGCCGGACGCGATCCGCAGCAAGCCGTGGTTCTCGAAAGTCCCGTACGCCAGCGCCGAAGTCCCGGTGCCGGCCAGTTTCGTGAACTCGCCGCGATTGACGAACGACGGATAGGTGCCGCCGCAGCAATAGGAGAAGGCGTCGCCATCGGTCTCCAGCAGCCATCGTCCCTCGTTCACCGCCCGTGATCCCGCCCATGCCTTCACGGTCCCCCCGGTCATCCGGACAAGCCCGCGGTTGGTGACCACCGTGGGGTTCGAGGAATCGCCCGAGGCGACGTCGAATGCCCCCGGGCCGACGATTTCCATCGTGCCGTTGGTGTCGATCAGCAACGAGGAGAAGAGGCGGCCCGCCTCCCACCGCAAGGGGGCCGGGCCCGCGAACCAAGCCTGGCCGGTGACATTCGCGCCGGAGACGGACAGCGGGGCGTTGAGCGTGACCAATCCGTTGCCGACGAAGGTCCCCCCGACGAGATGGATTTCGCCGAGACCGGCGGTCTGGCTTCCGCCGAACCACTGGTTCTCGCCGGAGACGGCGATTTGCCCGGCCGCCGTCGATATCACGCCGCGCTGGTGCAGGATGAAGCTGTTGATGCTGGTGATGCCCGTCCCGCCGGACTTGACCAACGTGCCGGTGTTGACGAATCGCGGGTAAGTGCCGCCGCAGCAGTATTCCATGGCCAACCCGTCCTGCTCGAGGCGCCACGTCCCTTGGTTCTGGATGACCGATCCGCTCCACGCGTACACGGGTTGCCCCGTCCACGACACGGTGCCGCGGTTGGTGAGCGTGGCCGGATTCGCACTGTCCCCGGAATCGAAGTAGCGATGCCCGGTTCCCGTGAACTCGAGTCGGGTTCCGGGCTCGATGGTCAGTGCCCGGTGCAGGGTGGCGGCGTTCCAACGCAGGGGCACCGGACCGCGGATGCGCCCGTTGCCGTAGATCTCCGCGCCGGACAATTGCAGGTTGCCGTTCAGGGTCGTCAGCCCCTCGAAGTCCACGTAGCCGGACAGGATCGTGGACCCCGTGCCGGTGGCTTGGCTGCCATCGAGCCAAGTGGACCGGAACGTCAGCGAGAACGTCGAGTTGTCGGCTTGGACGATGCCGGTGTTGGAAAACAGCACCGTGCCGACGCTCGATGGAACCGGCGCGGCCGCGCGCAGGAGGCCTTTGTTGACCAGCGAGGCGTAGGCGCCGCCGCAGCAGTACTCGAGGAAGACCCCGCCGCTCTTCAGGTCGAGCGTGCCCAGGTTCTCGATCACCGACCCATCCCAGATCGAGACCGTCCCGCCGTCCCAGGTCACCGTGCCGTTGACGTGCAGGCGCGCGGGCGCCGCACTGTCGCCCGAAGCCATCGCCTTGCCCCCGCCGCCGGTGATCGCGAGCGTGGCATTGGGATCCACTGTGAAATCCCCGAACAAGCGGCCGGCGGTCCACAGGACGGGAACCGGGCCCACGAACCGCGCGGTCCCGAAGAGGTTGGCCCCCGCGAGATCGAGCGTTCCCCCGAGCGTCACCCGGCCCCCGACGGTCAGGTTGCCGGCCACCATCCGCACCCCGCCGCTGCCGGTCACCCGCGAGCCGTCGTGCCAGACGCTGTTGAAATGGAAGTCGAGTTCGCCGGACGACGCGTCGACGGTTCCCGAGTTGTCGACGTTGAGGGTGTAGAACCGGGTCGCCCCGGTCCCGCCGGTCTTCGTCAGCGTCCCCGAGTTGTGGAACGTGGCGTAGTTGCCGCCGCAGCAGTATTCGAACACCACCCCGTCGTCCAGGAGTCGCCACGTCCCCGCGTTGTCGACCTGCGAGTTGGACCACGCGCTCACGGTCGCGCCGCGCCAGGTGACCGTGCCTTCGTTCTCGATCCACGCCGGATTGCTGCTGTCACCCGACGCGAAGGACTTTCCGCCGTCTCCCTGGATGGCGAGCGTCGATCCCGGCCCGACATGGAGGGTTCCCAAAACGCTGCCCGAGGTCCATTCGAGGGGAACCGACCCTTGGAACCGGGCGGTGCCGGCGAGACTGCCACCGGCCAACTCCAGCACGCCGTCCAGTTGGGTGGCCCCGGTCCAGGTGTGCCGGCTCCCGACCAAGCGGACCCGTGCGGTTCCCGCCACGCGCGAGCCGTCGGACCAACTGGAATTGGAGTTCACGTCCAGTTCCCCGGTGTCGGCCGCGATGGTGCCGCCTTGCTCGAGGGTCAGATCGCCGAAGCTGGTGGCGTCGGTCCCGACCGTCTTCAGCAGCGTCCCCTGGTTGGAAAACACCGCTTGGCCGCCCCCGCAGCAGTAGCCCGCGATGCGGCCGTTGGATTCGAGTCGCCATTGGCCGCGGTTGACGAACCGGGCGGAAGACCACGCGGTGATTTCCCC
>WBXI01000283.1 GCA_008933025.1 Verrucomicrobiota bacterium
ACGCCTTCAAGGGGCTGGAAGAGGCGCCTTCCAGGGACTTCGACGTGGTGATCCTCGATCCGCCGTCGCTGGCCAAGCGCGAGACCGAGCGGGAGGGCGCGGTGCAGGCGTACCAACGGCTCGTGGCCTCGGGGATCACGCGGGTTCGCCCGGGCGGACTGTTGCTGGCGGCGTCGTGCTCGGCCCACGTCAGCGAGGCGGAATTCTTCGAGGCGGTCCGGCGCGCGCTGCGGCAGTCGGGCCGGGCTTTCCGGGAACTCGAGACCACCGGGCACGCCCCCGACCATCCGGCGACCTTCCCGGAAGCGCGCTACCTGAAGGCGCTCTACGCGCGGCTGACGTGAGGCGCCGTGCCGGGGGCCTGGGGACGGGATGACGGCGGGTTGGGGGAAGGAGCCGGTTGCCATGACCCCGTGGTTCCCGGGCCCGGCCCCGACGAAGCCCCGGGGCGATTGCCCGCCGGGCGCATCGCGGCGGGCCGTCCCGGCGATGCCGGACTCCACGCGCGCCGCCTTCGGTGCCGCGCCGCGAAGCCCGATCCGCGGATGAATAAACGCCGCCGGCCGGCTTCAATCCATGTCGGCGAAAGCCAACCATGCGCATCCATCGAGCACGCCCGTTCCCGACCGATCCCAACCCCGGCGAACCGGTCGTCCCGAAGTCGTTCCCGCCGCCGCTGCGCGCGCGGGTTTTTGCGCTCCTGATGCTCCCGTTGGCGCTGTTGGCCCGCGCGGCCGACGTTCCGCTGCCCACGCCGCAGCAGATCGCCTGGCACGAGGCCGGTGTCGGCCTGTTCTTCCACTGGGCCCCGAACGTCTACCAGGGCGGCGAAGGCGACAATCTCTCCACGCCGCGCGACCGCATCAACCCGGACCGTTTCGACGCCACACAATGGGTCCGGGCGGTCAAGGCGGCCAACGCGGGCTACCTGATTTTCGTGGCGAAGCACGGGGGCGGCTATTGCGCGTGGCAGACCCGGAGCACGGACTATTCGCTGACGACGTCGCCGTGGCGGCAGGGCAAGGGAGACATGCTGGGCGATCTGTCCACGGCTTGCCGAGCCGGCGACGTGCGCCTCGGCGTGTATCTCGCTCCCTACGACGAGACCCACGGCGCCGGTGTCGGCGGAAAAACCAAGGATCCGGCGCGCCAGACGGCGTACGACGAGGTCTACCGCCGGCAACTCACCGAGATCCTTTCCGGGTACGGCCCGATGTTCGAGATGTGGTTCGACGGCGGGAACATCGTCCCGATCAACGACATCATCGACCGGCTCGCGCCCGGGATCATCTCGTTCCAGGGCCGGCGGACGGGTGGTTCGCGCTGGGTGGGAACGGAGCATGGGTTCGCGCCGTACCCGTGTTGGAACACCATCGATTGGAAGGAAGGCGAGACGCCCCGGGAAGGTCCGGGAACACCGACCGGCAACCTGTGGTGCCCCGCCGAATGCGACGTGTCCATCATCCGGCCACGCTGGTTTTGGTCGCCCGGATGCGACCAGTCCATCCTCAGTCTCGAGTCATTGCTGGAGATCTACTACATGTCCGTCGGACGCGGGGTGAACCTCCTTCTCAACGTCACGCCGGATTCCCACGGCGAGGTGCCGGCCGCCCAGATGCAGCGGCTCGCGGAGTTCGGGGACGAGATCCGGCAACGGTTTGCCAAGCCCATCTTCGCCACCCGCGGCACGGGCAACGAACTGGCCGTCGAATTGGGCGGGGCCAAGACGATCGATCATCTCGTCATGCGGGAAGACATCGTCGGCGGCGAACGGATCCGTCGGTTCACGGTGGAGGGCCGGGGGCCGAACGGCGCCTGGCTGCGCCTCGCGACGGGCACGCAGGTGGGGGTGCGGCAGATCGTGCCCATCGCGCCGGCCAAGGTGACGGCGCTGCGGTTCGCCGTGCAGGAGTGCGTGGGCGTGGCGAACCTCCGCGAGTTCGCGGGATACCACGTCGACCGGCCGGTGCCCTCGATTGCCCATCGCGAAGGCGGGCGCCCGGTGATGGGGCCGCCGGCGATCTCGCGGAGTCGGGACGGACATTTCGCGATCGCTTGCCCGACGCCGGAGTGGGAGACCCGCTACACCCTCGATGGCACGGATCCGGTGCGCGGATCGACGCTTTACCGGGAACCCCGGAAGCTCGCGTCGGGCGGCATGCTGAAGGCGCGGTATTTCGCGATCGACGATGCTTCCGGCCCCGGCGGGCCGGTCGCGGCGCGTCGGTTCGGGTTGCCGCCGTCGCAGGTCGCGGTGCTGCGGGCCAGTTCGGAGGAAAAGGACACGCCGGCCACGGCGGCCTTCGATGGGGATCCCAAAACCATGTGGCATACCGCTTGGCGCGCATCCATGGCGCCGCCGCCGCACACGGTCGTGCTGGATCTGGGCAAGAGCCGCGCGGTCGACGGCGTGGCCTATTTGTCCCGGCAGGATGCCGTGGGCAATTTCCCGAAGGCGATCCGGGTGTTTGTCGCCGACAAGCCCGAGGGATTTTCCGCGCTGCCGGAATTCGAGGGGAGTTTCGGGAACTTCAAGACCGAGCCCCATGCCTGGCGACAGGTGGTGTTTCCCAAGGCGAGCCGCGGGCGCTACGTGAAGCTGGTCTACACGGACGCGCTCAACCGCGCCCAGTGCGTCGCCTCCGCGGAAATCGAGATCCTGGCCGGCGAGTAGGGAACCGGGGCGGGGCATCTCGTCGGGGTCGGGACGCCGCCATGGCGTCCGCATGCACCCCGGGGTTCCGGGCGAAGGCTTGGCTTCCAAACGGGTCCGGCCGACGCCAGAATCGGCGCCACTTCCATGACCCAACCCCTCCTTCGTCTTGTGGTGGCGCTGGTGTCCGCGGCCGTGCTGTCCGGGGACTGCGCCGGACAGACGGCCCCGCCGGACGATGGGCCCGCGCCGTCGGAATCCAGCCTGGGCACCGACGGGTTTGCGCGGTCGGGCGACGTCCGGATCCATTACGTGACGTCGGGAACCGGCCCGTTGCTGGTGTTGATCCACGGATTCCCGGACTACTGGTACACGTGGCGGCGGCAGATGCCGGTCTTGGCGGGGAAATTCCAGGTGGTGGCGATCGACCAGCGTGGCTTCAACCGGAGCGACCAACCCTTGGGCGTGACGAACTACGCGATGGAGAAATTGGTCGGCGACGTCGGGGCCGTGATCCGTCATTTCGGGCGCGAGAAGGCGGTCGTCGTCGGGCACGACTGGGGCGGGGCGGTGGCTTGGTCGTTCGCGATGGCGCGACCGGAGATGACGGACCGGTTGGTGATCCTGAACCTTCCCCATCCCAACGGCCTCGCGCGCGAATTGGCGACCAATCCGGAGCAGCAGAAGAACAGTGCCTATGCCCGGCATTTCCAGAAGCCGGAGGCGGCGTCGGAACTCACCGCCGATGGATTGGCCCGCTGGGTCCGGGACGATGCCGCGCGCACGAATTATGTCGCCGCGTTCAAGCGGTCGTCCTTCGAGGGCATGCTGAATTTCTACAAGGCGAACTATCCGCGCGAACCGTACGCGGTGCCGGCAGGCGACGGGCCGAGGGTCCGGTGCCCGGTCCTCATGATCCACGGATTGAAGGACAAGGCGCTCCTGGCGGACGCCCTGAACGGGACCTGGAAATGGTTGGACCGGGACCTGACGCTGGTCACGGTGCCGGACGCCGACCATTGGGTGCAGCAGGACGCGCCCGGGTTGGTGACGCGTTCCATGGTCGCGTGGTTGAACCGGTGAGCGACGCGGGCGCGGCGTGGCCGCGCCCGACCATCCCGCAGCAAAAGAGATTCCCGCATGGAAACCATCCCCGATCCCTTCCGCGAAAAACGCATCGAAACCGGCGTGCTCGAGGGCGAATCCCGCGGCGAACCCATCGCCATGATCCTGCGCCACGAGGACGTGCGGCGCGCGGCGAAGGACTGGAAGACGTATAGTTCCGACGCGCCGTTCCGCGTGCCCATCCCGTCCGAGGAAGACGTCCGGTCGATGCGGCAACTGCCGATCGAGACCGATCCGCCGGAGCACACGGATTACCGCGCGATCGTGGAACCGTTCTTCCGCCGCGCGAAGGATCCCGGGGTGATCGCGCGCGTGGAGGCGTTGGTCGACGCGTTGCTCGCCGGCGCGATGGCGCGGGATTCGGTCGAGGTGGTGCGGGAATTCGCGCTGCCGCTGCAGTCGCGCGCGCTCGCGTTGCTGCTGGCCATGCCCGACGCGGAGGCCGAGATCTGGATCGGTTGGGGCACGCACGTGTTCCGGGACGGCGCGTCCGGAAGCAAGAAGGGCGCGGCGCTGGAGGAATACCTCCGCGCCCAGTTCGACCGCGCGACGGCGTCGCCCGGCGACGATTTCTTCTCGGCGTTGGCGGCGGCGACCTACCGCGGTCGGCCGTTGACGCGGGAGGAGATGATGGGGTTCGCGAACCTGGCGTTTGCCGGCGGGCGCGACACGGTGATCCACAGCATCGCGTCGGCCCTCGCGTATCTGGGACGCAATCCGCGCGCTCTCGAATACCTGCGGGAAGACCCGAAACGGATCGTGGGCGCGGGCGAGGAATTCTTCCGGGCCTTCATGCCGCTGACGCACATCGGCCGGGTGTGCCCGGCGGACACGAACGTCCACGGCGTGGAGGTGAAGGCGGGTGGGCGGGCGTCGCTGTGCTGGGCCTCGGCGAATCTGGACGAGACCGTGTTCGAGGCGGCGGACGAGGTGCGGTTGGACCGGAGGCCGAATCCGCACGTGGCGTTTGGTTTCGGGGAGCACCT
>WBXI01000284.1 GCA_008933025.1 Verrucomicrobiota bacterium
CAGAGGGACAGGCTTTGTATTCGGGAGGGGCTACCGACAGAGGGACAGGCTTTGTATTCGGGAGGGGCTACCGACAGAGGGACAGGCTTTGTATTCGCGAATATCCGACGGGATGTGTGGGTGTATCTCGCCGCTGCCCCGTTCGCGTTGGTGCGGGATGCCAAAATTCCGACTGCGGCCGACCCCGGAGGCCGCATCGTCCGATCCCCCTTCCGGCTTTTCATTCGGTACCAGGGATGTGGGCGAGACCCGATGGCATGTCGTCGCGGCGATAGAATCAGACCGGATGAACTCAGGATCGAGACGGGGAGAACGTTGGCATCTCCGATGCCCGAGTGATCGCCGGAAGTTTCATCGGCAACGAATCGGCACACACTGATGGTCATGAAAACTTCATCCGCCCGCCATCGCGTCTTCATCCCGTCCAGGATCCGCGGCAAGGCGCGACGGGTGCCCAGGCCGTCGACAACCCGGTCAAGGTGCGCGTTTGTTGGCATCCGGACAATTCGCGCTTGGCTTCCAGTCGCGGCGTCCTCTGAATGCCGAGGTTTCCCAGTCGCAGTTCCCCAAAAAAGATCCGTCGAGTGCCCTCTTTTCTCTCAACCGAGGCCGTGGTGGCCAAGCCCGGGTTTTCCCGCTGGCTCGTGCCTCCCGCCGCCATGGCGGTGCACCTGTGCATCGGCGAGGTGTACGGATTCAGCGTGTTCAACGAGCCGTTGACCCGGGTTCTTGGCATCGCGCACTCCCTTCGTGGTCAGGACTGGACGATTCCCGAGGTCGGCTGGATCTATTCCATCGCCCTGATGATGCTGGGGCTTTCCGCGGCCTTGTTCGGCAAATGGGTGGACCGCCGCGGACCGCGCTGCGCGATGCTCGCCAGTGCCGCCTGCTTTTGCGGTGGCCTTCTGCTCGGCTCCTTGGGCGTCCATTTCCACCAACTCTGGCTTCTCTACCTAGGCTACGGGGTGATCGGTGGGATCGGACTCGGGCTCGGTTACATCGCACCCGTCTCGACCCTGATGAAATGGTTCCCGGACCGGCCGGGACTGGCGACGGGGCTCGCCATCATGGGATTCGGCGGCGGCGCATTGGTCGGCGCGCCGCTGGGACAGGAATTGATGGTGCGCTTTCGCGGGGCCACGTCGACCGGAGTGGGCGAGGCCTTCGTGGTGATGGCGGCGCTTTATGCCGTGTTCATGGGGTTCGGCGCGGTGTCCGTGCGGGTGCCGGCCGCCGATTGGAAGCCCGACGGTTGGCAACCGCCGGCAACCGACGCTCCTTCCAGCAAGCCATTGGCGGTCGGCGTGGACCGGGCGTGGCGGACCCCGCAATTCTGGCTGCTGTGGGCCGTGCTGGCGCTGAACGTCACGGCGGGCATCGGTATCCTCGGGCAGGCCCCGCTCATGGTCCAGGACATGTTCGGGGTGAACGCCACCGTCGGCGCCGGTTTCGCCGGGTTGCTCTCCATTTTCAACATGGGCGGGCGTTTCGCTTGGTCGTCCACCTCCGATCGCACCGGGCGCAAGGCGATCTACTGCCTGTATTTTCTGCTCGGCGCCTCCCTCTATTTTCTTTTGCCGTGGACGCAGCACACCGGCAACCAGAAGTTGTTCGTCGCGGTCGCCGCCGTGATCATCTCCATGTATGGCGGTGGTTTCGCGACGATTCCCGCCTACCTGCGCGACGTTTTCGGCACGCACCAAGTCGGCGCGATCCACGGACGACTCATCACGGCGTGGTCCTTCGCGGCACTGGTCGGGCCGCAGTTGGTCAACTACCTGTCGACGGCCCGCAAGACGGCCGGCATTCCCAAGGCGGAAGCCTACAACCCGACCCTGTATCTGATGGGTTGCCTCCTGCTGGCGGGCTGCGTGTGCAACCTGCTCGTGCGGCCTGTCGATGCCCGCCACCGACTCGCCGCGGAAGGAGTTCCGACATGAGACGCCTCCGCATCGCGGTCGCCTGGTTGCTGGTCGGCGCCCCATTGGCGTGGGGTGTCGCGCGCACGATCGAGAAATCGCTCCCACTGTTCCGCGGCGCAGGGCCATCCTCGCCGGCCGCCGGAACCAACACGCCCGGCGCCCTTCCTCCGGGCCGATGATCTTTTTTGACGGACTAACCATTACACCGACATGAAAACACCTTGGCTCCTGTCATGCGCCGCGGCCCTTTCGGTCGCCGCCGCCGAACCCACCCACAACACCGCCACGCCCGGCGGCAAGCTGCCGAAGCCCGTCAAGATCGCGCTCGTCCAAGTCGCGACCGGCTACGTCGATCCCGTCCGGGTCACCAGCGCGCCGGACGGCACGGACCGTTTGTTCGTCTGCGAGCGCACCGGCGTGGTGCGTCTCATCAAGGACGGCAAGAAGGTCGGGAAGCCGTTCCTCGACATCCATGACACGGTGGTGAGTTCGTTCCTCGAGCAGGGGCTCTACGACATCGTCTTCCATCCGAAGTTCCGCGAGAACCGGAAGTTCTACATCCACTATTCCGACATGTGGTTCAACGGTGCCTCGTTCATCATGGAGTACCAGGCCTCGGCGAAGAACCCCGACGTCGCGGATCCCGAGAGCGGTCGCGTGATCATGCAGATCATCCGGCCCTACGCGAACCACAACGGCGGCCAAATGGCGTTCGGCCCCGACGGCTACCTGTACATCGGCAGCGGCGACGGCGGGTGGGAAGGCGACGTGCTGGGCGCGGGACAGGACCTGTCCTCGTATCTCGGCAAGATGCTGCGCATCGACGTCGACTCCTCGACCCCGGACCGCGCGTATGGGATTCCCAAGGACAATCCGTTCCTGACGCCGTTGTCGCAGATGAAACTGTTCGGCGTGTCGGAAGAGGCCTTCAACAGGCTGCACCCGAACGCGCGTCCCGAGATTTGGGCGTACGGCCTGCGCAATCCCTGGAGTTTCCAGTTCGATTCCAAGACCGGCGATCTCTTCATCGCGGACATCGGACAGAACCATTTCGAGGAAGTGGACTTCCAGCCCGCCGGCAAGGCGGGCGTGAACTACGGTTGGAAATTCATGTGCGGGACGCACCCGTTCCCGCTGCCGATCGACGACCAGGGCAAGCCGCTGTTGGACGCCGTGAAGGACGCGCCGCGTGTCGGGGAACCGCCGATCGCCGAGTACAGCCACGTCGACCAGGGCAACTGCGTCATGGGCTTCGGCATCTACCGCGGCGTCAAGTACCCGGACTTCGACGGGACCTATTTCATGGGCGACTGGGGCTCCGGCAAGATCTGGGGCGTGGCACGCGACGGGCAGGGGAAATGGCAGATGCAGGAACTGCTCGACACCAAGCTGATGTTCACCGGCGCGGGACGTTCCTTCGACGGGACGCTGCACGTGACCGACGCGCACGCGAACTACGGCGGGCCCGCCGATCCCGAGAAGAACGAGCGTGGAAGCGTCTGGAAGATCGTGCCGGTCGACCAGGTGCCGGCAGGCGCTGTGCTCGCTCCGTTGGAGCAGTAGGAACAAGGCGAACCCAGCGACATGAGGATAACATCCCTGTGCGGTGCCGCTCTCGCGGTGTGGCTGGCCGGCGCGGCGGTCGGGTCGTTGCGCGCCGAGGACACCAACGCCGTGCCCCCCGGACACGCGGGGCACGGCGCCGTGGCCGGCGAGATCGCCAATCCGGAACCGCCCAAGCCCCAGGACTTCCTGTTCTTGGGATCCGAGTCCAAGACGGCGCGCATCGTCATCATCGCGTCGTTCAACGCGGCGAACTACGGGATGAACTTCAACGGGTTTTCCAAGGGCGGGGCCAAGTACGTCGTGCCCGTGGGTTGGACGGTGGAGGTGGCCTTCACCAACCGCAGCGCGGTGCCCCACAGCGCGATCGTCGTGGAACGCGCGGTGGCCAAGCGCGTGCAGATGGGGGATCCGGCGTTCGAGGGGGCCAGCACGCCGCAACCGTTGCGCGGTACGACGGGCAGCAAGGGGGAAACGTTCCGCTTCAAGGCCTCGGAGGCGGGTGACTATGCGATCGCCTGTGGTTTTCCGGCCCATTCCGCGAATGGCCACTGGGTGGCGTTCGAGGTCAGCGAGACGGCGACGGCGCCCAGTCTCCAGTTCGGCAAGAATCCTGCCTACGTCCCGGCCCCGGGCAAGTAGGCGCGGAGTCGGGCGTGGCGTCCGTGGGGCGGCACGAGAGGAAGGGACGCCGGGTGGACGGGAACCCGGCGTCCCGACCCATCCCGGGGGGAACCAAGTACCCGTCGTCCGTCACTTCTCCTTCAGTTCCACCGCGCCGTCCCAATCGGGCCCCGGCGGATGCCCGCGGAGTTCGGCCATGGCCTTGAGATAGAACTTCGTCGGGCCATCCTCCGGGAACCGGGCGTGCAAGGCGTCGAACGCGGCGGACGCACCCTCGACGTCGCGGGCCTGGACCTTGGCCACGGCCTCGGCGAACGGCTCGTGGAGCGCGCGGAATTCCGGGGCCTGTTCGGGGCGACCGAGCAACTCGTGGACTTCGACCCCCTTCTCGAAGCCCTTGAGGATGAAACGGCCGAGGAAACGCGTGAGGAAGCGCCCGGCGACGAGAGCGTGGACCTGGCCGGTCAGAAGCGTTTCGGTGCCGAGGTATTTGTTGAGGCCCTCCATGCGGCTCGCGAGGTTGATGTTTTCCCCGAGCGCGGTGTAGTCGACGCGCTGGGTCGACACGAAGTTGCCGACGTTGGCGACCCCGCTGTGGAGGCCGATGCGCGTGATCAGCTTGTGGCCGTTGACTTCCTGGATGGTCTGCTGG
>WBXI01000285.1 GCA_008933025.1 Verrucomicrobiota bacterium
GCGGATGCCCACCGCATCGTCGTGGAGATCGGCGCCGGCGGTCGCAGCCTGATCCGGATCACCGACGACGGATTCGGCATGGGACGCGACGACGCCTTGCTGTGTCTCGAACGCCACGCCACCTCGAAAATCCAGCGGGCGGAGGATCTCGCCGCGGTCACCACCATGGGGTTCCGCGGAGAGGCGCTGCCCAGCATCGCCAGCGTCAGCCGCTTCGTGCTGACCAGCCGCGAACGCGACGACGCCTCCGGCGAGGGCACCCAGATCGTCGTGGCCGGCGGGAAAATCGCCGAGGTGAAATCCGCCGCGAGTCCGTCGGGAACGACGATCGAGGCCCGTTCCCTGTTCTTCAACCTGCCCGCCCGGCGGAAATTCCTCCGCAGCGAGGAGACCGAGCGCGCCCACATCCAGCACTACCTCGTGCTGGCGGCGCTCGCGCATCCCGGCGTCGGTTTTGCCTTCGTGAACGACACGCGCCCGGTCTGGCAATTGGCCCCGGCACCCGCCGGTTCGCCCGCCGAGCGCCTCGCGGCGGTGCGCGACCGACTCCGCCAACTGCACGGCGGGGATCTCTCGCTGCTCCCCGTCGATTTCGAGGCGCGCGTCGAGGAAGCCCCCGGCGGCGACGATCCCGATGCCCCCGCCCTGCTCCGCGAGCCGTCGTTCAGCACGTTCCGGCTCTGGGGATGGATCGGCACCCCCGGGGTCTCGCGGTCGTCGCGCGACGAACAGCACCTCTTCGTGAACCGTCGGCCGGTCGAGAACAAGGGCCTGAATTTCGCGCTGCTCGAGGGTTACCACACCGCGCTCATGAAAGGGCGCTACCCGGTGTGCTGCCTGTTCCTCGAAATCGATCCCGCCGCCGTGGACGTGAACATCCACCCGGCAAAACGCGAGGTTCGGTTCCGCGAGGAAGGCGCCGTGCGCCGGTTGGTTGCCAAGGCCATCCGCGAGGCGCTGCTCCGCTTCGCCCGCACCCAATCCCCCGCGCACGAGGCGCCGGACGCCGAACCACCCTCCCGCCCGCCGACTCCCGCCGCCGCTTCGGCCGTCGCTCCACCGGTGCAGACTTCCCTCTCGCTGCCGCAACGCACCCCCGCGCCCCCGGCCTTCGCGCCACATCCACCGGCAGCCCCGCCCCAACCCCTCCGCATCCCGGCCCCCGCGGCGACGTCTGGAATGCCTTCGCCCGGCGCGTCCACGCCGGCGGCACCTCCCGTGCCGGCGCCGGATTCCCCGTTCCCGGCCCCAACCGCGGCATCGGCCATCCCCGGCGTAGGGACCGGCCGACCGCTGCTTTCGGTCCCGCTGCGCGTCGTCGGCGTGGTGGGCCGCCTCTACGTGGTGCTGGAATCGGACCGCGGTCTGGTGCTGATGGACCAGCACGCCGCGCACGAGCGCATCCTGTTCGAGCAGATGCTCGCGCGGTTGGAAAACGCCGGGCAGGCGGCATCCCAGGGACTGCTGTTGCCGGAAACGGTCGAACTGTCGGTGCGGGACGCCGAATTCGTGCGGCGCCAACTCGAGACGCTGAACCGGTTGGGCGTGAGCCTCCGGGAATTCGGCGAGCGGACCTTCCTGCTGGACGCGCTGCCGCCGTTCGTGCGGGCCGGCAACCCGCGCCAGTTCGCGTTCGACCTGATCGACGCGCTCAAGGCCGCCGGCGCCGGGGTCAATGCCTTGCGGTTGGGGGAGGACGTCATCGCCAAGACCGTGTGCCGGCATGCGGTGAAGGCGAACGACCCCCTCCAGGGCCGCGAACTCGACAAACTGGTGGCCGATCTCCGGGCCTGTGCCATGCCGTACACCTGCCCGCACGGACGGCCGACGTTGATCGAGATGGGTTGGCGCGAACTCGAGAAGCGCTTCGGCAGGAGCCAGTGACGGCGCTACTCCTTCGCGCGGACCAACAACAACGGGACCGAGGCCTTGTGCCGCACCTCGGCGATGGTGCTCCCGAACAGCAGATCGGCCACGAAGCGATGCCCGTGGGTGGTCATCGCGATCAGGTCGCAGTCCTTCTCCTCCGCCGCCCGCAGGATCTCGCGCGCGGGATCGCCCATGGCAAGGTGCACCGAGACCCCGAGACCCGCGGCGCGCAGTTCCGAGGCGGTGCGTTCCAGATACCCGCGGTCGGCGCGCATCTCCTCCGACTCGGCGAGTTTCAACGCGTCGAAATGCCGCGCCGCCCAACCGTCCGCGACGTGGACCAGCAGGAGTTCCGCACCGGCCAAACGGGCCAACTCGAGCACGTGCGGCACCAGCGCCGTGTCGGCACGGCCATTCTCGAGGGCTACCAGGATGCGTCGGTACATGGTTCGTCGGGGAGCGGGCTTCAATGTCCCCTCGACGACAGCACGTCGAGGAGCAACTTCGCGTTCAGCACGATGATCGTCGCGGCCGTGACCCATGCCAGGATCCGGATCCAGAGCGGCGCCACGAACTCGCCCATCTTCGCCCGGTCGCCGGTGAACAGCACCAGCGGCACCACGGCAAACGGCAATTGCAACGAGAGGATGACCTGCGAGAGCACCAGCATCTTCTCCGCCCCCCGGTCGCCCGCCACCCCGGCCACGATGGCCGCCGGAATGATCGCCAGCGCGCGCGTCGCCAACCGCCGCAACCAGGGACGGATCCGCAGGTTGAGGAATCCCTCCATGACGATCTGGCCGGCCAGGGTGCCGGTGAGGGTGGAGTTCTGGCCGCTTGCCAGCAGCGCCACCGCGAACAGCACGCTCGCCATGCCCGCGCCCAGCAACGGCGCCAGCAATTCGTGCGCCTTCTCGATGCCGTCCACCACGGTCCCCGACCGGTGAAAGGCCGCCGCCGCCACGATCAGGATCGCCGCGTTGATGAACAACGCCGCCATCAACGCCACCGACGAATCGATCGTCGCGAACACGATCGCCTCGCGCTTCCCCTCCGGCGTGCCCTCGTACTTGCGGGTCTGCACGATGCTCGAGTGGAGGTACAGGTTGTGGGGCATGACCGTCGCCCCGAGGATGCCGATGGCGATGTAGAGCATCTCGGGATTGGTCACGATTTCCGCGCGCGGCAGGAACCCGCGGAACACGGCCCCGGCGTCCGGACGCGCGAACAGGATCTGCGCGAGGAAACACCCGCCGATCACCACGATGAGCGTCACCACCAGCACCTCGAGCCAGCGGAAACTCCGGTGGGTGAGAAACATCACCACCAGCACGTCGAGCGAGGTCAACAGGACGCCCGCCACCAGGGGGAGACCGAAGAGCAGCTTGAGGGCGATGGCCGAACCGATGACCTCCGCGAGGTCGCACGCGCAGATCGCCGCCTCGCACAGCATCCAGAGCACCACGTTGACCGGGCGCGAATAGTGGTCGCGGCACGCCTGCGCCAGATCCCGGCCCGTCGCGATCCCCAACCGCGCGCAGAGCGACTGCAGCAGGATGGCCATCAGGTTCGAGAGCAGGATGACGGACAGCAGGGTGTAGCCGAACCGCGAACCACCCGCCAGGTCGGTCGCCCAGTTGCCCGGGTCCATGTAGCCGACGGCAACGAGGTACCCGGGACCGGAAAACGCCAGCAGCTTGCGCCAGAAACCGAAATGGCGCGGGACCGGGACGGTGCCGTGCGCCTCGGGAAGGCTGCGCTCCCCGCTCTCCCGCCGCCAACCGCCGGCAGCCGCCACCGCCGCCGGTGGCGCCGCGGCACCGGCGCCCGCTTCCGGGCCCGGCGCGCTCATGGGGGTTTCACCCGGGGTTGGTTCCATCGGATCGCACTCTGGCGGCAATCCAGTGGTGCTGCAAACACGATGTGTTAAGAACAAAACATTTCTGTCCCCGCCAACAACCGCTTGGCGGTCGCGTCGGGCCGCGGGTAGGTTCTCCCCGTGCCCGCCCCCCGCCGCCGTCCCGTGCCCGCGCGATCGGAATCGACCGAGGATCACCTCGAGCGCATCCAGGAACTGGTCGACCGCGTCGGCTATGCCCGGGTGTCCGACCTGGCCGAGGCGCTGTCGCTCGACCGCTCGACGGTGTCGAACATGGTGCGGCGGTTGGCCGCGCGCGGTTTCGTGAACTACCAGCGCTACCGCGGGTTCACGCTGACCGACGCGGGCCGCACGGTGGCGGCGGACATCCGGGACCGGCACCACACGCTCTCCGCGCTCCTGGCCCAACTCGGACTGGGCGCGGAAACCGTCGAGCAGGAGGTCGAGGACATCGAGCACCACCTGCGGCCGCAGACCCTCGCGGCGTTGTCCGCGCTGGTGGAATTCTGGCAGACCCATCCCGCGCAACTCCGCGAATTCCGCAGGTTCCACAAATCCCGCGCCGGAAGGCGTTGAACCGGGATGCCCGGACCGCGCGACCGCGGCCGCGACCGGCGGGCACGCCCCCGCCGAAAGCGCTTCCCGGCGCGGCCAAGACACGCCCTCATCGCGCCGATGCCCACGGACGCGCAACCTTCGCCCAAACACTGGGCCGGATATCTGGTCGGGCACGCCGGATCCGTGCGGGCCATCGCCGGCCTCGCCGGGGCGTGGAAGTTCGCCCTGGGCCTCGTGTTGCTCGCCGCCGTCGCCCGCAACTACGACCAACTCTGGATCGGGGAGGCCCCCCTCCGATGGATCGCCGGCAACACCCTCTTCTCGCTCGGGTCCGGCACCCTCGTGTTCCTCTGGATCCGGCTGTTCCTCGCCA